>JBFGIM010000052.1:0-17284 GCA_041577695.1 Myxococcota bacterium | reverse complement strand
GGACGAAGCAGTGGCTGTGCTGCTCGTGCTCCGCGCGTCCCGGGGCGAAGCGCTCGGGGTCGAAGCGGAAGGGATCCGGCCACCACGACTCCATGTGGTGCGTGTGGATGGGCGAGAGGACCACCATCGCGCCTTCCGGGATGCGATAGCCCTCGAAGCCGAAGTCCGCGGTGGCGACGCGCGGGATCACCGGCAGCGGCGGGTAGCGGCGCAGCGTCTCGCGCATGGCCCAGGTCAGCGCCTCGAGTCCGTCGAGATCGTCGAGGCCCGGGTGCGCGCTGCCGAAGGCCCGCGACTCCTCGCGAACCCGTTCCTGCCACGCCGGGTTCCGCGCCAGCTCCCAGGTGAGCGACGTCAGCGTGCTGGTGGTGGTGTCGTGGGCGGCCATCATCAGGAACACCATGTGGTCCAGCACGTCGGCATCGGCGAAGGCCTCGCCCGACTCGGAGCGCGCCCGGCACAGGCGACTGAAGAGGTCTCCGCCCGGGTCGCCGCGTTTCTTGTCGAGCATGCCGCCCAGGAACGATTGCATGAAGCGGCGCCCCGTCACCCCGCGGTGGTGGCGGCCGAAGGGCAGGGGATGGCGCAGCCCCGGCATCGACGCCGCCACCATCGCCTCGAAGGCCTCGTTCATGCGGCGCGCCTCGGGCCCCAGGTCCACGCCGACGAAGATCGAGGCGGCCAGGTCCAGGGTCAGTGTCTTGAACGCCTGGAACGCATGGCGACTCCCGGCGAAGTCCGCGAGCCCGGTCTCGATGGCCGGGTTCATGCGCTCGGCGTACTCGCGCAGCACGGGGCTCTTGAACGCCTCGCGCATGATCTTGCGGTGGTGCCGGTGCTCCAGGCCGTCGCGCAGCAGCAGACCGTTGGGGAAGATGGTCCCCATGATCTTCATCCACGGATCGCGCGAGGAGAAGATCTGGTCGCGGTCGAGCAGCACGTAGCGATTGGCGTCGGGCCCGAACAGGTAGACCATGCCGAAGCGCCCATAGCCCTGGGTCACCACCGGGCCGTGCTCGGCATAGAGACGGTCGTGGAGGCTCCGCATGTCGATCTGCGTGGTGCGGTCGAGGAGCATGCCGCGCACCAGCGGCGCGATCGGGGCGCGGGGGATGGCCTCGAAGGGTCGGGCGTCGGCGAAACCGGAACTCGCCGGATCTGACTCACTCAAGCTGCTCTCCAGGAGAAGGGTCGAGCGTCAGGATAGTCGATTCTCCAGCCTCGAGATCCACGGCGACGACGTCGCCGTCTACTACCGCCTCCCGCAGCGTGGTCTGGGCGCCGGTTCGCGGATCCCAGCGCCTCAGCGCTCCGCCCGCCCGCTCGAAACGGAGGTTCGCCCGCGTCGGCGACCACGATTCGTTGAAGACCAGCAGGAGGTCGCCCGCACGGCTGCGCCGTCGCTCGAGCGAGACGGTCAGGCTCTCGCCGGGCGGGGGCGCAACCAGCGTGCCCTTCACTTGTTGCGCCAGGAGCGCCTCGAGACGGTCCGGGTCGGGGACCGGAACGATGCGTGCGGAGAGTCGCTTGGTGGCGGCGCGCACCCGCTCGTCCCGGGCCGTCGCATCGCGAAGACCGGGAGCGCGCCGAGGCAGCGCACCCAGGGCGAGGACCGGGACGCCGGCCTCGGCGATGTCGGCAATGCGCTCGACGAGAGCGGGCTCCGCGATCTCGAGCGGGTCGAGCAGTACGGCCCCGTAGGTCCGCGCGCCGATCCCGACTCCCGCCTGCGTCGGTTGCGCCCCCGCCAGCATGCTGCGGCTGACGCGATCGTGGACGAGGCCGCGCGCCCGAAGCGCCCGCGTCGTCGCGGACTCGCCGGCGAGCGGATCGACGCGCCCGAGCTGGAGACTGGCCGTGTCGGGGAAGATCGGGTCGGCACGCAGCCAGGCCAGATCCGCCGCGGGCTCCCCCCGGCTCATCGCCACGGACAGGCGACCCAGGAAGCGATTGAACTCGGGGAGCTCGGCCAGGAAGCCGGCGTCGATGTGCGACGACATGGGCAGCGGCCCGGCCAGGATCCGCCCGAAGCCGCCGCAGAAGGGGTACCAGATCTCGCCGTCGGCGCGGGTATAGGGATAGGGCACGCCGTGGAAGACCAGCCGGTTGATGCCCGCCGAGTAGGCGCGCCCCGCCAGCAGCCGCATCTCGTCCCCGGAAAGGCGGGTTCCCAGCAGCCGCAGCGTGATGAACGACTCGGACGAGGCCCAGCGGCGATCTGCGACGTGCGCGGCGGAGGCTGCCAGCTTCAGGAAGTCGAAGCTTCCGCCCCCGAACAGTCCCTCGGATTCGGGAACGTCGGCGCGTGCGTACGTATCCAGGTAGTCGCCGTAGCCGCCGTGCGCCTGGAGGCGCAGCTCCAGCTTGCGCGCCCGCGCCCACGCGGCGAACCGCGCGACGAAACGCTCTTCGAACAGCGCTCGACGAACCGCCTCGTAGTCCTCCCGGATCCGCTCGGCCCTGTCGCGCCCGGGGGCGAGGTACAGGGGCCCGCCCGTGCGGCCCAGGAAGTCGATCATCTCGCCGTACTTCGATTCGCCGCCCCGGCGGAAGAGCAGCGGCAGATGCGGCGTGAGGTCGTAGCCACTGCGAGCCTGGAAGGCCTGGAGGAACGCGGCCGTGAAGGGCAGCTCGCCCATGAGCTCGAAGCTGTCCACGAAGACCGCGCGCACCCGGCCCGGCGGCAGCGCGTCGAGCATCGGCTCCGCATAGCCCGCCAGCAGGGCATCGGCCCCGCGCTGCGACAGATGATCCACGACCCGCGCCTCCGCCTCGGCGCCGGGGAAGGCCCCGCCCATGACGAAGTGTTCGGTCGAGTTCGCGTAGAGCGCGAAGATCCGCCAGTCGCCCTGCGGCACCGACCAGTCGAGCCGGCCCGCCTCGACCGCCTCGGTGAGGAGACGAACGTCTTCGAGGATGGGGACCCCGGCGCGTTCGTCGCCGAGGCGTGCCGCGAGCACCGCGACGAGCTCGACCTCGGCATCGAAGGGGCCGAGCACATCGAGCACCCACTCCACCGCGCGGCGGTAGCTCTGATCGGGAGGCGCGGGCAGCTTGCCCTGGAAGTGGCGAGGGCCCGCCACGTCCAGCGTCCCCATCAACAGCTGGCGCTCGGCGTTCTGCTTCGCTGTCGGCAGCCCGCCCGGCCATCCGCTGCCCAGGGTGAAGTCGAAGGCGAGTCCGATCTCGGCGGCCGCCGCAGCCGCGGCGGCGACCGACTTGCCGAACGCCGGCTGTCCGGCACTGCGCAGGCTCGGGTCGGCCGCCAGGTCTTCGGCGCCGAGACCGAGCAGCAGCGGCTGGAGCTCGACGGCGCCGAAGCCCGCAGCCTTGATTCGTTGCAGCTGGCTCCGCAGCGTCTTCGGCTCGACGCTGTCCCCCGGCCACCACCAACGCGCGACGGGGCGCGCGTCTCGAGGAGGGTCCTGCCAGGCAGCGACAGGAATCCATTCCTCCGCCGCCGGCGCCTCGACCAGGGTTGCCATCAGCAGAACAGCTACCGCCCAGGAACCAACCCTCACGGCTCGTCGTGTATGCGGGAGCACCGTCACGAGCAGCGATTCATAGCCGATCGATGGGTCCACGGCAGACGTCTCCAGCGAAGAGATGCGGTGACCCCAAGGCTTTGCTTCAGCGCGGAGCGGGAGTCGCCGATCCACGCAGGGGAAGCCAGAAGAGGTGAGGCGCCATGCCCGACCGCTCCGAAGCGTTGGTCCACTGGATACGGGAATCCACCGAGAAGCACCAAGGGGAACTTCCGGTGTTCCCGTCCGTTGCCACGCGCCTGGTCGACCTCCTCGAGCACCCGGACGCGAACGTCCGCGACGCTGCCTCACTCGTCTCCCAGGATCAGGTGATCGCGGCCCAGCTCCTTCGGACCGCCAACTCGATCGTCTACGCGGGCGCCGTCCCGGTTGCGAGCGTCTCCGAGGCGCTCATGCGGCTCGGCTTGAAGGAGTCCGCCAACATCGCCATGGCGGCGGCCTGCCGCTCGCTCTTCGATGTCGAAGATCGCGCCGAGCTCGAGATCTTTCCGGGGGTGTGGATGGCGATCTGGCACCACTCGCTGGTCTGCGCCTACGGCGGAAGGTTGATCTCGAGCGAGCTCCGGGCGGGCAACCCGGAGCATGTCTTCCTGGGCGCCCTGCTCCGCAACGTGGGAAGCCTGCTCGTGCTGAAGATCGTCGCCCGGGGACGGGTGCGAGGCCTGCTCGACATCGATCCCAGCGAGGACGAGTTGGCGACGGCGATCCGGGCCCTGCACGCACCGATCGGCGTCAACTATCTGCGGAGCTGCAACCTGCCGGACCACGTGATTGCGGCCGCCGCCGATGGCGCGGACGTCTCGGGGCCCGTCGCATCGGACCCGGCCACGCTACAGGTCCTGCGCCTCGCCGACGGGTTGTCGCATGTGATCCAGGTGGCCCCCTTCTCGACCGGCGTGCTCGGCACCGCCGGCGAGGAGAGCACCAAAGCCCTCGGCGTCGGCCCCGAGCAGCTGGAGTACTTCGCGCTGCAGCTGGAGGGGCTGGCCGAGCAGCTCCGCGATCTCTTCTAGCCCTGCCAGCCGCGGTTGGGGAACGGGCCCAGTTGGCCCAGAAGAGAAAACGCCCCGGACCGGGGTCCAGGGCGTTCTGAGCCGAGGGTTCTCTAGACCCTCATCGCCTGCGCCCCTGCAACACCAGACCGAGGAGCCCCGTGGCCAGGAGCAGGCCCGTGCCCGGCTCCGGGACGAAGCCGAAGCTGTCGGGCTGGGTGCCCAGGCCGAAGACCGCTTCGTTGGCGATGTCGGCGTCGGTGAAGCCCGTGGCGCCCGACCACGTGAAGGTGATGCTGCCGGTGATGAAGAGATCATTGTTGAGGTTCGCGGTGGTGGCGTCGCCGGCGTAGAGCGCGTAATCGAAGCCGTCGACGACGTTTCCGTTGAATCCGTTCGTACCGAAGCTGTTGTTCCCGACCGTGCCGACGGCGAAGGTGAGCGTGTCGGCCCCGAACGAGAGCGTCGTGTCGTCCCGGAACGCCCAGGTGTTGTCGTTGGGCGCGAACGCGCGGAGATCGGCTTCCTTGTCGACGACCGAACAGTCGTCGGCAGCGTCCTTGTCGGTCAGGCAGACGTCGCCGCTAGCGCTCGCATAGGTCAGGGTGGGTCGACTGACGCCGTTGAAGACGTCGAAGTAGAAGCTCGACAGCAGGTCGTTGGGGTTCAGGCTCGGGGACGCCCCGTTCGCGTGGTTCAGCGAGTCGTTGGTGAGAACCAGCGTGAGGATGTCGCCCGTGATGCTCAGATCCGCCGTGAACCGCACGTCGATCCCGGTGTCGGGCGTCGTGTCCTCGAAGACGAAGGTGACGGCCTGCGCCCCTGCGGGGACCAGCGAGAGCGCGAGAACGGCAGCAAATAGTCCAAATCGGCCCAGCATCGCTCGCCCTTTCCAAGGCGCGGAAAGGGGGCGAGAGCGCCACGAGCTTCGCGGCACGGATCCCCTTCCCAGAGGACGCTCCAGGACAGTGCAAAATCCGGTCCCAACTTACCGCCATCGCTGCAAAAATCGGATTTCCGGTGCGAAAACGGTAGGTTAACTGCGATCAAGCGAACAGCACGGTCGGAATCTGCTCGGAGTCGAGGATGCCGAGTCCGATTCGAGTTCCACTCTCGCAGAAAATGTTTTCCCAGCCCCCGGGGTCACGCGGGTCGGCCTGCGCGGCTCAGGGCTTGGGAAAGTTGAAGATGGGGAAGATCGGGAGGAAGCCGTTCTCGGCCATGTTCAGGAAGCCGAACTGGAAGCTCCGGATCTCCTTCGTGATGTTCAGGAAGCCGATCTGGGCCGTCGAGCGCTTCGACATGTTGAACCCGCCGAGGTCCGCCAGCGTCGCATCGCTGGCGACGTTCACGAAGCCGATGTTGAAGGCGCCCTCGGTGTTGTGGAGCAGGTTGATGAACGCCCCGTTGAGGCCCGAATCCCTGCCTCTGTGGTAGTTCACCAGACTGAAGACGGCGCCGCTGTCCATCTCGCTGTTGACCCGGTGGATGCCGGCCACCAGGGCCAGGCCCGACATCCGGTGAGTCTCGCTCATGGACAGCACGCCGAGATCGAAACCGCTCATGCTCTGGTTCCGGCCGTGGAGGAACGAGAGGCGCATGCCGTTCACGGCCGGATCGTCCGGGAGGTTGACGTTCGGCACGGCGAGCTGGAAGCCGGTCTCGGCCAAGGCCGTGCTCGCGTAGAGAACCACGAAGAGGGACAGGATCACTCGTTTCATGAAGCGTTCCTCGGTGAAGAGACCGCACAAGGTATAACGCCCCCTCCGGGCTTCGACCATTTCCGCTCGGGGGGGCTCTGCTGCGGTTCCAGACCGGGGGATCGGCGTTCCCGGGCGTCCGGGTGTATCCTCTGGCGACATGAAGGAGGCACTCGACCGCCGCCTGGCGGCGATCCTCTTCACGGACGTCGTCGGCTACACGGCCCTGATGGCAGCGGACGAGGAGCGCGGGCTCCGCGTCCGGGAGCGACACCGCACCCTGGTGCTGCCGGTGGTGGAGCGCCACCGCGGCGAACCCATCGAGATGCGCGGCGACGAGTGCCTGGCCGTGTTTCCGAGCGCGCTCGACGCCGTCCGCTGTGCGCTGGCCCTCCAGGACGAGTTGGAGGACGAGCCGGATCTCGACCTCCACCTCGGCATCCACGTGGGCGACGTGGTGCGGGTGGGCGACGAGGTCTCCGGCGACGGCGTCAACGTCGCGCGCAGGCTCTGCGCCCTCACCACGGGTGGGGGGCTCTGCGTCTCGGCGGAGGTGCGCCAGGCCGTCCGGAACCAGCCGGGCGTGGAGGCCGTGGCGCTCGGCCCGCGCGAGCTCAAAGGGGGCGGGCGGCCCATCGAAGTGTTCGCGCTCGGGCACCCGGGAAGGGTGCGCCCCGCTTCCCTTCCGCGTCCGGCGCGCCCGCGCCGCCGGCTCGCGCTGGCCGCCGCCTCGCTCGCCGCGCTCCTCGCCCTCCTCGCCGCCGGCTGGTGGGCCCTGGGCCGCGCGCCCGCCGAGCGGGGGCCGATCCGATCGATCGCGGTCCTCCCGCTGGAGAACCTGACCGGGGATGCGAGCCAGGAGTACTTCGTCGACGGCATGACCGAGGCGTTGATCGCCGACCTGGCGCGGATCGGCACGCTCCGCGTGACGTCCCGGACGACGGTGATGATGCACAGGGATTCTCCCCTTTCGCTGTCCGAGCTGGCGCAGGCGCTCGGCGTCGATGCCCTCGTCGAGGGCAGCGTCTTCCGCGATGGCGACCGGGTGCGCGTGACGGCGCAGCTGATCGACGGTCGCCGAGACGAGCATCTGTGGGCCCGGCAATTCGATCGCGACCTCACCAGCGTATTGGCGCTCCAGCGGGAGATCGCGGCGGCCGTGGCGCGGCAGGTCGAAGCGCGGATGACGCCGCAGGTGGCGGCGCGCCTCGGCCAGCGTTCCGCTGTGGTGCCCGAGGCCCAGGACGCGTACATGAAGGGCTGGTACTTCGCCCAGAAGCACACCCCGCCCGCCGCCCTGCGCGCCCGCGATTACTTCGAGGATTCGATCCGTATCGACCCCGACTATCCGCTCGGCTACGCCGGCTTCGCGGACATGCTCTCCTGCTCGCCCATGCACACCTGGGTCGTCGCGGCCGAGGGCGAGGATGTCTACCCGGCGGCCGTCATGGACCGGGCCGCGGCGCTGGCGACCCGCGCCCTCGAGCTCGATCCGGACCTCCCCGAGGCGCGGACGGCGCTGGGGCTCGTCCACGTCTTCCGCGACTGGAACTGGGACGGAGCGATGCTCGCCCTCGACGCCGCCGTCGAGATCAACCCGAGCTACGAGTTCGCCCGCCGAGCCCGCGCCCTGACCCTGGCTTCGCTCGGCCGGCTCGACGAAGCGAAGCGCGACATCGACGTCGCCCTCACAGTCGATCCCCTGAACGCCATGGTGACCCACACCGCGGGGCGCATCTATCGGTGGCTCGGCCAGACCGAGCAGGCCCTTGCCTTCTACCGCGAGTCCATCGAACTGGATGCCGGCAATCCCCTCGGCTCCCAGTCTCTCGGCATGTGGCAATGTCGGCAGGGCGACACCGAAGAGGGACTGAAGCTCCTGCAGCAGGCGAACACCATCTCCCTGGACGATCCCCTCGTCGTGGGCGACATCGGCTACTGCCTCGCCATCTCCGGTCGCTCGGCCGAGGCCCGCGTGCTGCTCGCGGAGCTCGAGGCGCGCTCGCTGGGCGAGTGGGTCTCGCCGGTGAGCCTGGCGCGCATCCACGTCGGGCTCGGCAATCTCGACGCGGCGCTCGGCGCGCTGGAGACGGGCTACGAGAAGCGGGCGTATCGCATGGTGGAGCTCGGGTTGGATGACCGGTGGGATCCGATCCGCGCGGAGCCGCGGTTCCGGGAGCTGGTGCGGAAGGTCGGGGTCGCGGACGTCCGCTCCACCCGGCTTCGCCAGGCGTCTGCGGGATGACGCGCTGGATCGCGATCGGCATCCTGCTCGTCGGAATCGGGAGCGCGGCCCTCGCTCGAGCCGATGGGTTCTTCCTCCAGATGGCCGACACCCAGTTCGGCATGTTCGCGAAGCCGGTCCTGTTCTCCTACCTGGGCTTGCCCTGGAACGACGATTCCTTCGAAGCCGAGACGGTACGCTTCGAGCAGGCCATCGCCCACGCGAACCGGCTGAAGCCCGCCTTCGTCGTGATCTGCGGCGATCTCATCGATACGCCCGGTCACGCGGGTCAGACCGCGGAGTTCAAGCGTATCGCGGCGCAACTCGATCCAGCGATCCCACTTCATCTCCTTGCTGGGAACCACGAGCTCGAAAACGAGCCCACACCGGAGAGCCTGACCTGGTACCGCGAGACCTTCGGGAAGGACTGGTACTCCTTCCGGTACGGGGACGTGTATGGGATCGTCCTGAACAGCACCATCATCAGCGAACCCGACGCCGTGCAGGCGGAGGTCGATGCACAGCTGGCCTGGCTCCGGGAGGAACTGGTACGGGCGCAGGCATCGGGAGCCGCGAACATCCTGGTGTTCCAGCATCATCCCTACTTCTTGGCGGAGCCGGACGAAGACGACGAGTACTTCAATCTCTCGCGCGAGCGCCGGCGGGTCTATCTCGACCTCTTCGAGGCGCACGGCGTCCGCGCGGTGCTCG
Source organism: Myxococcota bacterium (assembly GCA_041577695.1). Lineage (GTDB taxonomy): Bacteria > Myxococcota_A > UBA9160 > UBA9160 > PR03 > JASJBO01. The sequence continues at coordinate 8,112 of JBFGIM010000052.1, read as the reverse complement.
CGGGGCACTACCACCGGAACGCCCATGGACAGGACGGCGCGCTGGAGATGATCACGACCGGGCCGGTGGGGAAACCGCTAGGCGACGACCCGTCTGGCTTCCGGATCGTCCGGTACTCGGCGGAGGGCCTCGCCCACACCTACTACGGGTTGGATCAGGTGCCCGAGTCGGTCGGGGACTGACGCCTGGTCTAGGTGCAGTTCCCAGCATTGCCGAAGCAGATCGGCATCTCGTTGCTGAGCGGCCCGCTCGGGTTGAGGACCTGGAGCAGGCGGAGGCCGTTGCCGGGGTTGCTGTCGAGGTCGATCGATACGACGCCGTCCTGGCAGAAGTCGGGGTCGCTCGAGACGGTGCACGAGAGCGAGCCGGTGACCGGGACACCGTCGACGAAGATCGCGGCGTCGACGCGCACGTCGGTACCGCTCACGTTGAACGCCGGCGGGTCCGCACCCGAAATCACCGGCAGAGGGGGATTGCCCGTCGGGCCGGCGCCCGTGCCGTTCGTCGCGAGCAGCGGTTGCGGCGCTGCATCCGTGCCGTGGTTCTGGCGCAGGGCGCCGGTCAGGGTCACGATCGCAGTGCCGGCCTGGGCCTCTGCAATCAGCTGGGCATGGGTCAGCTCCAGGGCATTGCGCTTGTAGACGAAGTTCCCCGCGTTCCCTCGGTAGGACAGGGTGATCGGTGCGAGCCCGCTGCCGGCGTCTCGCACGCCCACGGCGCGCTGGTTCACCAATCCGTTCTCGTCGGCGACCTCGAGTGCGTCGACGATCGCCTCGGTAGCCGCGAGCGCCGCACCGGTCGTGGTGGTGGAATCGAGCGTCACCTGGCGCCCCAGCGCGCCCGAGTAGCCCGTGCTCGCCTGCTCGAACATCTGGAAGATGCCGGTGTTCGTGACGCCGTACGCGAGCGTGAAGAGGCTCGGGAAGGTGGCCGCGAAAGCCATCTCCTCGTCGAAGCCGTCGGCCGGCGTCCAGCTGGTCTGCCCCTCGATGAACTCCTGGGTGCTCGTGATGCCATTGGAGAAGTGGATGAAGCGGTCCGTCATGCCGCGCATCGTCGGTGCATCGAAGCCGCCCACGACCGGCGAGTTGGTGGAGGTGCCCAGCGGCAGCGCATGGCAGCCAGCGGCGGCGTCGGCGCAGGTCGATAGGGCGCCGCCGAGCCCGCCCTGATCGGTGAAGAAGTCGCGGAACCCGTCCATACCGCTGGAGTCGACGAGATCGTCGGCCGAGCGCGAGCGCGCGGGTGGGTACGAGATGCTGGCCAGGAAGAACGCCATATCGTCGATCTCGCCGGCCGAGAGCTGGTTGCCACCTGGCGGGCAGGCGCCGGTCTGGTCGCACATCACGCCGGAGAGGCTGGCGTTCCCCAGATCCACGAAGCAGTCGTGGTCGTCGTCGGCATCGCCCAGGGTGCAGTCGGTGCCGCCGTTACCGCCGGGTCCCACGTCGCCGTTGCCCCCGCCGAAGGGGTCGCCGAGCGTGCCGTCCCAGTGCAGGGGAAGCGTGTTCTTGAGTCCGCGCACCGGCATCGTCGATCGGGGCTCATCGCTGCTGCACGCCGCGCAGTTGCCGCCGATGCGCCACAGGAGCTGATCGGTGTTTCCATCGGGGTGGCAGCTCGCGCACGAGAAAGTGCCGGTGTCCGAGGCGAAGGCGTTGTTGAACGCGATCCGGCCGCGCCGCACCTCGGGCGGCGTCGGGTCGGACCCGACCGGCGTCGTTCCCACCAGCTGCAGGTTCGCGGGGTTCGAGACGTCGATCTCGGCCACGGTGTTGTCGAGCGTGTTCAGCACCCAGGCGGTCTGGGGCGCCCCGGTTCCGTCCGATTGCAGGGCGACGCCGCGCGGAATCTGCTGGCCGGCAGAAGCTCCGCTTCCGAGGTCGAGCACGTCCGTAATCGCCATCGTCGCGGTGTTCATGGTGAAGACACGGCTCGAGGCGGCCGCCGTGACGACCAGGGTCGAATCGTCGCCGCTGACCGCGATGCCGTACGGCGTCGCCAGTGCGTTCGCGTGGGTGGGGTTCGCCGGCTCGAGGTCGAAGACGTCCGAGGCGTGGGTGAAGGAGCACCCGCCCGCATTGCAGCCCACCCGCGCCACTTCGTTCAGGAACATCCGGTTGTCGAGGTCGATGAGGTTGAGCCCATCGGCCCCGTTCACTTCGTTGCGCGCGTCCGTCTGGGCGATGTAGGCCGTCCCGCCGCTGTCGACGGCGAGTCCGTAGAGGAGGGTGCCCACGCCGCTCACCACGTCCACGGGCTGGTCGGTGCTCGTGTCGAACACGAAGACGTCGAAATCCGGCAGGTCGGGGTCGAGGACGATGTTCTTCACGGCGTTGGGGAGATTGGGATTCGTCGCGAAGGCGAGCAGATCGCCGGTTCCGAGGGTGCACTGCGGGGGATTGTTCCCGTTGATGCACGACGAGAGCTCGCTGGTATTCCCGGTCTCGAGGGCGGCCACGTAGAGGAGCCCGCCTCGGACGGCGAGCGCGCGGGGTTCCTGGGCCGTGAGCGGCAGGTGCGTCGTGACGCTGCGGCTGGCGGCGTCGATCACGGCGATGCGGTTCGTCGACGACAAGGCCACGTAGGCCTTCGAGCCGCTGGCATCGAAGGCGATCCCCACCGGCTCGTCGAAATCCGTCACGCCGTTCGAGATGCTCTGCACGGTCGCGATCACGCGCCGGAAGCTCGCACTCGCCGGATCCACGTCGATCACGCTCACCGAGTCGGAGACGTGATTCGAGACCCAGACCTCGTCGGTGCCCGGCCGCACCGCGAGGCTCACCGGGTCGATCCCGACCTCGATCTGCGCCAGCTGGAGACCGGTCGTGGTGGCAATCTCCGAGACGGTGTTACTCGTCGTGTTCGCCACGTAGAGGCGGCTTCCATCCGCCGAGAGAGCCAGGGGCTGCGACTGGGGGCTGGTGAAGAGCTGGGAGCCCACGGGCTCGTGGGTGGCACGCCGTCGCGCCGCTTCGGCCGGCTGGGGCCCGGCGAGGCATCCAACGAGCAGCGCGATCAGGAATACCTCGCCGAGTCGGATTCTCATCATGCCGAATACCTCACCTGTTCCACCCGGATCGATTATACGCCAATTGGGTTCCCCCCCGGCTCGCCCTCCTGGTTGCGCCTCCGGTGCGTTTGTAACCACCCTGATCCTGGGACAGAATCTCCCGCGAGGTCCCCATTGGCTGCCGAAGCGCCCACGCTTCCCGAGGGCACCGTCACGGTGCTCTCGACCGATCTGGTCGGATCCACCGCGCTCAACCAGCGCCTGGGGGACGAGGCCGCCACTGCCGTCGAGCGCGAGCTGGCGGGCCTGGCCCATGCGCAGGTCGAGAAGCAACGCGGCATCCCGATCAAGGACACCGGCGACGGGCTGATGGTGGCCTTCCAGTCGGCGCGCCGCGCCGTGGCTTGCGCCCAGGAGATCCAGCGGGCGATCGAGCGCCGCAATCGGAAGGAGACCGACACCCAGGTGCAGCTCCGCGTCGGGCTCCACACCGGCGAGGTGATCAACGACGATGGCGGCCTGCACGGCGAGACCCTGATCCTCGCCAAGCGGATCGAGACGGTCGCGAGCCCCGGCACGATCTTCGTGTCGGGCACGGTGCACGGCGTGCTCGGCACGGCCCGCGGCGAGCTGGTGGACCGCGGCGAGTTCGATCTCAAGGGCATCGACGCACCCTGGCACCTCTACGAGGTGCCGTGGGTCGACGACGCCCAGACCGGCGTGCTCTCGGGCCGCGAGCGGACGCCCTACGTCGGCCGCGCCCAGGAGCGCGCCCAGCTCCTCGAGGCCGTCGAGCGCGCGCGGAGCGGCGCCGGCTCGCTGGTGCTGATCGGCGGCGAGGCGGGCGTCGGCAAGTCGCGCCTGGTCCACGAGACCGCCGAGGAGGCGCGGCGCCTGGGCATGACCGTGCTCACCGGCCACTGCGTCGACCAGCAGGGCGCTCCTCCCTATCTGCCGACGATCGAGCACCTGGAGGAGGCGGCGCGCAACCTCACCCCCGAGCGCCTGCGCGAGGTGCTCGGCGAGAACGCGCCCGAGATCGCCAAGCTGATGCCCGAGCTGCGCGCGCGCTACCCGGACATCCCCGAGCCCATCTCGCTGCCACCCGAACAGGAGCGCCGCTATCTGCTCCACGGCATCAGCGAGTTCGTCGCCCGCAACGCGCGCAACAACCCGATCCTCCTGGTGTTCGAGGATCTGCACTGGGCCGACGAGTCGACCCTGCTGCTGGTGCAGCACCTGGCCCAGCGCATCGCGGAGATGCCGCTCCTCGCGATCGGGACCTATCGCGACACCGAGCTGAAGCCGGGCCGGCCCCTGGCTGCGGTGCTGCCCGAGCTGCTGCGCCAGCGGCGCGCCGACGAGATCGTGCTGGGCCGGCTCACCCAGGAGGGCGTCTCGGAGATCCTCCAGGCCCGGGCCGGGCGCAAGCCGCCGCCCGAGCTGCTGGCCCTCGTCTTCTCCGAGACCGAGGGCAACCCGTTCTTCGTCGAGGAGGTGTTCCGGCACCTGCTCGAGGCGGGCAAGCTCTTCGACGAATCCGGCGAGTGGCTCTCGGGCGTCCAGATCGCCGACACCGAGGTGCCGCGCAGCGTCGGCCTGGTGATCGGCCAGCGCCTCGAGCGCGTGGATGACGAGTGCCGGCGCATCCTCACCATCGCCGCGCTGGCGGGCAAGGTGTTCCGCTTCGACCTGCTGGCGGGCTTCCAGGGCATCGACGAGGACGACCTGCTCGACGCCCTCGAAGAGGCCGGGCGCGCGAGCCTTGTGGAGGACGTCTCCACCGACCGCGAGGCGCGCTACGCCTTCGTCCACGAGCAGATCCGCCAGACGCTGCTGTCCCTGCTCTCGACGGCGCGGCGCCAGCGCCTGCACCTCCGCATGGCCGACGCGTTGGAGGCGCTCCACGGCCGCGACGCCGAGAGCCACGCACCGGAGATCGCCCATCACCTGTACCAGTCGGGCGCCGCGGCGGACGGCGAGCGCACCGGGCGCTGGCTGATGCTGGCCGCCGACCGGGCGCTCGACGCGCTGGCCTTCGAGGACGCGCTCCACCACCTCGACGCGGCGCGCACCGTGCTGCCCGACGAGCACGCCGAGGGCGGCACCAAGATCCTGCGGCTGCGGGCCCGGGCGCTGCGCGGCCTGGCGCGCATCGACGAGGCGCTCGAGGCCTTCGCCGAGGCGGTGGCGATCGCGCCCGAGGGCGCCGAGCGCGAGGCCGTGCTGCGGGCCCGCGCCCAGCTCAAGCTCGACCTCTTCCGCGGCAAGGAGGCGATCGAGGACCTCGAGCCGTTGCGCGAGCGAGCGCGCGCCGCCGGCGACCGCCCGCGCGAGCTCGAGCTGCTGCTGATGCGCAGCCGCGGTCTCTGGATCCGGACCCTCGACGAGCCCAAGGAGTGGGCCGACGCCATGCGTGCGTCCTACGAGGAGGCCTACGCACTCGCCAAGGAGCTGGGCGACAAGCGCGCCATGTGCAGGGCGCTGCTGCCGACCCCCTGGTTCGTGGACTACTGGGCCGACTACCGCGAGCAGGCCGACGAGAACAGCCGCGAGGCGATCGCCCTCGCCGATGAGCTCGGCGACGAGGAGCTCGCCATCGACGCCGCCTCGGCGCGCCTGCGGATCCTGATGCCGAACGAGGCCTACCCGCAGGCGCTGGCGCTGCGCGACCGTCTCGAGGCGCGCCGCGACCCGCTGCGCCTGAAGGAGCACTACTTCTGGCTGATGTGGCAGCACTACGTCCGCGCCGAGTTCGAAGCGTGCGTCGAGGCCTGCGACAAGGGGATCGCCCTGGCGGAGCAGCTCGGCTCGCCGCCCGTGCAGTACCCGAGCATCCGGGGCCTGGCGCTCACCGACCTGGGTCGCTTCGACGACGCCTGGGACTCGTTCCAGCGCGAGGTCGCCGACGAGGAGCATCCCTTCGGCCGCTGCATGCGCGAGCTGGGCGTCGCCCAGTGGCTCGAGGCCGTGGGCGCCCTGGAGCGCGCCGAGCAGAAGGCCGTGGAGGTGCTCGACGAGGCCGGACGCCTGTCGCGGGTCTGGATGCAGCAGCTGATGACCGACCTGCTCACGGTGATCGCTGCGCGGCGCGGACCCGACGGCCGCGAGCTGGCGGCCTGGCTCGACAAGAAGAACGAGGAGACCGGCTACCGGCCCTCCCAGATCCCCCAGGCCGAGGCCGCGCTGGCCTCCGGCGATCGGGAGCGGGCCCTCGAGCTCGCCGACCAGATGGCCGCCGGGGCCGAGCGGCTCGGGATGCTGCGCGGGCGCACCGTGGCCCTCGAGCTCGGGCTGCGCGCGCTCACACGGGCCGAGCGCTGGGACGAGGCGCTCGAGCGCGCCGACGCTGCGCTCGCCGAGGCGGAGCCCGCGGGCTTCCAGACGATGACCTGGCGCATCCTCGGCTCGCGGGCGCTGGCGCGCCAGGCCACGGGCGACGCCGCCGGCGCCGCCACCGATCGCGCGGCGGCGAAGGAAATCCTGGAGGGGCTCGCCGCGCGCGTGCCCGAGGAGGGCCGAGCATGAGCCACCCGTTGCGCGAGGGCCCGCCGGCCGAGGCCGGCCTCGACGCCGACCGCATCGAGCGCGTCCGCGATCTGTGTGCGGGCTGGGTGAAGCACGGGCACACGCCCTCGCTGTGCGTCTGCGTCGCGCGCCGCGGCGTCATCGCGCTGCACGAGGCCTGGGGCGTGGTCGGCCCCGAGCCCGACTCGGCCCCGCTCCAGCGCGACACCCTGTTCCCGATCGCCTCGGTGGCGAAGCCGGTGACCGCGACCCTGGTGATGCAGCTCGTCGACGACGGCCGGCTCGGGCTGAACCGACCGGCGCAGGACTACCTCCCCGAGATGTCCGGCGAGCACAAGGGCGAGATCCTGGTCCACCACCTGCTGACCCACACGTCCGGCATCCCGTGGCACACCGACCCTCCGATGCTGATCCATGCCGCCAAGAAGCTGGAGGCCGGACTCGAGCTGCCGCCGTGTCCGGACACCCAGCATCCCGAGATCCATCGGCTCCTCGAGATCTTCTGGGACGCGCCGCTCAGCCAGCGGCCCGGCGAGGTGATGACCTACTCGAACCACAACTACGTGCTGCTCGGCGAGATCGTGCGCCGCCTCTCGGGGAAGTCGATCGACGATCTCACGCGTGAGCGCATCTTCGAGCCGCTCGGGATGGAAGACAGCTACTACGTCGTACCGGACGCGCTGCTGGCGCGCCGGGTCCAGCGCCCCGCCGACTTCCCCATGGCCGCGGGCTTCGGCGGCATGCCCGGGATGGACACGCCCGAATGGCACCAGACGCCGAACGCGGGTGGCGGCATGACCTCCACCCCCCTCGACATGGTGCGCTTCGGTCAGATGATCCTGAACCGGGGCCGCCTGGGCGACGCGCGCGTGCTCTCGCCCGCCGCCGTGGCGGCCATGACCCGCGACCAGATCCCGGGCATCGGCTCGCTGCTCTTCGGGGCCCGCTTCGCCCACGGCTCCTGGGGTTACGGCTGGGCGGTCGAGTCGCCCACCAAGTGGCCGTACTTCAACGGCAGCCTCCAGGCGCAGGGCGCGCTCTCCCACCCCGGTGCCGGCGGCGCCATGTTCTGGATCGATCGCGACCGCGAGCTGGTGGGCGCCTACTTCGAGGTGACGAAGGACATCAGCGAGCGGATGGAGTTCAAGTGGAACTTCGACGTGTTCCAGAACGCGGTCACGGCGGCCGTGGAGGCCTGAGTGGAGCTGTGCTCCGGAACGCCCGAGTCGGTCGGCATGCTCCCCGAGCGCATCGATCGCGTCCGCGACCTCTGCGACGGCTGGGTGAAGAGCGGGCACACGACCGCGCTCTCGGTCCTCGTCGCGCGCCGCGGCGTGATCGTCCTCGAGGAGGCCAACGGCGTGCTCCACCCGGGCGACGATGCGCCGCCCCTCGACACCACGGCCCTCTGGCCGGCCTTCTCGTTGAGCAAGCCCATCACGGCGACGCTGGTGATGCAGCTCGTCGAGGACGGCCTCCTCGGGTTGAACCGGCCGGCGAAGGACTACTTCCCGGAGCTCTGCGCCGAGCACACCGACGAGATCCTGGTCCACCACCTGCTGACCCACACG
>JBFGIM010000051.1:0-17368 GCA_041577695.1 Myxococcota bacterium | reverse complement strand
GGCGGCGCCGGCGCCGGCGACGCCCCAGGCCGGCAGGCCGAACTCGCCGAAGATCAGTCCGTAGTCGAGCGCCACGTTCAGTACGTTGGCCAGCACCACGCACACGAGTGGCGTGCGCGCATCTCCCAGGCCGCGGAAGTACGACGCCCACACCATCGCCGCCACCAGGCCCGGTGCGCCGAAGGCGCGGGCGATCATGTAGTCGGCCGTAAGCCCTTGCAGCGTCGGCGATGGGCCGAGCCACCCGAGCAGCGCGGGCAACGCGCCCGCGAAGATCAGGATGCCGAGGGTGGCCCAGGGCAACACCGCGTAGAGACCCTGCCAGGTCCAGTGCGCCGCGACGTCCTCGCGGCCGGAGCCGTGGGACTGGGCCACGAAGGTCTGCACGCCGGTGGCGGTCCCCATGAAGACGCACGTGGCCGTCCACATCCAGATGCCCCCGTAGCCGACGGCGCCCAGCTCCGTGGCCCCCAGGTGACCCACCATGGCGGAATCCACCACGCCCATGGCCGTGCGCGACAGCTGGGTCAGCACCACCGGGTAGGCCAGCAGCACCACCTCGCGCAGGCCGCCGCGCGCCACATCGGTCGCGATCGGTCGGGTTTCGAATCTCGAAGTCATCCAGGAGCTCCAGAACGCCAGAGGCCGCGGTCGCTGCTGCGTCCGCGGCCTCCGGCCAGTGTCCCTGGCGTCTTTGGATCAGAGCGAGGGCGGACGCATCCTTGCTGCGGGCATCGGAACCGGTCCCGCGGAGACCCGGGAACCGTTCCCGTGCGCGAGACACGCGCGCAACGAATCGGTGTAGATGCAGCAGAACATGTTCCCGCACCGTTTACCACGTCCTTCGAGAGGCGGCAACGGGGCCTCCCGACTCAGCGCTTGCGGTGGAGCCCGTACGGCGGGAGAATCGACACGATGCACCGACCTCTTGCGGCAAGCAGCGCGAAATCCGCTCCGCGGATCGGACCTACACCCATGCGCGTCGTCTGGCTGGCGCTGGCCGCAGCCTGCCTCGCGATCGGGTGCACTACCCTGGGCGCGGCCCGGCTCTACGCCACCGGCACCGCGGCCCTCGACCAGGGCGACACCTCCCGGGCGATCGCGGATCTCGAGCGGGCCGCCGAGCTGGCGCCTGACGCCTCGGAGATCCAGAACCACCTGGGGCTCGCCTATCAGGATGCCGGTCGCCACCCCGACGCGCTGCGCTCGTTCGAACGAGCCGTCGAGCTCGACTGCGAGAATGCGGCCGCACGGGAGAACCTCTCGGCCGCCCGGGTCCTCGCTCGGGACCGTATCGGGAGCGCTCGATGAGCCACGACGATCGCGGTGATCGACCCAAGCTCTCCTGGGCCGAGATCGATCGGCGGCGCGACAAGCCGCGCGAGCGATCCGAGCAGCGACCGCGCGGGGCCGCCGCGGAGGCACGTTCGCGCGAGGCCACCAGCCAGTACCTCAAGAAGCTCGACAAACACCTCTTTGCCAAGGGTTCGAACCCCTCCGTAGAAGAAACGCTGGCGCGCACCGTGCGCGATGCCCAGGGCAGCCCGGGCCTCGCCGATGCGTGTCGCGCCTATCTGGAACAGGTGGGCCCGCCTCGGGACCCGGCCCTTGCCTCCGCCTTCCTCGACGCGCCCGACCGCGAGCTCCAGCTCGCCGCCCTCGAGGCCCTGTCGGAAGGGCTCGAGAGCGAGGCGCCGCGCCCCTCGGGTGGGCTGCGCACGCAGCTGCGCATGCTGTCCGAGGGCATGGACGACGAGCTGGCCGAAGCGGCCGAAACAGTGCTCGACAAGCTCTGAACGTTTAGAATCGGGCCATGGCTCACGAAATCGAGCGCAAGGCATTGACCCGCTATCTGGAGGATCACCAGCTCAAGCGCACCCGCCAGCGCGAGGCGATCCTCGACGTCTTCCTCGATGCGACCGGCCACATCACCAGCGACGAGCTGTTCCAGCGCGTGCGAGAGCGCCATCCGCACATCGGTCACACCACCGTCTACCGCACCATGAAGATCTTCTGCGAGGCGGGGCTGGCGGTGGAGCGGAACTTCGAGGACGGCCTGACCCGCTACGAGATTCCCCACGAGCACCACGACCACCTGGTGTGCGTGCGCTGCGGACGTATCGTCGAGTTCGAGTGCAGCATGATCGAGTCGGCACAGGACCGGATCGCCGAGACCTACGGCTTCCGGCTGCTCCGGCACCGGCATGAGCTCTACGGACACTGCGAGCGCTGCCAGAAGAAGACCTGAGCCCTTCGCGCGCTCATGCCTCGGGAGGGGCCATGCGAGTTCTCATCACCGGATGTTCCACCGGCATCGGCCGCGTCGCCGCCCAGGAGCTTGCGCGCCGCGGCCACCGGGTGCTGGCTACCGCCCGGCGGCCCGAGACCCTGGACGACCTGGAGGTCGCCGAACGCCTGGCGCTCGACGTGGACGACGCCGCCTCGGTCGAGCGCGCGCTCGCCGCGGCCGGGCGCATCGACGCGCTGGTGAACAACGCCGGCTGGTCCGCGCGCGGTCCGATCGAGAAGGTTCCGCTCGAGGACGTGCGCCGCATGTTCGAGACCAATTTCTTCGGCGCGGCGCGGCTGATCCAGGCCGTGGTCCCCGCCATGCGCGAGCGCGGCTCCGGCGTGATCGTCAACGTCAGCTCGGTGGCGGGTCGCGTGGCGGCGCCGCTGGGCGGCTTCTACGCGGCCACCAAGTTCGCCCTGGAGGCGATGTCCGAGGCGCTCCATCTCGAAGTGGGTCACTTCGGGGTCCGCGTCTCGATCGTCGAGCCCGGCTTCTTCGAAACCGCCTTCCACGGCAACTCGGCGAGCCACGGCACCGACGAACCTCCCTACGACGAGCTCCAGCGCCTCTGGAGCGGTACGGACGGGAAGCTGGTCGGCGGCGAGCGGCCGGGTCCCGAGGCGGTGGGCGTCGCCATCGCCGACGCGGTGGAGGGACGGGACCACGCGCTGCGGCGCCCGGTCGGCAAGGACGCCGAGCTGGTGACCGGCGCGCGCCGCCGCCTCGATGACGCCGAGTTCGAGGCCGCCATGCGCCAGACGCTGGGCATCGACTGGTAGAGCCGCGCCGTGGGTTCCGCCGCACGTCTGACCGAGCTTCCCGCCTGGCGGGCACTGACCGAGCTGCGCGGCGGCTTCGAGGGCCGCACGCTGCGCGCACTCTTCGCCGAGGACCCCGGCCGCGGCGAGCGCTTCGCGGTCGAGGTCCTGGGGCTCCATCTCGACTACGCGAAGAACCGGATCGACGCCGAGGTGCTGGCGCGGTTGCTCGAGCTGGCGGAGCAGAGCGGTCTGCGTGGGCAGATCGACCGCTTCTTCGGCGGCGAGGCAGTCAACACCAGCGAGGGGCGGGCGGCGCTGCACATGGCGCTGCGCGCGCCTCGCGGTGCCGCCTTCGCGGTGGGCGGGCGCGACGTGATGGAAGACGTGCACCGCGTCCTCGCGCAGATGACCGGGTTCTCCGAGCAGCTGCGCAGCGGCGCGTGGCGCGGCCACACCGGCCAGCCGATTCGCCACGTGGTCAACCTGGGCATCGGCGGCTCGGACCTGGGACCGCGCATGGCATGCAGGGCGCTGCGGTCCTTCGCCGATGGACCCCAGGTCGCCTTCGTCGCCAACGTGGACGGCGCCGACCTGGCCGCGGCCCTCGACGGCCTCGACCCGGCCGAGACTCTCTTCGTGGTCTGCTCGAAGACCTTCACCACGCTGGAGACGCTGCGCAACGCCCGCAGCGCGCGGGCCTGGTGCCTGTCCGCGCTGGGCGACGAGGCGGCGGTGGCGCGCCACTTCGTCGCCGTCTCCACGAATGCGGCCGAGGTGGCCGGGTTCGGCATCGATCCGGCCAACATGTTCGAGTTCTGGGACTGGGTGGGCGGGCGTTACTCGCTGTCCTCGGCCATCGGCCTGTCGCTGATGCTGGCGATCGGCCCCGAGCGCCATCGCGAGATGCTCGACGGCATGCACGCGGTCGACGAGCATTTCCGCTCTGCCTCGTTCGGCGAGAACCTGCCGGTGCTGCTGGCGCTGCTGGGTCTCTGGTACGCGGACTTCTGGGCGGCCGAGACCCACGCCGTGCTGCCCTACGCCCAGGACCTGGAGCGTTTTCCGGCCTACCTGCAGCAGCTCGACATGGAGAGCAACGGGAAGAGCGTCGATCGCGACGGCGCGCCGGTGGACGTGCCCACGGCTCCGGTGGTCTGGGGCGAGCCGGGGACCAACGGTCAGCACGCCTTCTTCCAGCTGCTTCACCAGGGTTCGCGCCTGGTGCCCTGCGACTTCATCGGCTTTGCGCGCAGCAACGACGAGTGCGAGGACCACCATGACTGGCTGATGGCGAACTGCTTCGCCCAGACCGAGGCACTGGCCTTCGGCAAGACCGAGGACGAGGCCCGCGCCGAGGGCGTGCCGCCGTCCCAGCTTCCGCACCGGCGTTTCCCGGGCAATCGGCCGTCCAACACGCTGCTGGCCGAGCGTCTCGACCCGGCGACCCTGGGCAAGCTGGTGGCCCTCTACGAGCACAAGGTCTTCGTCCAGGGCGCGCTCTGGGGGCTGAACTCCTTCGACCAGTGGGGCGTCGAGCTGGGCAAGGCGCTGGCGACCCGCATCGGCCCCGAGCTGCGCGCGGCCGACGAGCAGGCGCTCGATCACGACAGCTCGACCAACAACCTGATGCGCCGCTACCGCCGCTGGCGGAGCGGCTGATCCGCACCCGAGGAGGACCCGACCCATGTCCCTCACCATGAGCCGTGACGAGCGCCAGGCCTTCCTGGCCGAGCTGCACGTGGGCGTGATCAGCATCGAGGCGCCCGACCGCGCGCCGCTCACCGTACCGATCTGGTACGACTACGAGCCCGGCGGCGAGCTCTGGGTGATCACCGACCGCGGCTCGCGCAAGGGCGCGCTGCTCGAGCGGGCGCGCCGCTTCAGCCTTTGCGCGCAGACCGAGAAGCCGCCGTACCGCTACGTGAGCGTCTCGGGCCGGGTCGTGGCGGTGGAAACGGCCGACGTGGAGAAGCACACCCGCCCGATGGCGCGCCGCTACCTGGGCTCGGATCTGGGCGACCGCTACATCGAGGCGACCCGCGGCCAGGGTGGCGACAGCGTCGTGGTGCGTCTGCGCCCCGAACAGTGGCTCAGTGTCGACTACGGCAAGGAGTACGGCGCGGACGGAAGCTAGGCGCCTTCCTCGACCCAGGCCTCCAGGTCGTCCGGGAACTCGATGATCTCCTCGGAGATCGGCTTGATCATGCCCTGGAAGTTGGCGAGGAACATCTCGTCGTAGGCCGCCTGGATGCGCGGCGAGAGCAGCCCGATGGTGCGCAGGGTCGGGATCACGAAGCCGCGGATCGGTCCGCGGCGACCGCCGCTGCGCCGCAGCGAGGAGGCGATCTTCTCGCGCTCCTTGGCCAGCTCGAGGAAGGCCTGCTTCGGGTCGATGCCGGCCTCCCTCCACAGGTCCATCACGCTGTCGCGCATGGTCATGCCGCCGCGCGAGTCCACCAGCTTGCGGGCCGCCTCGAAGGCGAAGTCCTCGATCTCGGCCACCTTCTCGTCGGAGAGCGTCGGCACCACCGCCGACAGGTACTTGACGCCGTACCCGGTGTGGCGCGCCTCGTCCCGGGAGACGTAGGTGAGCAGCTCCTTCAGCAGCGGCTCCTCGGTGGTGTTGCGCATGTCGCGGAAGCTGTAGAGGGCGAGCCCCTCGGTGACCACCTGCATGCCGACGGCCTTGAGCATCCAGTCGTCGGTGGCCAGGACGTCGTCGAGCAGCTGCTTGAGCGCCGGGGCGATCGGCTGCACCTCGTCGAGCTTGCGGATGTAGGCCGCGAAGCCCTCGACGTGGCGCGCCTCGTCCATGGTCTGGGTGGCCGCGTAGAACTTGCCGTCCATGTGGGGCACGGCGCTCACCAGCTGGGCGGCCACCATGAGGGCGCCCTGCTCGCCGTGCAGGAAGTTCGAGAGCATGAAGCTGGCGCTGCGCCGCGCCACCTCCCAGCGCGTGTCCGCCGAGAGACTCTTCCAGAACTCGGTCTCCTGGATCGGGATGCCGCCCATGGAGAACGTCCGCGAGAAGGCCTCGCGGTCGAGCTCCTGCTCCCAATCGAGCTGCTTCATCGCGATCCACTGCCGGTCGAGGGCGTTGGCGTAGAGCGTGCGCAGCTCGTCGATCTCGGGCTCGTAGTTCCAGTTGTAGACCGCCTCCATGGCGGTCTCGACGCCCTCGGTCTGCACCGGGTGTCGCTCGGGAAGCTCAGCGGCCATGGGATGTCTCCTGATTGGACCGGGGTTCGGGGCGCGACGTGGATCGGCGGGCGGGCGCTGCGGTCAACGCTGCCAGGATGCGCTCGCGGCTGAAGCGGAGCAGGGCTCGCACGCCCGCTTCGGCGGCCGCTGCATCGCGTGTCTCGAGCGCGCGGTGCATGGAAGCGGTCAGGTTGGCGAGCTGGTCCGGCCGCAGCCGGAGGCCGAGGCGCAGGTCGCGCAACGCGTTTCCGAAGGCCGGCTCGATGGCGTTGCGGGTGAGCCGCAGCACCAGATTGCCGCTGGCCGCCGAGATCCAGTCGACGGCGCGCTCGACGGTTTCGAGGAAGTCGTCGTCGGACAAGCCCGGGTCGGTCAGCCGGTCGACCAGTTCGCGGGCGCGGAAGAGCTGCTCTTCCGAGCCGCGCTCGACGGCCAGACGGGCGGCGCCGCACACCAGCATCTCCTGCACGTCGAGCAGCTGCTCCAGCAGGGCGCGGTTGGGCGCTCCGTCCACCCAGAGCAGGTGGCGGACGATTTCGAGGCTCGCCTCTTCCAGGTGGCGGACCGTGATGCCGCCGCCGGGACGGATCGACACCAGGCCGAGCTGCTCGAGGTTGCGCAGGGCTTCGCGCACAGCGCCGCGGTGTACGCCGAGCCGGGACGCCAGGGTGCGCTCGCCGGGCATGCGTGTGCCGGCCGACCAGCTGCCGCGCAGGATCTCGTCGCGGAGGCGGCTGGTCACGAGCTCGCTGCGGGTGGGGGGAGTGGACACGGAGCCTCCGGCGCTGCTGGTCCGACCAATTCTACCGATCGTTCAGTAGAAGTCAACGCTCCCGCTAGTCCTCGATCACCACCCTGTCTCGCACCACTTCGACGTTCTGGGCCCCCGTCCGCGCCAGGATCCCGCCGCAGCGCCGCACGGCGGCCGCCAGCCCGTCGGCCACGCGTCCCTCGCGAAGGCCCGCGATCGCCTCCTCGACCACGCCGGCCCAGGTTCCATCCGAGTCGAGGCCCCGGTCGAAACCGTCGCCCGCCAGCACCACCACGCGCCGCTCGAAGAGCGTCAGGAAGATCAGGATGCCGCGCTGCTGGTGCGCCCGGCCCAGTCCCAGCTCGGAGAAGCAGCGCCGCGCCCGCGCCCGGACGTGCAGATCGACCAGGCTTCGCGAGAGGAGCCGTCGGCGCACGGCGTCCCGTCGAGCCAGGCCACGCGCTGCGAGCAGCCCGAAGGCGAGGGCCGCCAGGTAGGCCCAGGCGGGCAGGGGGGGCGCGAAGATCGCGAGGGCCAGGAAGGCGACGGCCGCGCTCACCATACCCAGCCGCCAGCCGACGGCGTCGTAGTCGTCGCACGAGCGCACCACCGCTACCGCGATCTCGCCGACGCCGGCCTGCTCCGCCTCGCTCACGGCGCGCTCGAGTCGCAAGCGGGCGGCGGGATCGATCGCCCCGGGCGGACGCATCGTCACCAGCTCCCCGAGGCGCCGCCGCCACCCCCGCCGAAGCGACCGCTCTCGCTCCAGCCGCCGCCCAACGATCCGCGCGGCCGCGACGCCGGGCCGCCCCAGCCGTCGAAGAACCCGCCCACCGCTGCCCCGACGGCCGCCGCCAGTCCCGACCACGCGGCGCTCTCCGACAGCAGCGCGACGAGGGCCGCGGCGCTGGCGCCGGCCAGCAACGCCAGCGCCGGACGGCGTCGCTCCCCCTGCAACCCGCCCCACAGCAGGAGGGCCACGCCGACCGAGAACAACAACGCACTCACCGGATCGCTCATGGAGGTGCCCTTCCGATTCCGGTCGAGACCGGGACCCGCCGAGAGCGAGGCATTCTAGCCCGCGAGCCCTCAAGTGGGGGGCGGAACGCTCCGATGCTGCCGGCGTGCCCAACGTCGAGCTGAACTGCCCGATCTGCCAGGCGGACATGCCGCTCGAAGGCGACGAACGGCCTGGCGACGAGGTGCACTGCTGCTACTGCGGTGCACCCTGCAAGATCAAGGGCGATCCCAACGCCGAACCCGACGACTGGGAGGCGGAAGAGGACATCTAGGTCCCTCCGCGCGCCAGGTGCCTAGAGTCGGGGAAGCCGGTCGAGTACGGCCTCGAGCGGCGGCGCCTCGCGATCGCGCTTCGAGAGCTGAGGCTGCTCCACGGGCCATTCGATCCCGATGCCGGCGTCGTTCCAGGCGATGGCGATCTCGTGCTCGGGGGCGTAGGGCGCCGAGCACTTGTACTCGACCTCCGCGGCCTCGCTCAACACGCAGAAGCCGTGGGCGAAACCGGCCGGGACGTAGAGCTGGTGGAAGTTGCGGTCGTTCAGCTCCACGCCCACCCAGCGCCCGAAGCGGGGCGATCCGCGCCGGACATCCACCGCCACGTCGAAGATCTCGCCGGCCACCACGCGCACCAGCTTGGATTGAGCCAGCGGTGCCAGCTGCGCGTGGAGCCCGCGCAAGGTGCCGCGCGCGGAGCGCGAGTGGTTGTCCTGCACGAAATCCACCGAGATCCCGCCGTCGCGATACTTGTCGCGGTGATAGCTCTCGAGAAAGAAGCCGCGCTCGTCGCGATGCACTTCGGGCTCGATCACGATCACCTCGGGAAGCGCCGTGGACGTGAACTTCAAGGCGATTCCTCGCGCGCCAGGGTTCGCAGGTACGCGCCGTAGCTGGAGCGTCCCAGGGCGGCCCCCAGCGACTCGAGCTGCGCCCGGTCGATCCAGCCCTGGCGGTAGGCGATCTCCTCCAGACAGGCGATCATCAGCCCCTGTCGCTCCTGGACGGTATGGATGTACTCGGCTGCCTGCAGCAGCGACTCGTGGGTTCCGGTGTCGAGCCACGCCACGCCGCGGCCCAGCACCTCGACCCGCAGCTTGCCGCGCTCCAGGTATTCCAGGTTGACGTCGGTGATCTCGAGCTCGCCGCGGGCGGAAGGCGTCAGCGAGCCGGCGATCTCGACGACGTCGGCATCGTAGAAGTAGAGGCCGACCACCGCGTAGTGCGACTTGGGCGTCGCGGGCTTCTCCTCGATCCCCAGCGCGTTGCCGGCGGCGTCGAAGTCCACCACGCCGTAGCGTTCGGGATCCGACACCCAGTAGCCGAAGATGGTGGCGCCGCCTTCCCGACTGGCCGCGCGGTTGAGCGTCTCGGAGAGCCCGTGGCCGTGGAAGACGTTGTCGCCCAGCGCCAGCGCCACGCTCTCGTTGCCGATGAAATCGCGGCCGATCAGGAAGGCCTGGGCGATGCCCTCCGGCCGCGGCTGCTCGCGATAGTGCAGCTCCATCCCCAGCTCCGAGCCGTCTCCCAGCAGCCGCTGGAAGCCGGGCAGGTCCTCCGGCGTGGAGATGATCAGCACCTCGCGGATGCCGCCCAGCATCAGCGTGGAGAGCGGGTAGTAGACCAGCGGCTTGTCGTAGACGGGAACCAGCTGCTTGCTCACGCCCCGCGTGATCGGGTGCAGACGCGACCCCGACCCTCCCGCCAGCACGATGCCCTTCATCGCTCCTCCGTCGCTCCCGGGCGGTCGCGGCCGCCGCGGAGCGCGGACGATACCAAACCGGATGCTCCACCGGGGAGCTCGCACGCGTTGCATGCGGCCTGCACACGAGCTGCGGACCCGGACCGGGCCGGGCCGCGGCCCGCTATCGTGTGCCGAGCCATGAAGATCCTGATCACGGGCGGCGCCGGATACATCGGTTCCCACGTCGTTCGCCAGCTCGGCGAGCGTGGCGCCGACACGCTGGTGGTGCTGGACGACCTGTCGACCGGCCATCGCGAGGCCGTGCTCTACGGGGAGGTGCGCCGGGTCGATCTAGCCGACGAGCGGGGCGTGAGCGCCGTCCTCCGCGAGGGCTGCTTCGACGCCGTGATCCACATGGCCGCCAGCGTGCAGGTGGCCGAGTCGCTGCGTCACCCGGAGCGTTACTTCGCGAACAACGCCGACAACACCGCGCGCCTGCTGCGGCTGGCGCGCGAAGCGGGTGTGCGGCGCTTCGTGTACTCCTCGACGGCGGCGGTCTACGGGATTCCGTCCGCGGCGCGGGTGGCCGAATCGCACGCGCTCGCGCCGATCAACCCCTACGGTCGGTCGAAGCTGCTGGGCGAGGACTACGTTCGCGCCGCCTCGCGCGCCGATCCCGAATTCCGCCACGTGGTGCTGCGCTACTTCAACGCCGCCGGTGCCGACCCCCACGGACGCACCGGGTCCCGTGCCGAGCATGCCACCCACCTGATCCATGTGGCAGGCGAAGCCGCCGCGGGGCGACGGCCGCGGGTCGAGATCTTCGGCACGGACTACGACACGCCCGACGGCACCTGCGTGCGCGACTACGTCCACGTCGAAGACCTGGCCGACGCCCACCACGCGGCCCTGCAGTGGCTGGAACGCGAGCGGACCGGCACCTTCAACCTGGGCTATGGCCGCGGCGCCAGCGTGCGCGAGGTGATCGGGGCGGTGAAGAAGGTGTCGGGCGTGGACTTCCCGGTGTTCGAGGCGCCGCGCCGTCCCGGGGACCCGCCGCACGTGGTGGCCGAGGTCGAGCGTGCGCGCGACCAGCTGGGCTGGCGGCCCCGCTACGATGATCTGGAGACCATCTGCCGCAGTGCCTGGAACTGGCAGCAGAAGTTGGCGTGAACGGGGGCGGATGTTGGAACGCGAAGCTCGACTGTACGGCCATCGTCCTGGCGTGGAGTCCCCGTCTTGAAGCGACCCGAGGATCCGCTGATTTCGGTGGTCGTTCCCGTGCTCGACGAGGAGGCGTGCGTCGCGGAGATGGTTCGGCGGGTGCGCGCCGCCCTCGAAGGCATCCGCTTCGAGCTGATCTTCGTCGACGACGGCAGTCGGGATGCCACGCCCGAGCGCATCGAGGCCGAGCGACTTGCGGACCCCCGTGTGAAGTCGATCCGCTTCACTCGATCCTTCGGCCATCAGGCGGCCCTGGTGGCGGGTCTCCACCACGCTCGCGGCGACGCCGTCCTGACGATCGACGGCGACATGCAGCACCCGCCCGAGTTCCTGCCCCGGTTGATCGAGGCGTGGCGCGAGGGCGCCGACGTCGTTCACACCGCGCGGCAGACCGCAGGGAAGCCGGATCTGAAGGAGCGCGCGGCCCGCGTCTTCTACCGGCTGATGAGTGCGTTGACGAGTGTGCCGGTGGTGACCGCGAGCGCCGACTTCCGCCTGCTCGACCGGCGCGCCGTCGATGCCTTCGATGCGCTCGACGAGCACTTCGTGTTCCTGCGCGGCCTGGTTCCGTGGTTCGGCTTCCGATCGGTGCGGCTCGAGTATCCGGTAGCGCCGCGTTTCGCGGGCGAGAGCAAGTACGACCTGGTGCGCATGATCAGGCTCGCTCTGGACGGGATCTTCTCGTTCTCGGTGCTGCCGCTGCGTCTGATCACGCTTCTCGGTCTCTTCACCACCCTGTTCGGGGTGGGCTTCGGGATCTTCTCGCTGGTCGCCTACGTGCTCGGGTCCGTCGAGAGCAGCGGCTGGACATCGGTGGTGGTGCTGATCCTGATCTTCGGCGGCGCCCAGCTGCTGTCGCTCGGGATCGTCGCCGAGTACGTCGGGCGCACCTACGAAGAATCCAAGCGCCGTCCGCGCTACGTGATCGACCGCACCGAGGGGCTCGACCCGTCGTGAGCTGTGCAGTGTGCGGAGCCGACTCCGCACGGATCAAGCTGGTGAAGGCGGGCGTACCGATCCACGAGTGTCGCCGCTGCGGGCTGGCATACTGGACCCCTGCCGTGGGGTTCCGGCCCGAGGACACCTATGACGCCGCCTACTTCGAGGACCCGGCGGCCGACCGCGGCTACGACGACTACGCCGGCCAGCAGGCGTCTCTGGCCCACACCTTCCAGCGCCGGCTGGCGCGGCTACCGGCGCCCGGTCCGGGGGGACGGCTGCTCGACATCGGCGCCGCCTTCGGCTTCGGCGTCGCCGCGGCGCAGCGGGCGGGGTGGCGCGCCGTGGGCATCGAGCTGGCGGGCGCTGCCGCGCGGCGCGCGTCCGAGCAGACCGGGGGAGCGGTGGCGTTGGCGAGCGCCACGGCGGCTCCCTTCGCCGACGGGAGCTTCGATCTCCTGACGCTGTGGGATGTGATCGAGCACCTGCCGGATCCCCACGCCGCCGCCGCCGAATGTGCCCGCCTGCTCCGACCCGGCGGCACGCTGGCCCTCACGACCGGGGACGTCGGCAGCTGGCTGGCGCGGCTCTCGGGCTCGCGCTGGCACCTCTACACCCTTCCCGAACACCTGTTCTTCTTCTCGCGCGACAGCCTGCGCGCGCTGCTCGAGGCCCATTCCTTCCACGTCGAGGAGATTCGCGCCGAGTCCGCCTACTACTCGCTGGGCTACCTGCTCGAAAGGCTGCGCAAGACGCTGCTGGGCCGCTCGGGTCGCGGCCGCGCGGACTGGCCGGGGGCGGGTCTGGCCCTGCCGGTGAACCTGTTCGACGTGGTGACCGTACGCGCCACGCGCGGCGGAACCTCGTCGTGATCCACTGGCGCGCCGGCGTGATCGCCGCGCTGCTGGCCTCGAGCTTCTGGCTGGCCGTCTTGACCCAGCCCGCCAACCTCGACCTCGAGATCCGCGAGCCGGGCTGGTCGCACGACTTCCTGCGCTACTACCGACCCAACGCCGAGTACGCAGCCATGCGCTGGGCGAGCGGCGAGCCACCGCTGTGGAATCCGCGCCAGGGCTTCGGGGCGCCCTTCCTGGCGACGCTGCAGCCCGCTGCGATCTACCCGCCCAACGTTCTCCACCTGGCCCTCGACAGCCAGCACGCCTTCGTCGCGCTGGCCGCTCTGCACCTGGCGTGGGCGGCGTTCGCCATGGCGGGACTGGCCGGCGCCCTCGGCTCGGACCGGGTCGGCGCGACCGCCGCGGGCCTGCTCTATGCGCTGAGCGTTTCCGTGGTGGGCGCGGTCTGGACCCCCACCACGCTCTACGCGGCCAGCTGGCTGCCCGCCGTCCTGTGGGCCGTGGATGCGGTGTGCCGGCGGCCCGACCGGCGGCATGTCACTGCGCTGGCCGCGGCGACCGCACTCCAGGCGCTCACCGGCTGGATCTATGTGGTCGTGATGACCGCGCTCGCGGCCGCGCTCTACGGGTTTGGAGTCCTGGTGGGCGACGCCGTGCGGCAGCGACGGCTTCCGTGGCGCACGGTGCTGGCCCTCGCGGCGGGCGCCGGCACCGGCGTGCTTCTCGCGGCACCCCTGCTGCTTCCTGCCCGTGAGCTGGTGGGAGCGAGCACCCGCGCGGTCGGAACCCTGATCGCGGCCCAGGCCACCGGCGCCGGGCTCCACGATCCCGCCGAGCTCTGGTCGCAGATGCTACGGCACGGCACGATCGACGCGGTCTCCGGCTGGGGCGCCCTCGCACTGGCGTTGCTCGCACTGGCACTTCCGGGAGCGGGGCGCGGTCGCACCGCGCTGCTGGTGGGGATCGGACTGCTGGCGCTGGGCGTCTCGTTCCCGATGCACCTGCCGCTCTACGACGCGCTTCGGGAGCTGCCGTTGCTGGGTGACTTCCGCTTTCCATACCGCTACCGGCTGGTGACCAGCGCCAGTCTCTGTGCGGCGGCCGGCGTCGGACTCACCCACCTCGGCGCGCTGCTGGCCCGGCGGCTGCCCGGACTGGCTCCGTCGGCCGCGGTGGCGGTCCTGACCCTCGTGGTGGCCGCCCAGGCGATTCCGCTCTCGCGCGGACTCACCCGCTTTCCGCGCAGCGCAGCGCCGCCCTCCACCCCCGCGCAGCAGCTGGCGGAGGCCGGCGTGGACCTGCTCGATCCTCCCCGCGCGCGCACGCTGTGGTCGGGTCTCTCCCGGCGCACGGGCGACGAGGTGCTGTACACCGTCAACGACCTGGAGCCGCTGACACTCGCGACGACAGCGCGGCTGTTGAACCACTTCCAGCTGGGTCGCCCGCTCACCGTCCTGCCGTCGCGGGTGCGTCCGCGCCCGGGCGAGGACGCGCCGCCGGCCGCTCCCTTCTACGGCATGGTCGCGTTGCCGCCATCGAGCGATCGCGAGCCGCTGCTGGACCTGGCTTCGGTGCAGCGGGTGGTGGCCCGGGACACGGACGGCTGGTGGCAGCTGCGTTATCCGCGCGAGTCGCGCCCCGACGCGGAGCTGCCGGTCTATCGCAACCCGGACGCGTTGCCGCGCGCCTATCGCGTGCACCAGGCGATCCCCGAGCCTTCGGACCCGCGGATCGCGGTGAGGAGACTCGTTTCGCCCGGCTTCGATGCCCGGCGGATGGTGATGTTGTCGCCCCTGCCAGTCGCCCCACCCCGGACTGCTGCCGCCGCTGCGGCGCCCGAGTCGACCCGGATCGAGCGCTACGAGGAGGAGCGGGTGGTGGTGCATACCGCCGGGCCGACGCCGGCGATCCTGGTGCTCACCGAGGCGCACTTCCCGGGATGGGAGGTTCGCGTGGACGGCGTGCCCGCCGAGCTGCTGCGCGCCAACACCGCCTTCCGTGCCGTGTTGGTGCCCGAGGGCGCCCACGATGTGGAGTTCCGCTACCGGCCCGCGAGCTGGCGCCACGGCTGGGCGCTCGCCGCGCTCGCGGCGCTGGGGCTCATGGCGTCGTGGGTCCGCCCGCGCCGCTCGTGACGCGGGCGGTGCGCGTCTACGGAAGGAAGCGCTCCGGGTGCTCGAGCTTGGCGGGCAGGTACTCCTCGATCACGTAGTTGAGGCCCCACTTGGCCAGCGCCTGCTGTTCGGCGCGCACGCCCATCGAGATCAGGCGCTCCAGCGCCTGGCGCCACTCCTTGTGTCGCTGGAAGAAAGGGTCGTTCTTGAGGGCGTCCTTGGCCCGCTTCACGTCCACTTCCTTCAGCGGGTGGGTGGGCAGCTCGTAGTCGACGATGTCCTGCGGGGTCACGCCCAGGAAGCGGGTCGTCGGCACGCAGAAGAAGCGGTTGATGTGCGCGGCCGAGCCCGAGCCCACCTTGATGGTGCGATAGATGTTGGCGATGCCGTAGGGATCGCAGTCGACGAAGGCGTACACCGGCAGACCGTGTTCGTCCGCCAGCCGGCGCACGAAACGGCGCACCGCCCGCGTGGGAACGCCTCCCATCTCGACCAGGATGCAGTTCATCCGCTCCCAGAAGCGATGCGACTGGAGCCGCTGGAACATGCCGCCCGTCTCGATCAGCAGCACGAAGTCCGCGTCGGTCTCGAAGTCGAGCTCTTCCACCGCGCTGGGTACCGAGTAGGCCCCGGAGCCGAAGGCCGTGCAGTCGATGCGGGCCTCGCGGCCGGTGCTGTCGCGGTCGATCACCAGCAGCGGGCCCGAGACCGAGCCGCCGTGTTCCTCCGGGTAGAAGCGCAGCTGTTCGCGAGCGACGTGGTCCACGCTGAAGAGCGCCTCGATGTCGTCCATCACCGTGTCGGATTCGACCTGCTCGTCGAACTTGCAGTCGTCCCAGTTCTTGGAGATGTAGTAGGCCTCTCGCTTGGTGGCGAAGTCGTTGTTCTGGATCAGCTCCTTCGAGAGCGACATCATGCGCAGCGTCTGCGCGAAGTTCTTCACGGTGTTGACCGAGAGGGTTCGCACCTTGCGCTGGCGGCCGATCTCGAGGTAGCCGCGCCGGGCGTCGTAGGACACGTTCGATAGCGACCGCACCGGCAGGCTCAGGTCCGGGCGCGAGCGCTTGCGGATCAGGCGGTGCACGCGGCCCGCGGTGGCATCGATCTGCTTGACGGTCTCGCGGTCGCTGGCCTGGATGCGCCGCTCCACCGCCGCCGCGTTGCGGCGGCGCTTCGCGCCCGGCTTCACGCCGGACGCCCGGCCCGTGGCCTTCTTCGTCCCGGCGCGCTTGCGGGCCTTGGCCTTCCGCGCCGGTGCCTTCTTCACGCCCGCCGTTCCGGCCTTCTTGCGCGTCTTCCGCACCGCCACGGTCAGAGCTTCCGGGTGCGTTCGAGCACCTGGCCGAGGGTCTTTGCGGTGCGATCTCGTTCGCGGTCGTCGAAGCCGAGGATCTCCTGGAGCGCGATCGCCAGGTGCGGGATGTACTTCTCGATGAAGCCGCGCTTCTTGGCCTCGTCGGCCTCGCGGCGGCGCCGTCGGATGTGGGCCGCGACCTTCCGGCCGCACTCCTGGAGCCCGAGCCTCAGCTCCTTCAGGATCTCGGGATAGGGGGCTACCGCCTCCTTGCTCTCGGAGGTGAACGGCACCCAGACGCTGGCGATGTGCACCATCATCAACAGCGGTCCGGTCGGCGGCGCACCGCGCGCCTGCTGCAGGCCGTAGGCCTTCCAGTCGGTGCCCACCACGGCCTTGGTGATGGCGCAGGCGCCCTGCTGGTACTGGAGCGGGACGCGGTTCGCGTAGCGGTAGACGCGGATCGGCTCGTCGGCGGGGAGCTCGCCGCCGTATACCAGCCCGATCTCCACCTGGAAGGGATTGCCCCGGTAGACCGTCGGCCGCCGCGTGGCGGCCACCGCGAAGCCGCCGGGCACCTCGGCCAGCAGGGCCTTGGCGATCAGGTCATCGCCGATCGGTGCGATGCAGTCGGTGGGCGGCGCCATGATCCTGGTGCGCTGTATCGCGGCGTGGATGCGCTCGGCTTCGTCGCGGCCGATCTCGCGGGGCCGCCGCTTGGTCGACACCCCGGCCGCCTGGCAGATCTCGTCCGCGATGCGCGGCGACACCCGGCTGAAGTCGCCGGTCAGGCAGCTGCGCAGGTTGCGCGCCGACGTGTCGCGCAGCATCTGCATCAAGACGCCGAGTTCGACGCCGTAGGGATGCGGCTTGATCTCCGCCGTCTCCGGCGGAAGCGCCTGGGTCACGCGCGGGAAGACGAGCGCGTCCTCCTCGGCCTGTCCAGGTCCGCGATAGCGGATCTGTGCGTGCGGGTTGGCCAGCGCGATCTGGCGCACGTAGTTGTCGACCGAGTGCTGGCCTCCGCGGTGATTGCCCTCGAGCTCGATCTCGACCCGCGTCCCCGACGCCGGCTCCCACTCCACCACGTCGTCGCGCTTCACCCTGGGCTCGTTGCGCTGGGTGTCGATCACGAGCTCGAAGTGGTGGGCGGGGCTGCGCTTGCCCGTGCGCGTGGTGATGACGATCGGCTTGCACGTGGTGAGCAGCCCGTACATACCCGCGGCGCTGATGCCG
>JBFGIM010000050.1:0-17730 GCA_041577695.1 Myxococcota bacterium | reverse complement strand
TTGCGTTCACTTTCCCCCAAATACATGTCCAGCACGTCGGACAGGCCGATGGACATGAAGGTGGCCCCCAGCTCGCCGGCCAGGGCCCGGGCGATAAAGGTCTTGCCGCAGCCCGGCGGGCCGTAGAGCAGGATGCCCTTGGGCGGCGAGAGCTGGTGCTCGGCGAACACGTCGGGGTACAGGTACGGCAGCTCGATCGAATCGCGCAGCACGCCGATCTGCTCGCCCAGACCGCCGATCTTCTCGTAGGTGACGTCGGGGATCTCCTCGAGCATCACCTCCTCGACGGCCGACTTCGGCATCTTCTCGAAGGCGTACTGGCTGCGCGGGTCGTACATGACGTGGTCGCCTGTCTTGATCTTCTGCTCGCGCAGCGAAGAAGACAGGGTCAGCACGCGCTCGTCGTCGGTGTGGCCGAGCACGATCGCCCGACCGTCGCCGAGCAGCTCCACGACGGAGGCGATCTCGCCCCGCGTCACGGCGCCGGCCGGCTCCACGATGTTGAAGGCTTCGTTCAGGACGACCAGCTGGCCCTCCTCGAACTGGTGCGGATCCACCTTGGGATGCACGTTGACGCGCATGGCGCGACCATCGACCAGGATCTCGGCGGTCCCGTCCTTGTTGGCCTGCTGGAACACGCCGTACCCGTTGGGCGGCGAGCAGAGCTTGTCGACCTCCTCCTTCAGGAGCTCGATCTGCTGCTTCGCCTCCTGGAGGGTATGGACGAGCTTCTCGTTCTGGCGCTCGGCGTCGGCGTGCTGCCGGCTGGCGAGCTGGTAGCGGCGCCGAGCCGCCTCGTACTCGGCCAGCAGGCGCTCGAGCCGGCGGCGGAACTCGGGAGAGTCGCTGCCGAAGAAGCGCAGCGCGTCGCGCAGCTGCTCCGCGGGCTCCTCGATGCCCTCGGTCTCGCCGGCGATCTCGCCCTCTTCTTCGAGTCGCGATCCGGTCGGCGCAATGCGCCGCATCACGTCGCGCACGAATCCCTTCCTGCCTGAGCTGCCCGACTCGTCGAATTCCGTCATTGCGCCCTCTCCTGGTTCGGCGGACTCACCCGAGCGTGAGAAACCCGCCACGCCCTGAGTTCTGCAAGGCCTGTGCCGCGGAATGTCCGCTGCACTCCAGCGAGAACTCTTCGGGGGGCGAAATGCTTGTCGGCAACAGTTGCCTCGAAGTGGAGGGCGTTTTGCGCATTCGTGTCGAACTTCTGCAGATCGTAGGGGACGGCACACGGAAAGCCTGATTCCACAAAGGTTCCCAGGGCGAAATTGCGCTGCCGCGAGGCGCGCAGGCGGCTCGTCCGCGCCCGCATCATCCAGAACTTTCGCAGCAGGTTAGAAATTTCCTTCAATTTCAGCACCTTAGGGGATTTTGAGTCTATCAGAGCGCAACCTCGTGTCAAGCGCGACAGGTGTGGGGCGGTGCCGCCAGGGCGCCGCGGGTACGCCGGTTTGCGGCGTCTCGAGCACCGGAGTCCAGCGCCCGGACCGGGATCGGGGCGACGCGCCCAGAAACGCCGCTTTCATCGGGGGGTGTACGGGAAGCTGCGAACGAGCCGCAGCCTGCGGATGCAATCTTGCACGGGAAGGTCACGTTTCCGACAGGGTGCGTCAGCGCAGCCGCGCTCCGCCGCAGATCCTTGCAGTTGCCGGGAGGAGACGGTACTCCGCTGTCCTTCGTGGCCATTCTGCGCCCTCCCTTCTAAGGCGTCGGCAGCGCCTCCAGCACCCGTACGCCCTCCGGCGGCACGAAGCGGAATTCCGCCGGATCCGGGTCCGTATTGATCCGTACGTCGCTCAGCGCGATGCGGGTACGGTTCCCCAGCAGGTCGATCACGACGGTCTCGAAGACCTCACCGGTCTCGGGGTTGGCGCTCACCTCCAGCCGTTCGTAGGGGGCGTCGCCGCGCGGGCGCAGCGACAGCCGTAGCGGGCGCGCAGAGCAGTCGAGGGCCGAAACGTCGAAGTCCTCCAGCAGGTCGCCCTCGCCCAGCAGGAACTGGATCGCCGCACCCGACAGGAACGCCGGCCCCAGCGGCAGCTTCTGGGCCTCGGCGGCGGCAGGATCGTAGACCCAGACCGTATCGCCATCGCTCACCAGCAGGCTGGCCTCCGGCGTCTCGTAGGACCAGCGCATGCGACCGGGCTTGGCGAAGACCACCTCGCCGCCCGCCACGAGCTCGGCAGACCCCAGGCTTCCCAGCGTGGCGCGGCGGGTCTCCTGCTCGAAGTGGGCGCGCAGATCGCGCACCGATTCGTAGTAGGACTGGATCCGGAGGGCGGCCGGCCGGCTGCACTCCGGCGCCGTCGCAGCGTCTTCGGGCAGCGAGCCGCCGGAAGGACCCGAGCCGAATGCGGCGGGTGCGGCGCCGGTCGCCGCCATGGCGCCGATCGAAATCCAGAACACGACCCGCCACACCGGGTCGAGCCGGCGGGCAGCGGGGATCCGTCTCGTGGTTCGTTTCATGCGGGTTGGACGGCGGGCGGGGTGGATCATTCGCTGTCGATCGGACGCACGAAGACATCGCGCGACTTGGTGCCTTCCTGGGGCCCCACCACGCCGTCGATCTCCATCTGTTCGATCATGCGGGCGGCGCGGTTGTATCCGACCTTGAGACGGCGCTGGATGTACGAGATCGACGCATTGCGGGTCTCTGCGACGATCTCGATGGCGCGATCGTAGAGGTCGTCCACGTCCTCGCCGCGCTCCTCCTGCTTCTCGCTCTCCTCCTTGGCGCGCAGCAGCGTCTCGTCGAACTCGGGGGCGCCCTGTTTGCGCAGGAAGGCCACCAGCTCGCTCACCTCCTTCTCCGAGACGTAGGCGCCGTGGATGCGCTGGAGCTTCGACGTACCCGGCGCCAGGTAGAGCATGTCGCCCTGGCCCAGCAGGTGCTCGGGGCCGTTCTGGTCGAGGATCGTGCGCGAGTCGGTGCGCGAAGCCACCTGGAACGCGATGCGCGACGGGAAGTTCGCCTTGATCACGCCGGTCAACACGTCGACGCTGGGTCGCTGGGTCGCCAGCACCAGGTGGATGCCCGCGGCCCGGGCCATCTGGGCCAGGCGCTGGAGCGATTCCTCCACGTCGCGCGCCGATACCACCATCAGGTCGGCGAGCTCGTCGATCACGACCACGATGTACGGAATGCGCTGGAGCGGCACCTCGGCGCCCTCGGTATCGCCGGGCTTCGGCTTCAGCCGGAAGCTCTGGTGTCCGTCGGCCAGCATCTCGTCGACGCGCTCGTTGAACTGGCTGATGTTGCGCACGCCGAGCGCCGCCATCATCTGGTAGCGCTCCTCCATCTTGTGGACGATTCCGGCCAGCGCCGCCGCGGCCCGCTTCGGATTGGTCACCACGTCGGCGATCAGGTGTGGAATGCCCTCGTAGATCGACAGCTCCAGGATCTTGGGATCGATCAGCAGCAACTTGAGCTCGTGGGGGGCGAAGCGGCACAGGATCGAGCACAACAGCGTGTTGAGGAACACGCTCTTGCCCGTTCCGGTGGCGCCGGCCACCAGCAGGTGCGGCATGCGCGCCAGGTCCGCGTCCACCGGATTGCCGAAGATGTCCTTGCCCAGCGCCAGCGCCAGCTTCTTGGTGTTCTTGCGGAAGCTCTCGGATTCGAGCAGGTCGCGGATGTAGACCACGTCCCGGTCCGGGTTGGGAATCTCGATCCCGACCACCGACTTGCCGGGCAGCGGCGCGATGATGCGCACCGAGAGTGCGCGCAGCGCCAGCGCCAGGTCGTCGCTGAGGCTGGTGATGCGGTTCACCTTGACGCCCGAGGCCGGCTCGAACTCGTACATGGTGATGACCGGACCGGGGTGGACGGTGACCACCTTCCCGTTGACGCCGAAGTCGGAGAGCTTCTTCTCCAGGATCCGCGAGTTCATGATCAGGCTGTCGCGGTCGTAGCGGCGGGCGGCGTCGGGCGGGCGCTGGAAGATCGAAACGTCCGGCCGCTCGTAGGGACCGGAGGGCGTGTGCTCGCTGAACGTGAACGCCTCCTGGGTCGGCTTGGTCGGCTCGCGGCGATGGTCCACGATGTCCGGCTCGCTGCGCTCACGGCGCTGGGAACGCTCCACCGGTGCCGGCGGCGGAGCGCTCGAAGACGTCTCGTAGGACTCCTCCTCGGCGACAGCGGCCGCGCGCAAATCGGCCTCGCGGGCCTCGACCTCGAGTCGACGGGCGCGGCGCGCGCGGCGCACGCCGAGCGATTGCCAGGCGCGCGCTCCCGAGGCGAGGACGCTGCGCACGCCGGCCGCCGCCAAGGCACCGGCTTCGTGCAGCGCCGCGCCCAGGGCGGCCATGCCGCGCTGCAACACCCCGAAGAGCCAGCCGAGGCCCACCCAGGCGGCGCCGACGAGCTGGGCGAGCACGCGGCCGAAGGCGGCGAACACCGCCAGCAGGGCGGCGAGCGCCGGGCCCGTGGGAATGCCCAGCACCGCCAGCGCGCCGACCACGACCAGCATCCCGTTGAGCAGCAGCCCGCCCCACACACTCAGCATCAGCCGTTCGCCACCGGCGAGGCGGCTGCCGAGCCAACCCCCCGGATCGGCCGCGAAGCGCTCGGGCGCCGCGGCATGCAGTAGCGGCGGCAGCGTCGCCAGCGCAGAGATCAGCAGGACGGCGCCGAACCAGAAGCGGGCGCCGGGAAGCTGACGGTCGAGCAACAGGCGGGCGCCCAGCATCACGGAAGCGCCCACCAACGCCACGCTCCCCCAGCCGATCGCGCGTTGCAGCAGTCCGGCGAGGGTGGCGCCCAGGGCGCCGGCGCCGTTGGCAACCTCGGTGAGGCGGAAGAGGGGGTCGGCGGGGGCGTAGGTGGCCAGCGCCAGCGCGGCCAGGGCGGACACGCCGATCAGGAGCAGGCCGAGCAGCTCACCGGCCCAGCGACCAGCGTCGTCGCGGCCGCCGCGGCTGCCCTTCGACTTGCGCGTCGCCGCCCTAGCCACGGCGCCCGGCCCCACGCCGCGACCAGACCGGAGCAGGTCCGATCGCAGGGAAAGCAGAGTCGCCACGGACGGCTCCGGCCGTCGCGCGTGCAGCGTCGCAGATATGGGCCAAGTCCCTCACCCCCCGGGAGGGAGACGGGAACCAGCTTACCGACGGGCTCGCCCGGGAGTCAAGGCGGGCGGGCGGGGGTCTCAGTCGGGCTCGATCTCGACCGGCCCCTGGAGCTCGGGGTCGTAGCCCCGGGCCACCGCCGCACGCACCCGCCGCTTCAGCTCATGGCGATCGTCCACCGTCAATCCGCGCGTCGGGATGGGCTTTCCATAGGTGATCTTGATGCGACCCGGATGCACCACCAGGGTCCCCTTCGGCGTGACCCGGTGGCTGCCCGAGACGGTCACCGGCAGGATCGGGACCTGGGCCTGGATTGCCAGGTGGAAGCCACCGCTCTTGAACGGTCGCAGGCGACTTTCCGCACTGCGGGTGCCCTCGGGATAGACGATCACGTTGACGCCGGCGCGCACCCGCTCCGCCGCCCGCTGCATCCTCGCCACGGCCCGGGCCCGGTTGCCCCGATCGATCACGATGTGCCCTGAGGCCCACATCGCCCAGCCGAAGACCGGCACCCGCATCAGCTCCTTCTTGGCGACGAAGCGGAAATCGACCGGAAGCGTCTCCACCAGCGCTGCGATGTCGAACAGGCTCTGATGGTTCGACATGAACACCGCCGGCTCGTCGCGGGGCACGTTCTCGAGACCCGCTGCCTCGATCGAGACGCCGAAGGTCACCACGTTCCAGTGGACCCAGAGTCGTCCGACGCGCAGCGCCAGGCGTCCACTGGGCTCGACGAAGCTCAACATGATCACGACCGGACCGAGCACGAGGGTGTACAGGCACATCAGGGCCAATCGGATCGTGTTGACCACGGCGCGGGGCTCCGAGCATCGAGCGCCTGGATGATAGGGCGCCAGCGCTTCTCGCGGATGGAAACGCGCCGACGGGCTTTCAAACCGCGTTTCCGGGTTTCCCGGGGTTCTCGGCTGGCGCCGCTCCGATCGCGCTTGACGCTTGGAGGCGGGGGAGGAATGATGGGGGCTCCTCCCCCCCCCGTGCCCCATTCCATGGAGACCCCCCACAATGGCCGGCGTCAACAAAGTGATCCTGATCGGGAACCTCGGGCGCGATCCCGAGCTTCGCTACACCAAGAACGGCCAGGCCGTGGCGAACTTCAGCCTCGCCACGTCCGAGCAGTGGAACAGCAAGGACGGCAACCGGGAAGAGCGGACCGAGTGGCACCGGATCGTGGCCTGGGCCAAGACCGCCGAGCTCTGTGCCCAGTACCTGTCGAAGGGACGCACCGCGTACATCGAGGGCTCCCTCCGCACCCGCGAATGGGAAGACCGCGACGGCAACAAGCGTCAGACCACCGAGATCCACGCGCAGACGGTCCAGTTCCTGGGCGGGCCGCGGGGATCCAAGGGGCAGGGCAGCGAAGGCCCGGGCGGTGACTTCTCCGGAGGCGATGCGCCGCCGGCGGGTGACGACATTCCCTTCTGAGCCGGGCGAGGCCAGCGGCGAGCGGAGGAGCGGCTAGCGCGAGCGCAGCTCGCGGATCAGTCGATCGATGTGTTCGCGGGCCTTGCCGTCCAGCTCCTCGAACTCGATGCCCATGCCGGCGGGCTCGTCGTCCTGTGCCGGTTGGATCCACGCCACGCGTCCGCTGGCGCGAATCGGCTCGGCGCGGCCGGGAAGCTGGAACTTCAGCGAGACGCGAGTGTCGATTGCAGGCGGATTGTCGGTTGCGACGAACATGCCGCCCTCGTTGACGTTGCGGCTGAACTCGCTGAACAGGGCGTCCACCGTGGTGTAGCTGACGCGCACGTTGAGCGGCGTTCGCGTCGAGCGCCGGCGCTCGATCTCGATGGCGGCCTCGTCGGTCACCGCCTCCTCTGCCCGTCCGGGTGCAGCCATGGCTGGACTCCTTTTCTTCCCGTCCGACCAGGGCCAGTTCGTCCGAACGCCCGCGGCCCCTTAGCCCTTTCGGGAGCTTCCGGCGCCAGCTGCCTCCTTCAGACTCCGGAAGCCCCGCTCGGCGACCACCACGTGGTCGAGCACCGGGATTCCCAGCAGCTCGCCGGCCTCGATCAGCCGGTCGGTCACCTCCCGGTCCTCCCGGCTCGGGGTGGGATCGCCGCTGGGGTGGTTGTGTACCAGCACGACGGCCGCGGCAGCTTCCTGGAGCGCGGGGCGGAAGACCTCGCGGGGGTGGACCAGGCTCGCGGTCAGGGTGCCCTCGGAGACCAGCACCTCGCGCAGAACCCGGTGCCGGCCGTCCAGCAACAACAGCAGGAAGCGCTCGCGGCGAGCGTGCCGGAGGCGCGGATGGAAGTGGCGGAAGACGTCCTCGGGTCCGCGGATGGGGTCTCCGGGCCGCAGCCGGCGGGCGGCCAGCCTTCGCGAGAGCTCCAGGGCAGCCAGCAGGGTGGCTCCCTTGGCGGGCCCCACCCCGGGCGGCGGGCGCAGCTCGCCCGCCGCGGCATGGGCGAGGCCGACGAGCCCTCCACAGCCGACCAGCAGCGCGGCCGCGAGCTGGGGCGCGGGCCGGCCGGCGCCGCCGGTGCGGAGCAGCAGCGCAACCAGCTCGATGTCGCTGAGGGATTCCGCGCCGAGGCGCTCGAGGCGTTCGCGGGGACCATCGTCCCCCGCCCAGTCCGGATTCAATTGGATTTCGTCACCTGCGGGACCGCGGGTGTCGAGGCTCTGCGGCGCGGCGCGAACCTTCAGCCGTCGCGCGAATTGCTGCTGACCCGTGCCTGTCGGCAGCTCCGCTCGGCGGACAGCGCCGCGGTCACGGCGCTTTCGAAGCGCAGCGGATCGCTCTCTGGGGCGATCAGGCTGCGCAGCGCCTCGGTTCGATGGCTGGAGGGCTCCAGCAGCGCGACCCAGCGTCGCAGCAGCGCCAGATAGCCCCGGGCCAGAGCCGCTTCGCTCGAGGCGGCGGCCAGCTCCAGCGGAATGTCGGGGCGGTAGCGCCGACCGTCGCGCAGCCGGATGGTGCCACCGGGGCTCACCTCGCCGAGTCGGCGCAGCGCAGCGCGCAGATACGGATCGGTGAAGTCCCCACGCGGCGTCAGGGCCCGGGCCAGCTGTTCAGGGTCGAGCGCTTCACGGAGCGCTTCGTCGTAGCGAGCGGCGCAGTGGGTCACGTCACCGCGGTCGATGCGCGCCAACGCGTTGCGCGCGCGCTCGATCGATGCGGCGCCCTCATCGGCCGGGACCAGATCGATCGTGTAGCGGTACAGGTCGCGGGCGGGATCGTGACTCTGGCGCGAGCGCAGGTCGATCGATTCGGTGCTCCGACCTTCCGCCAGTCGGACCTTCACCAACAGGTCCTCGCCCAGCTGCTGCGACTCGATCCGTTCGACCAGCGGACTCTGGATACCGGAAAGGAAGGAATCCACGCTCGAACCCCGGGCCGTCTCGCCCAGGATCAGGGTGAAGCCGTCGTCCGCCTCCTGGACCCGCGCGGTGGGCGGCTCCTCCAGCATCAACGAGAGGCCCGCGCGTCCGGAGAAGTAGGTGTGGCCAACCGCGACCAGTGTATTGGGCAGCGAACCCAGCTCGATGACGAGCCGGTCCACACCGCTGCGCACGGCCACGTGCTCGGTCTCGAGCCGATAGCCTTCCTTGAAGGCGCGGATCGTGACGGAATCGCGCTTGCCGGCCTCGACGCGGCGGGGCAGCTCCAGGATCACCGGTGCGCGCACCTGCTCGTAGCGTTTCTGGAAGCTGGCGCGCACGTAGAAGAGATCGAGGAGCGCCCCGGGCGGAGTCGTCTCGATCTCGAGCGTGCGCGTCGACATGTAGCCTGGTCGCAAGAAGGCGAAGATGTTGCCGGGGCTCCAGCTGGCGCGCTCGGCCGGCTTGAACTCCAGGCGGCGGAGGGCCTGCGACTCGTTCGGTTGCTGCGCGTACCCGACATCGATCGGCACGGTCCACGCCACGATTGCCGCCAGCGCGAAGCCGACGTAGCTGTGGCGAATCTCCGGCCGATGCAACCGCGCGCACAATCTGGCGACGCCCTGCGGCACCTTGCGGCTCCCCGAATCCTTCCCCCGGCGCGGAGAGTAGCCGCATGCAAGACGCTCACAACCGAGTGCGCTGGTTCGCCACGAGACGGCTGCGGGGTCGGGAGGCGAGCGGCGGCCCGGCGCTGACGCGACTACCGAGACGGGCCTTCGGGCCGGTCCCAGGCGCCGCTCTTGCCGCCTCGCTTGCGCAGCAGGCGCACCTCGCCCAGGGTCATGCTGCGGTCGACGGCCTTGCACATGTCGTAGACGGTCAGACCGGCCGCGCTCACGGCCACCAGCGCCTCCATCTCGACCCCCGTGCGGGCCCGCGCGCGCACGGTGGCCTCGATGTGGACGGCGGGAATGTCCGGGTCCGGTCGTAGCTCGACTTCCACCACGTCCAACGGCAGCGGATGGGCCAGCGGAATCCACTCGTGGGTCCGCTTGGCCGCCATCACGCCTGCCAGGCGCGCGGTGGCGAGGACGTCGCCCTTGGGCACACGACCCTCTGCGATCTGCGCCAGCGTCGCGGCGTTCATCCGGACCTCGCCGGCGGCCACGCACTCGCGCAGCGTCACCGGCTTCTCGCCGACGTCCACCATGCGGGCACGACCGGACTCGTCCAGGTGGCTCAGCTTCTGCTGGGGTCGGTCGGCCATGGTGCGACGGCGCTAGCCTTCCCGCGCCACCAGCCACTCGGCGAGATCCTCGTAGACCTGCTCGCGCTCGGGCTCGTTGAAGATCTCGTGCCGCAGCTGCGGGTAGATCCGCAACCGGTGTCCGGGGCCGCGCAGCTGGGCGTGGAAGGCCCTCGTGCCCCGCGCGGGGCAGATCTCGTCGGCCTCGCCGTGGAGCATCAGCAGCGGAACCTGGACCTGCGCGCCGGAGCCGGCGGTGCGCACCACGGCTGCGAGCAGCTCGTCCGCCAGCGAGAAGGTCATGCGGCGGTGCACCAGCGGATCGTCGATGTAGGCCTGCACCACGCTCTGGTCGCGACACAGACCGGACGGATCGATTCCGCTGGCGATCGAGCGCTGCGGTGCCATCCGCCGCAACATCCGCGACAGCTTGCGACGCCACTGGGGCACGCCATCCACGGCGAGCGCGGCGCCGGAGGTGGCGGCTGCGATCACGTCGGGCTTCCGCTCGTTCAGGAACGCCGAGACGATCAGGCCGCCCATGCTGTGGCCGACGATGGAGAGCGGCAGGTGCGGGTGCTCGCTGCGGACGAGGTCCACCGCGATCTGGAGATCGTCCAGGAACTCGTCGAAGCGATCGACGTGGCAGCGCACACCCTCGGAGCGGCCGTGGCCGCGCTGGTCGTAGGCGTGGACGGCGAAGTCCCGAGCCGCCAGCCAGGAACCGAGTCCGTCGTAGCGGTCGCTGTGTTCGGCAAAGCCGTGCACGAGCAGGATGGCGCGCTGCGGCTCGGCGGGCCGCCAGGCGCGGCGCAGCAGCGAGAGCCCGTCGTGGGCGCGCATCCGCGACTGCGTGCGTCGGACCACGCGCCGCGCGACCCCGGGCTGCGAGAATTCGCGGCTCAACTCGAGAGGATCAGGCGCCGGACCTCGGCCTGGGCGTTCCGGACGCGGCGCAGATAGCGGTCGCCCCGGATCCTGGAGCCCCAGAAGTAGCTCAGGATGCCGTCCTCCTCGCCCAGGCGACGGATGTTGTCCGACAAGATCAGGCAGCCGGCTTCGATGTTGCTCTCGATCGTGGTGGCGTTCCCCGCGAGCTGCATCGGTGCCAGCATGTGCGGCATCACCTGCATCAGACCCAGTGCTCCCTTGGGGCTGCGCGCGTCCACGCGGGCGCGGCTCTCGACGAAGATGACGGCGGCCACGAGCTCGGGATCGAGTTCGTACTTGTCGCTGTAGCGCAGGATCGCGCTGGCGATCCGGTCTACGGCGCGTTGCGAGAGGTCCGGATTCCACCGCACCAGGGCACGACCGAGGTCGTCGGTGTCGACCGATGCTGCGGCCGGGGCTGGCGCCGAAACCGGCGGAAGCGTCTCGACCTCGACCGGCGGGGTACCGCCCAGCGAGACCAGCAGCGCGCAGGCGACGATCGCCAAGACCTGGAATCTGGATCGGGCTGCAGCGCTGCCCGGCTGTTTCATGACCTTCCCCCCCAGGAAGCAGCCCCGCGTGGGCACCGAAAGCACCTTCTCCCCCCGCGACCGTGATCGTCTCCCGGTAGCGACGGCGCTTGGCGTGGCGGCGATCGGGCCGCGAGCGGTGCGCGAGCTGCGGGCGGCAGGATACCGAAGGGAGGCGGCAGTCACCAAGCAGCTCCGGACTACGAGACCTGGCCGGGTTGGGAAAACGCCCAGGAGCTTCCTCCGCTTCTCCCCCTGGGGTTCAGCGTCGTGTCACACGGATCTGGTTGCATCGTGTTCCGCGAGCCCCTGCGTAACTGTGTTTGACCGTGTGATTTTGACTCTGATACGATGCGGCGCCCGTGCCGAATACTGACGACATAGCCGTTGAGCATCCCGTGATCGAAACCAGTCCCCCCATCCCCAGCGAGATCCTGGACGACGCCCCCGAGGCGGTAGCCGTGGTCGATTCCACGACGCGCATCGTCTACGCGAACGGCGCCTGCACCGCGCTGCTCGGGCGCCCGCGCGGCGAGCTGGTCGGCCGCAGCGCATCGGATTTCCTGCGCGACTACGAGGCGGTCAAACGCCCGGCCGATGCCTCCGAAGGCCGCCAGACCGTGCGCGGGGTCGCGGAGGTGGCGCTGCGCGACGGTGGGTCGCGCTGGCTCTCCTTCGCCGCGCGGCGCGTCCGCGGCAGCGACCACTGGGTCGCGCAGTTGCGCGAGGCGCCCGAGGAGCGGCCCCTCGCAGCACCGGCGGCCAGCCAGAACGAACTCGAGCAGACGGTGCGCGCGGTGGCGCACGATCTGCGTTCCCCACTGGTCTCGGTGCTCGGGTTCTCCCGCCTGTTGCGCGACGAGTACGGCGACGCGCTGGCCGAACGGGGTCTGCACTTCGTCAACCGCATCGATCAGGCGGGGCGCACCATGGAGCAGCTCATCAGCCAGCTGCTCGACTACGCGCGGATCGGTCATGCCGACGAGCGACGCCAGCGGGTGGATCCTCGCGAGGTGCTCCAGCAGCTGCGCGCCGAGCTGAAGCCGCGGCTCGACGAGGCGGGCGTCGAGCTCGAGCTGCCCGCGGAGCCGCCGCTCCTGTCGTGCGACCGCACCCGCTTCTACCAGCTGCTGTCGAACCTCCTGGGCAACGCCTTGGACCACATGGGCGCCTGCGATTCGCCCCGCATCCGGGTCACGATCGATTCCCACGACGGGTGGTCGCACATCCGCGTGAGCGACAACGGCAAGGGCGTCGACCCCGAGATGAGGCATAGTGTCTTCGACCTGTTCCGCAGCGGACCCGGTGCCGACGGCCGCAAGCGAAGTGGACTGGGTCTGTCGATCGTCAAGCGGATCGCCGAGCTCCACGGCGGCCAGGTGGAGCTCGAGAACAGCCCCGGCCCCGGCGCCAGCTTCCGGGTCTCCCTGCCCGCTTCCTGATCCCGATCCGCTTGTGGCCCCGCAGGGGGTTCTCTAGCCTCCGCCGCCGTGTATCCCATCCTCTTCGAGCCGTTCGGATTCCCGATCAGCACCTTCGGGGTGATGCTGGCGCTCGGCTTCCTGGCGGGAACCGCCCTGGTGGCCCGGCGCTTCCGCGAGCTCGGTCTGGATCCCGACCTCGCTACGACCATGATGATCTACTGCATGGTCGGTGGGATCGGCGGCGCCAAGCTCTACTTCGCCATCGACGTGTCGCTGCGGGAGCCCGGCGAGTCGTTCTGGTCGCTGCTGGGCCAGCGCGAGGGCATCACCTTCTACGGCGGCCTGATCGGGGGCACGGTGGCCGGCTACATCGGCACCAAGGTCCACGGCGTTCCTACCCTGATCTTCGCCAACGCCGGCGCCATGGCCTGCGCGGTGGGCCAGGCGCTCGGCCGCATCGGCTGTTTCCTGGTGGGCGACGACTACGGGCGCCCCACCGACCTTCCCTGGGGCGTGGCATTTCCGGAGGGTGCCCCGGCCGTCTTCGAGCCGGTGCACCCCACCCAGCTCTACGAGACCGCCTGGCTGTTGCCGGTGACCTGGCTGCTGTGGACGCGGCGCAACCGCTCTCCCTTCCTGTTCGGCGAGTTCATCGCGCTGAACGGGCTCGGGCGCTTCTTCATCGAGTTCCTGCGTCTGAACCCGAAGGTCGCGCTGGGGCTGACCGAGGCGCAGTGGATCGCCCTCTCCCTGATCGCCGCGGGCTGCGCGAGCTGGCTCTACTTCCAGCGCCGCACACCCTCGGCGGCGACGGCCTGAGGAGGCCGGGATGCGCCGCGCCGTCGATACGCGAGCCAAGATCCTCGAAGTGGCACAGACCGAGTTCGCCACCTCGGGCTACGCCGGCGCGCACCTCCAGAAGATCGCCGAGCAGGTCGGCGTGCAGAAGACCGCGCTCTACTACTACTTCAACAGCAAACGCGCGCTCTACACCGCCGTGCTCGAGGCGATGCTCCTGGACTTCGAGCACGCGCTGGCCGCGGCACTGGACGTGGAGGAATCGCACCCGGCGCGCCTGGAACGGCTGGTGACCCAGCTGAACGATCTGTTGGCCGAGCAACCGAACTACGCCCGCATCCTGATCCGCATCTTCGTGGACGCGCCCGAGGTCGAGCGGGAGAAACTCGCGCCGCTGATCCGGAGCGTCATCAACCGCGTGCTCGAGTTCTACCGCAGCGGGGCCGACGCAGGCGCCTTCCGCAAGCTCTCCTCGCGACATGTCTTCCAGAGCGTGCTGGGCATGACCGTGTTCCACTACGCCGCCAACCAATTCAGCGCCACGGTGCTCGGCGTGGACGACATCTTCACGCGACCCACGGTTGCGTGGCGCCGCCAGGAGGTACTCCGCTTCGTGGCCGGTGCCGCCCTGATCGAGCCATCCGATCCGGATCGCGACGAGGACGTCTAGGAGGCAGCGGCCAGCGGCGAGAGCCGTTCGGCCAACCGTTCCGCTTCGGCGGCGAGCGACACGCCGTCCTCACCCTCCCCCAGCTGACCCAGGTGGGAGATGGCCGAGTGGGCCAGTCGCGCCAGCTGGGCCTCGTCCGGCTCGGGTTGCGCCTCGACCCATTCGTCGAGCTGGCGCAGCGCATCCGAGTAGCGACCACGCAGATAGGAGCTCATGCCGGCGGCGTAGGCGGCGGCGCGCTTCCATTCCTTTCGCTGCGGGTCGCGCGCCAGCGCCTGGGCGAGAGCGCGGCCGGCCTCGTCGAAGAAGCCGCTGCTCAGATAGGAGCGTGCCGCCAGCGCATAGCCGGTGGCCGGCGCGCCGTGCATCCAGGCGAAGAAGGCGTCGAGCGGTTCGCCCAGCACCTCCTCGGCCCGCGAGGCGTTCTCCAGCAGGAAGCGCGCGACCAGGCCCGAATCCTTGTGGACCGAGACCAGGCTGCGGAACTGCTGGCGGGTCTGGTACAGCAGCGCCTCGCTCTCCTCGACGGCCTCGGCCAGCCGCGCGCGCGACGTCACCAGGATGCGGTCGAACTCCTCGAAGAGCGGACCGGCGTCGGCCCCCGCCGCCTGGCGGGCCTGAGCCACCTTCGGCGCGTACACCTCGAGCTGGTAGTAGTTCTCGCGCAGCTTCATCGCCTCGTGGAAGAGCGAGCCCACCGCCAGGTCGAAGAGCCCCATGCGCGCCGTATTGCGATCCAGCTCGCCCGCCCTGAACAAAGCGTGGCAGCGTTCCTTGAGGCGGAACAGCGCACTCGAATCGTCGTCGCCGGCGATCTGCTGCACCTCTTCCCAGCTCAGATCGCCGGAGCGGTACCGGCCGAAGGCGCGGCGCAGCAGATGGTCGCTGCGGAGGAACTCGCGCACGATGTCGACGAGACCGGACTCGAAGCCCTGCATCCGGGAACGATACCGCGCCGGCCCGCTGCCCGGCGCGACCATTGCGACTGGGCGTCGACCCGCGCCAAAACCCCGCGGGGTCGCGATAATTGGCTCTGTTGACCCCCGGGCCGGTTCCCCTACTTTGGATTCGGGCACCGAAACGAGGAGCTGTGGGATGAGCCAAGTCGAGCGCGAGAGCCTGGAAGTCGATGTCCTGTTCGTGGGAGCCGGCCCGGCGACCCTGGCTTCGGCACTCCACCTGGTGAAGTCCGTCGAGGCCCACAACGCCCGCGCGGCGCAGAACGGCGGGCAGGCGCTCGAGCCGCCCACCATCCTCGTGATCGAGAAGGCCGCGGGCATCGGCGACCACGCCCTGTCGGGCGCGGTGATCAACCCCAAGGCCATCCAGGAGCTGATGCCCGACTTCGTCGAGCAGGGCTTCCCCACCGAGTACGTCTGCGACGGTGCCTCCTTCTACATGTTCTTCCGCAAGTTCACCGTCAAGTCACCGGTGTGTCCGCCCTTCTTCCAGAAGACGGGGTACCACGTGGCGTCGCTCTCCAACGTGGTGAAGTGGCTCGGCGAGAAGTGCGAAGAGGCCGGCGTCGAGATCTATCCGGGCTTCGCCGGCGACAAGCTGCTGATCGAGGGCGACCGCGTGGTGGGCGTCCGCATCGGCGACATGGGCGTCGACAAGAACGGAAAGCCCAAGGCGAACTTCCAGCCGGGCATGGACATCCTCGCCAAGGTCACGGTGCTCGGCGAGGGCGTGCGCGGCAGCCTCACCAAGCAGCTGCTCGACCGCTTCGACATGCACGGCGAGTATCCGCAGGTCTTCGAGACGGGCGTCAAGGAGATCTGGCGGGTCAAGCCGGAGAAGCACAAGCCCGGCCGCGTGATCCACGGCTCGCTCTTCCCCGACTTCCTGAAGCAGGCCAACGGCATGTGGCTCTACGACATGAAGGACAACCTGGTGTCGTTCGGTTACGTGACGATGCTCGACTCGTCCAATCCGTACAACGACCCCCACCGCGACGCGCAGTTCTTCAAGACCACAGCCTTCATGCGCGACCTGCTCGAGGGGGCGGAGCTGGTTCGCTACGGCGCCAAGGCGATCCCGATGGGCGGCCTCTACGCCCAGCCCAAGCTCTATTGCAACGGCGCCCTCCTGGTCGGCGACTCGGCCGGCATGTGCAACGCCATGCGCCTGGCGGGGATCCACATGGCGATGAAGACGGGCATGATGGCGGCCGAGACCATCGTGGACGCGCTGGCGCGCAGCGACTTCTCCTCCGTGACGTTGGGCGGCTACGCCGAGCGTTACCGCGCGAGCTGGGCCTATCAGGAGCACTGGGAAGCCCGCAACTTCCACGGCTCGGTCGAGGTGAGCCCGGCGTTCGCCATGGGCCTGAACATCCCGCTGATGATGATCACCAAGGGGCGCGGCATTTCCGACGGATTGCGTTTCGAGGCGGGCCACAAGCACATGAAGCAGCTCTCGGAGCTTCCGGAGCACATGCGGGCTCCGGAGCCGATGCAATTCGACGGGAAGCTGACCTTCTCGAAGGAGCACCTGGTCCAGTTCAGCGGCGCGCAGCACGAGGTCGATCAGCCGTCGCACCTGGTGGTTGCGGACGTGGACCTGTGCAGCGACGTCTGCTCGCAGGAATACGGCAACCCGTGCGAGAGCTTCTGCCCCGCCGCGGTCTACGAGATGGTGGCCGACAACGAGCGACCCGGGAAGAAGAAGCTCTTCATCCACCACGAGAACTGCGTGCACTGCAAGACGTGCGACATCGCCGACCCGTACCAGATCATCACCTGGACACCGCCAGAGGGCGGCGAAGGGCCCGACTACACCCAGATGTAGGCTACGCGGCCGCCGCGAGAGCGGCGCGAAGGTCGCGGGCGGATTCCTCGTCTGCGGCCACCAGCAGGGCGGCCGCCGGCGTGTCGAGATCGTCGGGGAAGGGCGCGCTCGTCGCCCCTTCGATCCGCGAGCCGGCCTCGCGCGCGATCAGCAGGCCGATGCGTCCCCGCGTGCTGATGGACCCATCGGCGGGCGCCAGTCGCACGCCACCGCAGACCCCCGGCAGCAGCGGAGCCACGGCCAGCGCGCCCCCACAGGCGAAGCCGACCTCGTAGCCCAGATCGCGGAGCACCTGGATCACGGCGGCGGGCATGCCGTGAGAGACCAGCACGCGGCGGCCGTCCGACGCGGCCCGTGCCGGCTGCGCCGCGGCTCCGATCCGTCCGAGCCAGGCACCGCCGCCGCGCACGGCGCGCAGCAGCAGGCGTTCGCGGGGCAGCGCGACCAGGGCCGCCTGGTAGCGGCCGTCCAACGCGAAGCCGGCCATCACCGCGTAGGGGCCGCGGGCGTGTAGATAGAAGTGGAACGTTCCGTCGATCGGGTCGATCACGATGCGCGTCCGCGCGTCTTCGCCGGTGAAGACGCCGACGCTCGGCGTATCCTCCTCCGCCTCGAGGCGCGCACCGGCGAAA
The DNA here is from genome assembly GCA_041577695.1 of Myxococcota bacterium. Lineage (GTDB taxonomy): Bacteria > Myxococcota_A > UBA9160 > UBA9160 > PR03 > JASJBO01. The sequence continues at coordinate 301 of JBFGIM010000050.1, read as the reverse complement.
TCGCCGATCAGCGGCACCAGCAGCGCCTCCTGGGTGGCGGTGTCGGCGATGGTCAGCGCCGCCTTGGCCGGCGTGATCTCGGTTGCCTTGGGATTGTTGGGCACGCGCCCTTCGAGCGCCGTCGCGATCGCCACCGCCTGCTCCATGGCAGGCCGCAAGCACTCGGTGAAGCGCACGGGCAGGGGCGGCTGGCTCATACGACGCCGGTAGGACTAGAACACCGGAGCACCGGGTGCCAAGGGGTGTCCTGGGAAGATCGGGAGGAAGCTCGAAGGCACTTCGATCGGCGCGCGCTCGAGAG
>JBFGIM010000049.1:0-17900 GCA_041577695.1 Myxococcota bacterium | reverse complement strand
CGTGGGCCGACCTTCCGGAGCCCGGGATGCCGATGGTCGGCTTCGACTGGGGCGCGGCCGGGTTGGTCACGTCGTAGACCCTCAGGCCGTCGGCGTCGGTCGCCAGGTAGAGCCGCCCGCCGGTCACCGCCATCCCCTTCGCGTTCGAGCTGGTGACGGTCGCGACGAGACTCGGGTTGGTCGGGTTGCCGAGGCTCAGGATGTCCACGAAGTCACCCCGCACCTGGTAGAGGTGGCTGCCACTGTGGGCCAGCACCGTGCCCGCGGACTCCCGATTCCCCACCACCTGCGGACTGTTGGCGTTGCTCACGTTCACGATCTGTAGCCGCGAGCTGTTCACGACGTAGGCGTAGCTGCCGGAGACCACCACGTCGTTGGTGCCGCCCGAGATCGAGACGAAGCCCTGGGCCGAGGGCCGGGCCGGGTTCGACAGGCTGTAGATCTGGAGACCGGCGCCGGTGGTGACGTAGAGCTTGCCGTTGGCCACCAGCACGTCGTCGCCACCGCCCGACTGGAACTGCTGGTCCACGATGGTCGGATTGGACGGGTTGCTGAGGCTCACCGTCACCAGGTCGTTGTGGCTGGGATTGCCCGCGACCTGGACCCGCAGGTAGGCGTAGTTGCCCGACAGGGCCACGTCCGCCGCCTGGATGCTCTCGATCCCGCCGATCCGCTCGGCCAGGGCCGGGTTGCTCACGTCCACCACGTGGAGCCCCGTCTCACGGGAGGCACTCAGCGCCAGTGATCCGTTGCTGGCCACGCCCGAGTTCGCGAACGAGGCCGGAGCCTGGCCGACCAGGTTTGCCGAGCTCGGCGAGGCGGCGTTGACGATGTAGAGCCCGCCGCCCAACACCGGGTCCGGACTGGCCAGGAACATCACCGTGCCATCGCCCGAAACGCCCTGGGCGTTGTAGCTGAGCGGGTTGCCCAACGACGACGGACTGGCCGGATTGCTCAGGCTGTAGACGTTCACGTCGTCGCCGCTGACCACGTAGAGTCGGCTCCCCACGACCGAGGCGACGGTGCCGCCGGTCCCGATCCAGGTGCCGAGGCTCGGGTTGTTGGCGTTGCTGACGTTCACCACCTGGAGTCGCGAGCCCGACACCACGTAGGCATAGCTGCCGGAGACGGCGACATCGCGGGTGCCGCCCGAGACCGAGGCGAAGCCCTGGGCCGAAGGCGCGGCCGGGTTCGACAAGCTGTAGATCTGGAGCCCCGCGCCGGTGGTGGCGTAGAGCTTGCCATTGGCCAGCACCACGTCGTTGTCGCCGCCCGACAGGTACTTCTGGTTCACGACGGTCGGGTTGGACGGGTTGCTCAGGCTTACCGTCACCAGGTCGTTGTGGCTGGGGTTGCCCGAGACCTGGACGCGGAGATAGGCGTAGTTGCCCGAGACCGCCACGTCGTGGACCGGAAGGGTGTCGATCGCGCCCAGTACCACCGGCAGCGCCGGGTTGCTGATGTCGACCACGCGGAAGCCGTCGGCGAGCGAGCCGACCACGGCGCGCGAGCCGCTGTAGGCCACGCTGCTGCCCTCGAAGGGCTCCAGAGGCGAGCCCAGCGCGACCGGATCACTCGGCACCGAGACGTCGAAGATCGAGAGCCCGAAGTCGTCCGAGGCGACGTACGCGAGATCCTGGGCGGCGTTCACCGTCACGTCGCGCGCAACGCCAGCGCCCGGCACGAAGCCGATCAGGGCCGGATCGCCGCCACCGCCACCGCCGATCGAGACGCTCAGGACGACGGAGCCCGACGTGCGGGTGTTGCCCGCCGCGTCGAAGGCCTTGGCCGTCCAGCTGTGGGAGCCGTTCTGGCTCGAGTCCACCGCCCAGGCGTGGGTGTACGGGGAAGCCGAGTCGACCCTCCTCAGCACGCCGTTGTCATAGAACTCGACCTTGGTCACGCCCACGTTGTCCGAGGCCGAGGCCGTGATCGTCACGGTCTGGTTGCTGGTGTAGGTCGCGCCAGAGGCCGGGCTCGAGATCGACACGTTGGGGAGCGTGGTGTCGCCACCGCCGCCGCCGATGTTGACCGTATACGACGCCGCCGAGGAGGTGCGAGTGTTTCCAGCCGCATCGAAGGCGCGGGCCGTCCAGCTCCAGGTGCCGTTGGTGGACGAGGAGATCGGCCAGCTCGCGGTGTAGGGCGAGGTGGTGTCGCTGCTGTAGAGCGAGTTGTTGCGCAGGAACTCGACGCGGGTGACGCCGACGTTGTCGCTGGCAATCGCGGTGATCGTCACCGTGCTCGAGCTACTGAAGGTCGTGCCCGAAGTGGGGCTCCAGATCGAGACGCCCGGCTGTTGCGTATCGCCGCTGCCGATGTTGACCGAGAAGCTTACGTTGACCGTCTGGTTGTTGCCGACCGTGTCATACGCCCGCGCCGACCAGAAGTGGCTGCCATTGTTCGCACTGGTGATGTTCCAGTCGCAGGTGTAGGGCGCCACGGTCTCCGTGCAGCGGAGCACGTTGTCGAGCCGGAACTCGATGCGGTCGATCCCGCTGGGGTCCGAGGCGCTCACCTCGGCGCGCGTGGTCTGGGCCGAGGTGTACGTGGTGTTGCTCGTCGGCGTGATGAACGCCACGCTGGGAGGCGTCGTATCGCTGCCGCCGCTTCCGATGTTGACGGTGAGGATGATCCACGTCGAGTAGCCGATGTTTCCGGCGGCATCGTAGGCGACCGCCAGGTAGTAGTGGATGCCGTTGTCGCCGGCATTCAGCGAGAGGCTGGCCTGATACGGTGCCGAGGTGTCCGTGGCCCGGACCACGCCGGTGTCGTAGAACTCGACGCGCGTGACGCCGACGTTGTCACTTGCCGACGCCGTGAGGACGACGGTGGAGTTGCTGGTGACCGTGCCGCTGAGCGAGCTCGAGAGCGACACGCTCGGAGGCGTGGTGTCCACCGCGCCACCGCCGCCGGAGGTCTGGGCGCTGGTGGTGTTGGACCAGTCCGAAGTCTTGCTCCCGTTGCCCAGCGCGCGGGCCCGATAGTAGTACCGGGTGCCGCTGGAAAGACCATTGTTGGTCCAGGACCGCGCGTCCTCGGCCGCGGTGTGAACCGTGACGAAGCCGGTGGTGGCGCTGAGCGAGCGCTGGATCTCGTAGCCGGTCTCGCGGTTGTTCGGGTCGGTCCAGCTCAGCGCGATGCTGCTGCTCGAAGTAGCGGAGGCGCTCAAGGACGGAGCCGTGAGCGGAATGGGCTTCGCGGCGAACACGTCCGCTGCACCTGCGAAACACAACGCCGCGATCAGGATCGCCGCTCGGATGATCGATACACTACGCACTATGCATTCCTCTTCCGCTGCCGCCGCCAGCATTTGAGACGGTTGCCCGGGCGGGTCGCGCGGGAACATCGGTTCCACGCATGACAGGGGTGTTACACCCCGAGGCCCGGGAATCGTCTGATCAAGCCGTCCGCTTGAGCAAACCTCGTACCAAGTCAAGTGCGTCGCAGCGCGCACCCGAAGCGCGCAACCGTGACTCTCTGATCACTCCTCCGTAACGCAATGCTCACGCCTGTTGCGGCTCGCCCTCGCGGCGAGCAGCGCAAAGAGCGCGAAGCCCTGCAAGAGGGAAGCTTCCCCCTCGGGAACCACCGTGCTCTCCAGGTCGATCGTGAAGGTCTCGCCCATCTCGAGCGTGCGGTCCCACATGAAGCCGAACTCGATGTCCGTGGGCCCGGAGCCCGAGCCCGAGTTCCCCAGGTTGATCAGCGTGCCCTCGTCCAGCGCAAAGGTGAGGCCGCTGTTGGAACCAATCTCCCAGGCATTGGCGGTGGGGCTCAGGATCACCTGCTGCGCCGAGCTCGAGCTGTCGGACTGATCGATCGTGGCCGGGCCGGTGAATACGGCAGAATCGTCCCCTGGCGTGTCGCTCAGGTCGAAGTCGGTCACCAGGTAGAAGCGGATCGAAAGGCCCGCGACGTTGGAGAACAGCTCGAAGTTCCCATCGACGATGGAGGTCGTCGTGGCTCCGTCGTTGGAGTCGCTCAGCAGGTAGGTAGCGGTGAGATCGAAGGTCCCGGTGTCCTCGGAGAAGGCCACGACGATCTCGTTGGTCGCCTCGTCGAAGGTCGCCGACACCGGATCCAGCCGCCGGAAGCGGGCAGGCCCGAAGTCGTAGACCCAGATCGCCTGGAGCGCGAGCTGCTCGATCCCCCCGACCGACCACTCGAGCAGGGAGGGTCCCAGCAGCACCGGCGACGTCACCCGGATGCTCGAATCGCCGGCGGTCACCCGGCAGCCGTCCATGGCGGGGCACACCAACGGGGCCGCCGCGATCGGGCTCGCCAGCCACAGGCATCCCAGGGCCAGGCCCAGGGCCCGACCGATGCGCGTGGTCGCTTGCCTCCGTTGCTGCCAACACCCCACTCCACCCTCTTCGCGCTGCCGAACCGCCGTTCTGGCCGACATCCTATCTGCGTCCTCCACGAGGTAAACCCCTCATTTGAAAGGGAAAATCCTCTTCCCCGGCGAGGTTCCAGCGGAACTGTCGGGGCCATGGACGCGACAACTGCTCATGAGTTGCCGCGTGCCCCCTGAGAGTTCGAGATCCATCCCCCTGGGGAGGTACGGTTTAATAGCCTCGGGGTTGAACCCTTCACCAGATTTGCGGGCACTCACATACCGATTTCCTCTCTCGCTGGCGAGATGCTGAACGCTAGGTGCAACGCTGGGTGCCACGGATGCGAAACGAGCTGTTACTGGGCAGGATCTACGAAGCGGCGCTCCATCCGGACGGATGGGCGACGGTCGCGCACGACCTCGAGGAGGTGCTGGGCGGCGCGGTATTGCTCGCATTGCCCCAGCCGCGGCCGGGCCGCCGCGGCCGCATCGTCGCGCCGTCGCTGAAGCCGCGCTTCGTCGAGTCCTACGCGACCCGTTTCTACTCGCTCGATCCTCGACGCTCCGAAAGCGCCACGCAGCCGGTCGAATCGTTGCTGCGCACCCCGGATTCCGACGCGGAGGCGACCACGCCCTTCTTCCGTGACTGGATGGAGCCCCAGGGGCTGCACCACCCGTGCCGCGGCCTGATCGAGCGAGACCCGCACTTCGGACTGGCGACCGTAGACGTCTACCGCCGCCACGGCGAGGCGCCGCTCTCCGACACCGCACGCCGCACCCTCGAGAGCCTGCTGCCGCACCTGCGGCGCGCCGCGCAGCTCTTTGCGCAGCAGCTCCGACTCGACGAGGAGCGGCGCGGACTGTCCGCCATCTCGGATCAGTTTCCGGTCGGCGTGGTGCTCGTAGACGGCTGCGGGCGGCTGCGCTCGGCCAACCGTGTCGGCGAGGCGCTCCTCTCGCGACGGGACGGCCTGTGTGCGGCGAAGGATGGCCTGCACGCGGCCAGCGCCGACGTCACCTGCGAGCTCCGCGAGAGCATCGCCCAGGCGGCGGACCCCTCCGGCGACGACGACTTCGTCTCCGCCGTGCTGCTTCCGCGCCCCTCGGGTCGCAAGCCTCTACAGGTGCTGGTGGCGCCCGCCCGGTCGCGCCAGGGTGCGCGACACGGAGCGCTGGCCGTACTCTACGTATGCGATCCCGAGGCTTGCGCCGAGCCGTCGAACGAGATCCTGCGCACGCTCTACAAGCTGACGCCCGCCGAGGCAGCGCTGGTGAGCCACCTCACCGTCGGGCGCACCCTGGAGGAGGCCGCGGGCAGCCTCGGCATCACGCGCGGAACGGCGCGCCAGCGCCTCGGGCAGATCTTCTCCAAGACCGGCACCTGTCGTCAGGCGGCGCTCGTTCGCATGGTGCTGACCGGCCCGGCCGCCATGCAGTCGAACGACGCCGCGGAGTCGCTGGCGGCCTCCTGATCGCACTTCCATCGGGGATTCCAGGGATTCCACCTGCCGTGCGGGCGAGGCTACGCTCGCGCGAGATGGCCTCGGTTCTCCTCGCAACCGCGCGGCTGCGGATGCGTCCCTGTCGGCGCACCGATTTGGACGACCTGCACGCGCTCTGGACCGATCGCGCGGTGCGACGTTTTCTGTGGGACGATCGTGCCATCGCGCGCGAGGAGGCCGCCGACGTAGTGGAGGCCAGCCTGCGCTCGTTCGACGAGAGCGGCTACGGCCAGTGGGTCCTGGCGGTCGCGCCCGATTCGGCCACCGTCGGCTTCTGCGGACTGCGGCCGATCGACGCCGGGCCCGAGATCGAGCTGCTCTACGGGCTCCACCCGGCACACTGGGGCTGCGGCCTGGCGACCGAGGCCTCCAGCGCCGTGCTCGCGTACGCCTTCGAAGAATTGAACCTGGCGGCGGTGGCGGCGCGGGTGGACGCACCCAACCAGGCCTCGCTGCGGGTGCTCGAGAGGCTGGGCATGCGCTTCCTCGGTGAGCGTCCGCTCGACGGCCGCCCGACCCGCCACTTCGAGATCTCGCGCGGAGAGTACCGCGCCGCGCACGGTGCGGGCCCGCTATCTTCCCGCTGAGGGAGGGGTCCACACGTGGCGAAGAACGGGGTTTCGGGCGCGCAGGTGCTCGACGGCAAGGCGCTCGCGAAGCAGATCGAGCAGGAGCTGATCGTGCGGGTCGAAGCGCTCAAGCGCAGGACCGGCGGACGCGCGCCGATCCTGGCCACCATCCTGGTCGGCGACGACCCGGCCTCGGCCACCTACGTGCGCATGAAGGGAAACGCCTGCAAGCGGGTGGGGATGGAGTCCTCGCGCGTGCACCTGCCCGACGCCACCACGACCGACGAGCTGCTGGCGCGCATCGACGAGCTGAACGCCGACCGCGACGTGCACGGCATCCTGCTCCAGCATCCGGTCCCCGCCCAGATCGACGAGCGCGTCTGCTTCGACCGGATCGCGTGCGAGAAGGACGTGGACGGCGTCACGTCCCTCGGCTTCGGCCGCATGGCCATGGGTGAAGCGGCCTTCGGCTCGGCCACTCCCGCCGGTATCATGCGGCTGCTCGACTACTATCGGATTCCGCTCGAGGGCAAGCGTGCCGTGGTCGTGGGGCGTTCTCCCATCCTGGGCAAGCCCATGGCCGCCATGCTGCTCAACCGCAATGCCACCGTCACCGTCTGTCACTCGCGCACCGTCGACCTGCCGGCCCGGGTTGCGGAGGCCGAAGTGCTGGTGGGGGCGGTGGGTCGCCCCGCGTTCATCCGGGGCGAGTGGATCCGCCCGGGCGCGGTGGTGGTGGACGCCGGCTACCACCCGGGCGGCGTCGGCGACGTCGAGCTCGAAGCGGCGATCCCGCGCTGCTCGGCCTACACGCCGGTGCCCGGGGGTGTGGGACCGATGACGATCGCCACGCTGATCGCGCAGACGGTGGAGGCGGCCGAGCGCAGTCTCGACGCGGAGTGATCCGCGGGTATCGGGCGCAGAATCGATCGCCTTCCCTGGTGAGGGTCCGGCGCGGTAGCATGCCCGGCTGCGCGGCGATCGCGCGGGGGAGGCCTCGATGACCGACGAGCTCGTCAACCTGGATGCCGTGGCACAGGCCGATCTGGTGCGGCGCGGCGAGGCGACGCCGCTCGAGCTGGTCGAGGCGGCGATCGCGCGCACCGAGAAGCTCGACCCGTCGCTCAACGCCGTGATCCTGCCCGCCTTCGAGCGCGCCCGGGAGCAGGCCGCGGCGCAGACCCACTCGGACGCCAGCGCCGCGAGCCGGCCGTTCTTCGGCGTGCCGTTCCTGATGAAGGACCTGGGCGGCCAGGAGGGCGGGGCGCCCTGTCACATGGGCATGAAGTGCCTGAAGGAGGCCGGCTGGATCGAGCCCGAGTACAGCTACTTCGCGGCACGGCTGCGCGACGCGGGCTTCGTCTCGCTGGGTCGCACCAACACCCCGGAGCTCGGTCTGCTCCCCTCCACCGAGCCGGCGGCCTACGGGCCGAGTCACAATCCCTGGAACCTGGGCCACAGCCCGGGCGGCTCGAGTGGTGGCGCCGCGGCTGCGGTGGCGGCGGGACTGGTCCCCGCGGCTCACGCCAGCGACGGCGGCGGATCGATCCGCATCCCGGCCGCCCACTGTGGACTGGTGGGTCTCAAGCCCACCCGCGCGCGCTCGTCCTTCGGGCCCGGCGCCGGGGAGCGCTGGAGCGGGTTCTCCTGCGAGGGCGTAGTCACGCGCACCGTGCGCGACACCGCGGCGATCCTCGACGTGCTGGCCGGTGCGATGCCGGGCGATCCCTACTTCGCGCCGCCGGCGCGGCGCCTGTTCTACGCCGAGGCGTCGACGGAGCCGCCGCCGCTGCGTATCGGCTGGCTGCGCGGGTCGCCGCGCGAGGGAATCGAGGTCCACCCCGCCTGTGCTGCGGCGGCGGAGCGCGCGGCGCGCGCCCTCGAGGATCTCGGGCACCGGGTCGAGGAGGCCCATCCGCAAGCGCTCGAGGACGCCGAGACCGCGCGCGCCTACGTCACCGTCGTGGCGTGCAACGTGGCGCGGGCGCTGGACGCGGTGGGCGAGAAGCTCGGTCGGCCGCTCACGGCCGACGACGTCGAGCCGATGACCTGGGCGATCGCCGAGATGGGGCGCGGCACGCCGGTGGTCACCTTCCTCTCGATGATCGAGTACGTGCACCGCTTCGGGCGCCGCGTGGCCGCCTGGTGGCAGGAGGGCTTCGATCTGTTGCTCTCGCCCACCACCGCCGAGCCGCCGCCGGCGCTGGGCCAGTTCCACTCGCCCCCGGAGATGCCGCTGAAGGGATTCCTGCGCGCGGCGCCCTTCGGCACCTTCACGCTGCCGTTCAACCTCACCGGACAGCCGGCGATCTCGCTTCCGCTGCACCAGACCGACGACGCGCTCCCGGTGGGAGCCATGCTGGTGGCCGACTACGCGCGGGAGGATCTGCTGCTACAGGTGGCCGCGCAGCTCGAGCGCGCGCTTCCCTGGCGCGACCGGCGGCCGCCCGTCCACGCCTGAGCGGAAGAGTCGTCCGTGGCCAAGAACCTGCTGCTCGCCGCAGTCTCGCTGGTGGTCTTCTTTGCGCTGGTGGAAGGCACCCTGGCCGCGTTGGGCTTCCGGCCGATCCTCTACAGCGAAGATCCGTTCGTGGGCTTCGAGTCGCGCATCCCGCTCTTCGTCGAGCGCCTGGACGGCGACGAGCGGGTGATGGAGACGGCGCCCAACAAGCTGGGCATCTTCAATCTCCAGCGCTTTCCCGTCGAGAAGCCTGCCGGCACCACGCGCATCTTCTGTCTCGGCGGCTCCACCACCTACGGGCGTCCCTACGACGACCGCACCTCGTTCTGCGGCTGGCTCCGCGTGCTGTTGCCGGTGGCCGATCCCTCGCGGCGCTGGGATGTGATCAACGCCGGCGGCATCAGCTACGCCAGCTACCGGGTGGCGGCCTTGATGGAAGAGCTGGTGGGTTACGCGCCCGACCTCTTCGTGATCTACACCGGTCACAACGAGTTCCTGGAGCAGCGCACCTACGGCGAGTGGCTGGACACGCCCGTGGCCCTGCGCCATACCAGCGCGCTGCTGAGCGCCACGCGCACCTACAGCGCCCTGTCCCGGGTGATCGGCTCGCTGCGGGGGGCAGATCGCGCCGGCGTCTCGCAGCGCGACGTGTTGCCCGGCGAGGTGGAGGCCCTGCTCGACCGCAGTGTGGGGCCCGCCGATTATCGGCGCGACGATGCCCTGCGCCGGCGCGTGGCGAACCATTTCCGGTTGAACCTGGCCCGCATGGTGCAGATCGGACGCTCGGCCGGCGCCGAGGTGATCCTGGTCAACCCCGCCTCGAACCTGGGCCACTGCGCTCCCTTCAAGAGCGAGCCCGAGGTGGCGCTCGACCCCGCCGAGCGGCGGCGCCTCGACGCGTCGCTTGCGGCCGCCGAGGAGGCGCTTCGCGGCGGCGATTCCGCCACCGCGCTGCTGTTGGCAGAGGGTGTGCTGAAGCGCGAGCCGCGCCACGCGGGGGCCCGCTATCTGCGCGGGCAGGCGCTGCGCGCCTCCGGTCGTGTGGAGGAGTCGCACGCGGAGCTGGCGAGGGCGCGCGACGAGGACGTGTGCCCGCTGCGCGCTCCCTCGGAGATCCTCGCCGGCGTGGCGGCGGTGGCGGCGGAGCAGGACGTGCCCTGGGTGGACTACGCCGCGGCCATGGCCGCGCGCGCCGCCGACGGCATCCCCGGTGAGGATCTGTTCCTCGATCACGTGCACCCGACCATCGAGGCCCACCGCTTGCTGGCCCTGGCGTTGATCGACGAGCTGATCGAGCTCGGCGAGGCAACGCCCGGCGCCCAGTGGAACGACGCGGCAGTGGCCGCCGTGGCGCGCGAGGTCGAGGCGGGCATCGGGCACGAAGACAGCAGCCGGGCACTGGCGAACCTGGGGCGGGTGCTGGCGTGGGCGGGGAAGCTCGAGGAGGCCCACGGTCTGGCGCTGCGCGCCCTCGAGCTGACCCCCGACCACCCCGACGGCTTGCTGGTGGCGGGGGTCACCGCACAGCTCACCGGCCGCAACCCGGAGGCGGTCCGCCACTACCAGGCGGCGCTGGGGAACGCCGACTTCCAGGCCCGCGACCACATCACCTTTGCCAGCGCGCTCGAGCAGACTGGAGAACTCGCGCGCGCCGGGATCCAGTATCGCGAGGGACTTCGCATCGAGCCCGGCAACGTTCGCGCCCGGCTGGGGCTGGCGCGGGTACTGTCGGCACAGGGCCACTACGACGAGGCTGCGGAGCTGCTCGGTGCTGTGATCGCGGAGTCACCCGAGCATGGTCCCGCTCAGCTACAGCTCGGTATCGCGCTCGCCGGTCGCGGCGACCACCGCGACGCGTTGCGCCACTTCGAGAAGGTGCTGGGGGCTCGTCCCAACTTTGCCGGCGTGCACCGTCGGATGGCCGCTTCGCTGCGCGCGCTCGGCCGTGACGTCGAGGCGACCGCGCACGACGACCGCGCGCTGGAGCTGGAGTCCAGGTGAGGGCTGCGCCTAGCGCGCGGAGACCACGCCGCCGCGCGCGGGCGCTTCCGGTCTCAGCGCGTCGCGCAGCAACGCGCGCACCTTCGGCTCGACCAGGAACGAGACGTGACTGCCGGCGTACCAGGAGATCCTCGGCTGTTGCCAGTGGTTCCACAGCGCCAGGGCCTGGTCGGGTGTGGCCAGCCGGTCGGCGCTTCCCGCAAACACGAAGCGACGCTCGTGCGGCACCTGCGGCGACATCGTCAGGGGCGAGACCACCTGCAGCAGGCGCTCGATCGCTTCGAAGGGGAAACCCAATCGTCGGGCCAGCGGGATCAAGCCGGCGGGGGCGTTGCTGCGGGCGAGGCTCACGAAGCAGCTGGCCGGGATCCCCGCCACGACGGCGTCCAGGTCGGATTCGAGGGCCGCGAGCAGGGCGGCGGTGTAGCCGCCCAGCGAGAGCCCGTAGGCCGCGATGCTCGGCGCACCCTGGGCCCGCAGCCAGCCCACCAGCCGGCGCAGGTCCCAGATCGCCTGGGCCTGGGCGTGGACCGTGTCGAGGAAATCGCCGGCCAGGTAGCCGTCTCCGCTGCGGCGGCCCACCCGGCGCGGTCCGTGGAAGGGCAGCACCGCGATGGCCACGTTGAGCCCGAGCCTCTCGTGCAGCCAGCGGGCCCGGAAGCCGGTGAAGTCGACCAACGGCTGGCCCATGCGGTAGCCGGGCACGCACAGGACCCACGGACGCTGGGTACCGGCGTGGCGCAACAGGCGCGCGTGGGCGGTGTGATTGGCGGTGTAGGAGCGCCAGCGTGCCCGTCCCGGCTCGCCCGCGTGCGGCACGTAACCACTCGTGAAGGACAGCTCTTCGTGGCGTACCGCACCCTTCCAGACCGAGCGCCGTTGGGTGCGCTTGAGCGGCGGGGGGGTCGTGTGGTAGTGCGCCGGCGACTCCAGCCAACCGCGGCGACGGAACAGCGCCAGGGCCGCTTCGATCTCCTCGGCTCCGCGGCGCCAATCGCTGCGGCGCAACGGGACGCGGCCCCCCAGCACCTCGGTGGCGAAGAAGAGCTCGTCTACCGCGATCTTTGCCGCGAGTCCGAGCGTGGCTCTGTTGCGGGGTACATCGTCCGGGTAGCGCTGGGGTCCGGCCCAGCGAAGCCCCAGCATCCACGGAAGCACCAGCGACCGGACCGCAAGTCCGTCGCCCCACGAAGAAGCGCGAGCCATTCGTGAATCCCCCCCCGCGCGCAGCATACGACGAATGGACGCCGTGCGTAAAGACTCCGATCTGGGCGGTTATCGTCTCAGTCGAGATCCGGTTCGCCGGCGGCACCAGCACGGGCTCGGAGGGTCGCTTCGTCGCGCCGCAGATGACGCGCCGCCTGGATCAGGCACAGCAGGGCGACCGCATTGCCCATCAGGCCGAAGAGCAGGGATCGGCGCAGGTCGCCCAGCAAATCCGATACGTGCCCCAGCAGGTAGGGACCCAGCGCCAGGCCGATGAAGGTGATCACCATCAGGTAGGCGGCGGAAGCGCTGGCGCGCATGCGGGGCAGGACCAGGTCCTGCACGGTGGAGGCACCGCAGCCGATCCACATCGAGCTGACCATTCCGAGCGGGAAGTTCAGCACCAGCGCCAGGGTCGTGTTCTCGGTGGAGAGCATGGCGTAGAGCAGCGGCGCCGGGGCCACCGCCATGATCGTCGCCAGATAGAGCCGGCCGAGCGGGTTCCGCCGCCGCCAGGCATCGGCGAGCACCCCGCCCAGGGTGACCCCCAGCCAGCCGGAGGCGGCGGCGGTGCCGCCGAGGATGCTCCCGGCCTGCTCGATCGGCAGCTCGTGGACGCGCAGGAAGAACGGCGCGGTCCAGTAGCCGACGCCGTAGCCGCTGAACGCCAGACTGGCGAAGGCCAGCGCCGCCCAGCGCAGCGACGGCGTGCCCAGGATCAGCGCGGCGCTCGGCGCGTCGCGCAGGCGCAGCGCCTGGGACCACGAGAAAGCGGCGTACACGCCGATCCCGAGGGCGACCCACTGGGCCAGATCGCCGGTCGCCATCACCAACGACATGGCGGCGAGGGCCAGGAGCAGCGCCGCGACCAGGTTGCGCGCGACCCCGGCCCGCCCGGCGCCAAGCTGAGACAAGCGGAACAGCGTGATGGGCGGGATCACCGAGCACAGCTCCCGGTAGAACTCGCGGAACGGGCGCGGCTCGGGCGCGGTGCGCAGGCCGTCCATGCGGCCGCGTTCCGGCTCGCGCAGGCTGCGCACCCAGAGCGCCAGCAGCAGGCCCGGCAGCCCCACCGCGAAGTACGCCACCTGCCAGCCGCGCAGGCCGAAGGGTGCGCCGCCCTCGATGAACGCAGCGTCCCAACGCCCCACGATCTGGCCGCCGATCATCAACCCCGCCCCCGCGCCCAGGTAGATGCCGCTCGAATAGATCGCCAGCACCGTCGCCCGCCGCGCGATGGGAAACGTGTCCGACAGCAGCGAGAAGGCGGCCGGGGTGGCGCCGGCCTCTCCCACGCCCACGCCGATGCGCGCCACCGCCAGCTCGCCGAAGTTGCGGGCCAGTCCGGAGAGGGCGGTCATCGCGCTCCAGAACGAGAGACTCACCGCGATCAGCGAGCGCCGGGTCCAGACGTCGGCCAGCCGGCCCAGCGGAATGCCGAACAACGCGTAGAAGACCGCGAAGGCAGTTCCGTACAGGAAGCCCATCTGGGCATCGCTGAGGCCCAGGTCGGCCTTGATCTCGTCGTTGAGGATCGAGAGGATCTGCCGGTCGATGAAGTTGAACACATAGACCAGCACCAGGACCCCGAGCACGTAGTTCGGGTAGCGCCCGCCCTCGTGCGGATCGGTCTGCGCGTTCATGCTGCGAAGCGCCTGCGCAGCCAGTCGACCAGGATCCGGTTGAGCGCCTCCGGTTGCTCCTGCTGGGTCCAGTGGCCGCAGCGCTCCATCATCACGGTCTCGAGGTCGGGGCAGAGGGTGGGCATCGCGCCGGCCATCTCGGGGCGCAGTGCCGGATCCCACTCGGCCGTCACCATCAGGCAGGGCACCGGCACCGGTTTCACGCCGATGTCCGGTGCGGTCTCCCAGTTGCGGTCGAAGTTCCGGTACCAGTTGATGCCGCCGCGGAAGCCGGTGCGACCGAAGACCTGCGCATAGTGCTCGATCGACTCGCGCTCGAGCGGCTCGCCGATGGCGTCGAGGCTCTCGAGCCGACGGAAGGGATTCATGTCGCGCTCGGGCCCGGCGTGGCGCGCGATCTCCTCCATCGGGACGCCGCAGCGCATCAACCGGTCGAAGACCAGGCGGGGCTGCGGATCCATCACCGATTCCGCCACGCCCGGCTGCTGGAACCACAGTATGTAGAGCTTCTCGTCCGCGCCTCCGACCAGGGCGCGCATCATCTGGGTGGGCGGCAGCACGGTGCGCGGCGTGAGCGGTGTGTTGACGCCGACCACGCCGGCCACGCGCTCCGGGTGGAGATAGGGCATGGCCCACACCACGAACCCGCCCCAGTCGTGGCCGACGAAGATGGCGCGGTCGATGCCGAGTGCGTCGAGCAGCCCGACCAGGTCGCCGCAGAGATGATGGATGTCGTAGGACTCGATCGGCTCGGGAGCGTCGCTGTCACCGTAGCCGCGCTGGTCGGGTGCGATGGCGCGAAAGCCGGCAGCGATCAACGGGTCGAACTGGTGTCGCCACGAGTAGCCGAGCTCGGGGAAGCCGTGGCTCATCACCACGGCCGGACCCGAGCCCGCGTCGTGGACCGCGAGCGTGATGCCGGGCTCCCGCGTGCCGTCCGGCAGCGCGAGCGGAGGCAGTGCGATCCTGCGCGATGCGGGGAATGCGGACATCGAATCTCCCGGGAAGAGAGGCGCCGCAGTATACCCGCACCACCCGCCGAGCCGGGTCGCCGCTGCTAGCCTGCGCTCGTGGCATCCGGCTTCGTCACCCGATGCGCCGTGCGCGAGCTGGGCGCGGCCGACTGGCCGGCGTGGCTCGAGCGGCTGCGGGTCACCGAGGGCTTCTGGCTGCTGGAGAGCTCGCTGCCGGGTGCGCGGTTGGGGCGCTTTTCCTGCGCCGGCGCGGCTCCCTACGCCGTCGCGCGCATCGCCGCCGGCCGGCTCACGCTCGAGAGCCGGCGCGCCGTGAGGCCGGACCTCGATCGGATCGGAGGCCGCCCGCTCGAGGCGCTGGGCGCGCTGCTGCCTCCGCCTTGTCCCGCGCCGGAGCTGGAGACTCCGCCCTTCGTGGGCGGTGCCGTCGGTTGGCTCGGCTACGAGCTGGGCGCAGCGCTGGACGGCGTCGCGCCGGCGCCCATCGACGACCTGGGCCTGCCCGACGCGGCGCTGCTGTGCGTCGATCGCACCCTGTCCTACGAGCACGCCAGCGGGACGCTCCGGGCCACCGCCCTCGGCTTCGGCGCCGACGCCGCCAGCGCCAGTGCGAAGGCCGGCCGCCACGTCGATCGCCTGGCCGAGCGGGTGCTGCGCGGCCATCCCGATCCCTTCGACGCCGGCTCCGCGTCGCCGCCGGCGTCGCATACGCGGGCCGCTGTCGAACCGTTCCGTTGGGCGGATCCCGAGACCGGCCTGGTGCTGGGCGCCTTCTTCGACGAGGCGGCCTACGTGAAGTCGGTCCTCCAGCTGAAGGAGCACATCGCCGCGGGCGACGTCTACCAGGCCAACCTCACCCATCGCATGGCGCTCGACGATCCCGGCGACGCCTGGGCGATCTACCGCGCGCTGCGGCGGTGCAACCCGGCCCCCTTCGCCGCATTCCTCTCGCTGCCCGAGATCACGCTGATCGGAAGCTCGCCCGAGCGCTTCCTGCGGCTCGATCCCGACGGCCGGGTCGAGGCGCGGCCGATCAAGGGAACGCGACCGCGCGGCGCGACCCGCAGCGAAGACGAATCGTTGCGCGCGGCGCTGGAGAGCTCGGCCAAGGACCGCGCCGAGAACGTGATGATCGTCGATCTGATGCGCAACGACCTGGGCCGCGTCAGCCGGATCGGCAGCGTCGCGGTGCCCGAGCTGTGCGCGCTCGAATCGTATGCGACGGTCTTCCAGCTGGTCTCGACCGTCGAGGGGCGACTGCGGCCGGAGTGCGACGTGGTCGACCTGCTGCGCGCCGCGTTTCCGCCGGGATCGATGACCGGGGCGCCGAAGATCGCGGCCATGCAGCTGCTGTCGCGGATCGAGCCGGTGCGGCGCGGTCCCTATGCCGGCGCGCTGGGATACCTGGACGCGCGCGGTGGCGCCGATCTGTCGGTGGTGATCCGCACCCTGCTGCACCGCCCCGAGCGAGCCTGGCTCCACGTGGGCGGGGGCGTCGTGGCCGACTCGGAGCCGATCGCCGAGTGGCGCGAGTCACTCGACAAGGCGCGCGCACTGCTCGACGCGCTGGCCGCGGTGAGGTCCGCCGGAGCGAGCTAAGCTCCGCCTTCGCCGAAGGGAGGAACCACGCACCATGGCCGGACCGCTCGCAGGCCTTCGCATCGTAGAGATTGCCGGAATCGGACCCGGGCCGTTCTGCGCCATGATGCTCGCCGACCAGGGCGCCGAGGTGCTGCGCGTGGACCGCGCCGAGCGCGCCCGGCTCCCCCGCCCGGACGGGCCGAACCTCGACCTGCTGAACCGCGGTCGCCGCAGCGTCGGCGTGGACCTCAAGAGCGAGGCGGGCGTCGAGGTGGTGCTGCGCCTGCTCGAGCGCGCCGACGGCTTGATCGAGGGCTTCCGCCCCGGCGTGATGGAGCGGCTCGGGCTGGGGCCGGAGGTGTGCCTGTCGCGCAACCCGCGCCTGGTCTACGGACGCATGACCGGCTGGGGTCAGGAGGGTCCGCTGGCGCGCGCGGCGGGGCACGACCTCAACTACATCGCGCTGGCCGGTGCGCTGCACCCGATCGGTCGGCCCGATTCACCGCCTCCCCCGCCGCTGAACCTGGTCGGCGACTTCGGCGGCGGCGGTCTGATGCTGGCTTGGGGAATGGCGTGCGCCCTGCTCGAGCGCGAGCGCTCGGGCCAGGGCCAGGTGGTGGACGCGGCGATGGTGGACGGCGCTGCCTCGTTGATGGCGATCATCTACGGTGCCCACGCGGCCGGCTGGTGGAAGGACGAGCGCGGCGCCAACATGCTCGACGGCGGCGCCCATTTCTACGACTGCTTCGAGACCCGGGACTGCCGGTACGTCTCGATCGGCGCCATCGAGCCCCAGTTCTATGCGCAGCTGCTCGAGCTCACCGGGCTCGCGGGTGAGTCGCTGCCGCACCAGATGGACCGCAGCGGCTGGGCGCCCACCAAGGCGCGCCTGGTCGAGATCTTCCGCTCCAAGACCCGGGACGAGTGGTGCGAGATCATGGAAGGCACCGACGTGTGCTTCGCGCCGGTGCTCTCGCTGGCTGAAGCGCCCGAGCACCCCCACAACAAGGCGCGCGGCACCTTCGTCGAGGTGGACGGCGTGCGCCAGCCCGGGCCGGCGCCGCGTTTCGGCCGCACACCGGGCTCGATCGAGCGCGCGCCCGCGCACCCGGGTCAGCACACCGACGAGGCGCTCGCCGACTGGGGGTTCGAGGCCGGCGACATCGACGCGCTGCGAAGCTCGGGCGCGATCGCCTGACGCCACCGTGGAACCCACGCCCAGTCCCATCGCTCGCTGGCTCGGGCCGCTTCTCTTCGTGGCGGCGCTGGCGTACCTGGCGCCGCTGCGTCACTACGGACTGCTGATCAACGACGACGGATGGCTGCTGCACCCGACCCTCCGCATGTTCCGGGGCGAGGTGCTGTATCGCGACGTCTGGTCGTACTACGCGCCGCTGCGTTACGAATTCTTCTCGGCGCTGTTCCAGCTGACCGGCGCGTCGCTGCTCGTGGTTCGCTGGGTGTGGCTGGTGCTGATCGCACTGTCCGTGTTCGCGGTCTACCGGGTAGCGCTCCGCTTCGCGCCCTGGTGGCTGGCGTGGTTGCCCGGCGCCGTCTACGCCCTGGTGCCCGGGCCGTGGCACAAGGCGCCCTACGGCGCCTGCACCGCCTGGTTCTTCCTGCT
>JBFGIM010000048.1:0-18218 GCA_041577695.1 Myxococcota bacterium | reverse complement strand
TCGTCGGCCCGCCGGGGGTCGGCAAGACGTCGCTCGGCCGCTCCGTGGCCCGCGCCATGGGCCGGAAGTTCGCGCGCGCGTCGCTCGGCGGCGTGCGCGACGAGGCCGAGATCCGCGGCCACCGGCGCACCTACATCGGCTCGATGCCGGGCAAGATCCTGCAGAACATGTCGAAGGTGCAGGTGAAAAACCCGCTCTTCCTGCTGGATGAAGTCGACAAGATGGGCGCCGACTGGCGCGGCGATCCGTCCTCGGCGCTGCTGGAAGTGCTCGATCCGGAGCAGAACCACACCTTCAGTGACCACTACCTCGAGGTGTCCTACGACCTCTCGAAGGTCTTCTTCATCGCCACGGCCAACACGCTGTCGACCATTCCGGGCGCCCTGCTCGACCGGATGGAGGTGATCGAGCTGCCGGGCTACACCGACAGCGAGAAGCTGCGCATCGCCCGCGACCACCTGATCCCGAAACAGCTCGAGGCCCACGGCCTGGACGGTGACCAGATCCAGGTCGGCGACGACGCCCTCGAGACGATCCTGCACGAGTACACCCGTGAGGCCGGCGTGCGGAACCTCGACCGCCACATCGCCGCGCTGCTGCGCAAGTGCGCCCGGCGCATCGCGGAGGGTGGAGCCGAGAAGCCGCTGGCGGTGGACGCCGCCTTCGTCGCCGACGCCCTGGGCGCCCCGCCCCATCTGCCCGAGACCGCCGAGCGCACCAGCTCGGCGGGCGTCGTGGTGGGCCTCGCGACCACCAGCCACGGCGGCGACATCCTGTTCATCGAAGCGGCCGCCGTTCCCGGCGGCAAGGGCGTGCGCCTGCGTCTCACCGGCCAGCTCGGTGACGTGATGCGCGAGTCGGCAGAAGCCGCCCTGTCCTGGGTCCGCGCCAATGCCGAGGAACTCGGCCTCGAGGCCGACGTGCTGCGCGCCGGCGAGCTCCATCTCCACGTGCCCGCGGGCGCCGTCTCCAAGGACGGACCGTCGGCGGGCGTGGCGCTGGCTGCGGCGCTGGTATCGGTGCTCTCCGGCCGCCGAGGACGCGCGGACACCGCGATGACTGGTGAGATCTCGCTGCGCGGCAGGGTGCTTCCCGTGGGCGGCATCAAGAACAAGGTGCTCGCCGCGGCGCGCGCCGGCATCCGCCGCGTGATCCTGCCGCGCCGCAACGAGAAGGACCTGGTGGACGTCCCCGAGGAGATCCGCGAGAGGCTCGAGATCCGCCTGGTGGACACCGTCGCCGAGGCCCTGGAGGAAGCACTCGAGCCCAGCGCCGATCCGCGCTGAGCTCCGCTCCAGACGCCGATTTGACCTTTTCGGAGGTCGCAGGTCTACAATGGGCGCCGGAGGAATCGTGGCGCGTCGTTTCGATTCGCGACTCCTGCGCACCGCGATCCTGGTGCTCTTCGCCGCCCTCGCCGCGGGCGCGGGCGGCTGCCCCCTCACCAGGGTGAAGATCAAGGCGCCCCTGGACGGCGCCCTGATCGACGATCCCGGGCCCGTCTTCAGCCGGGTGCGCACCGGCAAGAACTTCCAGCCGCTGAGCATCGTCGTCCGCCTCGACGGCGTCGACCTGATCGCAGCGCTCGGACTGACGCCGCCCTTCACCGGCGCCGGGGGCATCGTCAGCATCGGCGGCGACACCGTCACCATCGCCGACTTCGACTACGACATCAGCGAGAGCGCCTTCAATCAGGTCGAGTTCACCGCCGACGGTCTCTCCGACGGCGATCACCTGCTCGAGGCCGAAGCGCTGAAGACCGACGAGAGCCTGGAGATGCGGACCTCCGCCTTCGCGCTGGTGGATCCATTCACGCTGGAGCTGTCGTCGCTGCCGGCAGCCGGACTGCCGCGGGGCGAAGCGAGCGCCGGAGCGGAGGGCGTGCTCGTCAACGCCAGCCTCGGCGACTCGTCTGCGAGCCCGCCGGTGGTGCTCTCCAATGGAGACGAGCTGCGCGCGGGGTTCGTGAACGCAGCCGAGGGGCGCATCTCCGGCGCGCCCTGAGTCGCTTCCGCGCCGCCCGTCACACGCGGAGGTGTGACGTCAGCGCCTCGCCGAAGCGCTCGGCCGAAAAACGCTGCACGCTCCGACTCAGATCTCCGGATTCGAAGTGCTCGGCGCGCACGGCGTCGATCGCGTCGGCGAGCGCCGCCACTCCGCCTTCGCCGTGGTAGAGCCGGCCGTTGCGCCCGTCTTCGACGATGTCCCGCACCCCGCCTTCCCCGCACGCCACGACGGGACAGCCGCAGGCGATCGCCTCCACCGAGGCGATCCCGAAGTCCTCGACGCCGGGCTGCACGAAACAGGTCGCGCGGCGATAGAGTGATCGGAGCGTCTCGGCGTCGACGCGCCCCAGGAACGCGACGCCGGGGCCGGCGAGCCGTTCCAGTCGCCCGCGGTCGGGGCCCTCGCCCACCACGCGCAGATCCATCCGCAGGCGCTCGCAGGCGGCGATCGCCAGCTCGACGCGCTTGTACGGGCTCAGGGCGGAAACGCACAGCGCGAAGGGTGCGCGCTCCTCGCGACCGGGCGTGAAGAATCCCACGTCGACCGGCGGCGCCACGACGGCGGCCTCGCGTCCATAGAAGCGCCGAATCCGGTCGGCCACGAAGCGCGAGTTGGCCAGGAAGGCGTCCACGCGCCCGACACTGGCCACGTCCCAGCGGCGCAACCGCGCCAGCAGCAGCGAGCGCAGGCGCTCCGCGACGCCGCCCTTGCGGGGGAAGTAGACCGCCTGCTGGTCCCACGCGTAGCGGACCGGCGTATGGCAGTAGCAGACGTGCCGGGCGCCCGGCGGCGGGACGACGCCCTTGGCCACGCAGTGGCTGGAGCTCACCACCAGGTCGGTCTCCGGCAGCCGCAGCCGCTCGATCGCGCGCGGGAAGAGCGGCAGGTAGTAGCGGTAGTGGCGGCGCAGGCCCGGCGCGTGTTGAAGCGCGCTGGTCCGGATCGGATGGGCCTCGATCGCCGCCGAGACCGAGCCCGGGAAGTGGAAGAGCGTATAGATCGGCGCGTGCGGAAAACGCGCGCCGAGCGCCTCCAGCACCTTCTCGCCGCCGCGCATCCCGGTCAGCCAGTCGTGGACCAGGACCGCCGCCGGCCGCGCGCTCACGACCGACTCCCGGCGCGGCTCGCAGCCGGATTCGCCCCGTCTCCGGCCAGCGCGCGGCGGTAGACCTCCAGGGTCTGCTCCGCGGTGCGCCGCCAGGAGAAGTCGCGTGCCCGCTGCAGCCCGCGCTCTGCCAGCGAACGACGGTGGCCGGGATCGTGCAGGCAGCGCGCGATCCCGGCTGCAATCGACTTCGGGTCGGTGGGATCCACCAGCTCGGCGTGGCCCGCCGCGATCTCGCCCAGCGCCGCGACGCCCGACGTGACCACCGCGACGCCCGAAGCCATGGCCTCGACCACCGGAAGCCCGAATCCCTCGTAGAGGGTCGGGTGGAGCAGCAGCGTCGCGCCCCGGTAGAGCGCCGGAAGCGCCTCGTCCTCCACGTATCCGAGCCAGCGCACGCGGTCGGCCACGCCCAGGCGCTCGGCGTGGCGCCGCGCGGTGGCGTCGGCGCCGTCGCGTCCGCCCACGCAGACCAGGTCGGCGTCCACCCCGCCCCGTTCGACGGTCAGCGCCCAGGCCTCCAGGATGCGCTCGAGATTCTTGTGAGGCTTCGGATTGCCCACGAAGAGCAGGTACGACTCCGGCACGCCGAGCCGGTCCAGCCGTCGGCGGAGTGCGGCGGGGTCGGCCCGCTCGAAGAAGCGATCGTCCACGCCGGGATAGATCGCTTGGATCCGGTCCGGGTCCGCTCCGAAATGGCGCACCAGATCGTCGGCGGTGCTCCGGGAGTCGGTGATCACCGCCGCGCTGCGGCCGAGGCTGCGCCGGATCATGTGTCGCGCGTACGCACCCGCCAGCCGGTTCGGCAGGAACTCCGGGAACAGCACGTGGATGATGTCGTGGATCGTCACCACCACCCGGCGCGGCGTGCGCAACGGCAGCACGTAGTGGGTGGCGTGGTAGAGATCGAGGCGACGCCGCGCCAGCCGCCAGGAGAGCCCCAGCTGCTCGCGGAGCGAGTAGCCCGGAGCGGGCTCGGCAATCGTCTCGAAATTGTCGGGCAGCCCGTCGAACTCGCCCCGGTAGGCCGCCCCGACCAGGAGGAGGTAGCGGTTGTCGCGATCGAGCGCGGCGAGTCCGCGCACCAGCTCCCGCACGTAGGTGCCGATCCCGAAGTCGCCCAGCTTGCGGGCGTCGATGCCGATCTGGTGGGGCAAGGGCTCAGATCTCGTCCAGGACCGCGTCGAAGATCGTCGCCATCCGCGCGGCGGCCGCCTCCCAGGTGAATCCCAGGCTGCGATCGCGCCCGTCCACGGCGAGCTGCGACGCTAGCCCAGCCCCCTCGACGAGGCTGCGCACGGCCTCGGCCCACGCCGTCGCGTCGGTCGGGTTCACGCGCAGGGCGGCGTCGCCGGCCACCTCGTTCAGGCTCGAGACGTTCGTCGTCACCACCGGAACCCCGCACGCCATCGCCTCCAGCACGGGCAGCCCGAAACCCTCGTAGAGCGACGGATACACGAAGACGCGCGCGGCCTGGAGCACCTGGATCATGCGATGCCGCTCGAGCCAGCCGAGGTAGCGCACGTTCCGTTCGCGCAGCGACCCGATGCGATCGAGCAGGTCGCGGCTGCCCCAGCCGTAGGGCCCGATCAGGAGCAGCGGGAGACCGCCGAGGGCGTCGCGCCCGAGCGACGACCAGGCATCGAGGAGGGTCGAGAGGTTCTTCCTCGGCTCCAGGGTGCCGGCGTAGAGTACGTACCCGTCCGGGCAGCCGAGCTCGGCGCGAACGCGAGCCACGCTCTCGGCGTCGGCCGGGCGGAAGTGCTCGTCGACCCCGGGATGAACGACCTCCAGGCGCCGGGCGCAACCGGGCTCGAACCGACGCAGGTCGTTCGCCGTGGACTCGGAATCGGCCACGACCCGGCGCGCCCGCGACAGGGTCGCGCGCAGGAACGGCCGAAAGCTCCAACGCGTCTTCCAGTGGTGCATCTCGGGCAGCAGCAGCGGCGTCAGGTCGTGGACCGTCACCACCCCGGGAACCGGGAGGCGGAGCGGCAGCACCGACAGCGGCGACCAGAACAGGTCGATGTCGCCGCGGGCCAGCCGACGCGGGAGCCGGAGCTGCTGCCAGAGCACGCCGAGCGGCGCAGCCTGGTGCTCGAGCGCCAGCCCCAAGTCCGCCAGGTGCCCAGCCGCGCCGGCGGGGCGGTGACTCAACCCGATCCAGGAGACGCCCCCGTCGGCCAGGAGTCTCCGCAGCAGCGCTTCGGTGAAGGTCCCGATGCCGGTCGGCGTTCCGACGAGGGCGCGGAGATCCACCGCCACCGTCGGCCGCTGCTTCACGCGCGCCTCACGGATGCCGGATGGTTCGCCACAGCGTCATCAGCAGGATGCGGACGTCGAGACCGAGCGACCAGTTCTGGATGTAGAAGAGATCGTGCTCGATGCGCTCCTGGAGCGAGGTGTCCCCGCGCCAGTGGTTGGCCTGCGCCCAGCCGGTGAGGCCCGCCTTCACCTTGTGGCGCAGCATGTAGCCGGGAACCTCGCGCCGGAAGCGCTCGATGAACACCGGGCGTTCGGGCCGCGGCCCCACCAGGCTCATGTCGCCACGCAGCACGTTCCAGAGCTGCGGCAGCTCGTCGAGCCCGGTGCGGCGAAGCAGCGCGCCGGTGCGCGTGGTGCGGGCGTCGCTGCGCTGTGACCACACCGGCCCGTCCGACTCGGCGTCGCGGCCCATACTGCGGAACTTCAACATGTCGAAGACGCGGCCGTCGAGACCCATGCGCTGCTGGCGGAACAGCACCGGGCGCCCCTCGGCCAGCGCCACCACCAGGGCGAGCAGTCCCAGCAGCGGCGCCGCCAGGACCAGACCCACCCCGGCCACCGCGATGTCGAAGGCCCGCTTCTGGATCGCGGCCCACCCCACCAGCGGACTCTGGCGCAGCGCGATCATGGGGAGCCCGTCGAAGTCCTCGACGCTGGTTCGCAGTGTGAGCACGTGCAACAGATCCGGCACCAGGCGCACGTCGACCATCTCGTCCTCGAGCGCGTCGATCATCGCCTCCAATCGCTCCCCTTCGGTTCGCGAGAGCGCCAGCACCACCTGACCCGCTCCGGTCTGTGCGATCACCGGCTTCAGCTCCTCGTAGCCGCCGACCACGGGAATGCCCCGGACCCTCCGCAGCGCCGGATCGCCCAAAACGCCGACCACTCGCAGACCGCTCTCGGGATGGTTGTGGATGCGATCGATCACCTGCTCGGCCAGATGACCGGAGCCCGCCACCAGCACGTTGCCCACGTTGTAGCCGCGGCGGCGCAGCGCGTGGATGCCCTTGCGCGCCACCACCCGGAAGCTGGAGGTCGCGATCAGACCGAACCCGAAGAAGAGCAGCACCACGCCGCGCGAGTAGAAGTAGGAGCGCACGAAGAAGGTGGCGGCCACCATCACCACCACCACCGTCACCAGCGCCGCCAGCACCGAGCCCAGCTCCGAGAAGAGCGAGCCGGTGCGACGCGGCTCGTAGAGTCCGCGCGAACGGAACACCCACGCCCACAGCGGCAGGATCAGAAGCAGCGCCGCCAGATATGGCTCGGGGTCGGGCACGCCCTTGAAGACGGGCAGGTTGGTGTGGAAGCGCACCTGATAGGCGAGCAGCCAGCTGGCGGCCGCCAGCACCATGTCGCCGATCAGCAACCCGGTCCGGAAGATCTCGCTCTGCCGGCGCAGCATCAGGGCGCTCCCACATTCGGGTCCGGGCGCCGCTCGAACACCCAGGCCTCACCCCCGCCCGCGGAGACGCGGTGGAGCGGCTCGAGTCCGGCGCGCTCCAGGACCCGGGCCGCATCGGCTTCGTCGGTCACGATGTAACGTGCTCCGCCGCGCGCCGCGACGGCCTCCCACTCGGCCACCTGGATCCCCTGCAGCGGAACGTAGGGCATCCCCGCGTAATAACCGACCCGATAGCGTGCCCCGGCCACCGCGCCCGGGGCCGGGGCGTGGTCGCGCAGCCATTCGGCGGCGCGCCGCGCGGCCAACTGGTCGATGCGCTTGGGCGCGCGCTGCTCGGGTAGCGAGATCGTGGACAGCCACGCGACGCCGATCAGCGCCGCCGTCGCCGCCGCCACCTGGCGGCGCAGGACCCGG
Source organism: Myxococcota bacterium (assembly GCA_041577695.1). Lineage (GTDB taxonomy): Bacteria > Myxococcota_A > UBA9160 > UBA9160 > PR03 > JASJBO01. Next base: position 11,022 of record JBFGIM010000048.1, on the reverse strand, counting down.
GCCACCAGGGTGCCCACCATTGCGGCTCCGAGACCGGCGTAGCCGAAGAGCAGCGTCAGTGGCGGCATCACGTGACGCTTGCTGACGTAGCCGGCCTCGAGCATCAGCACCAGCAGCAGCGCGGCGTAGAGCAGGAACCCGCCTCCGAGATAGAACGCGCGCAGGCCCGGACGGCCGCGGGCCGCGACGAGTCCCAGCACAAGTACCACCAACAGGCCCACCCGCGCGGCGCTCCGGGCGGTGTCCCAGAGGCCCGCCAACGCAGCCGTCGCACGTCCTCCGCTGGGGCGCGGGGGCGGCGGTTCGGCCGACGGTGCCAGCTCGGCGGCGGCGGCGCTCTCGCGCGGCGCGCGCACCGGCTGCTCCGCTCCGAGCGTCACGAAGCGTCCGAGCGACGACTTCTGGGTCAGCATCCAGACCCCCGTCTCCGCCTGTAGATGAGCCACGTAGGGAGCGGTGACGATCAGCAGTCCGGCGACCAGCGCAGCGCCCCACGCCAGGCCCGACCGCCAGCGCCAACGACCCGATGCCAACGCCGCCAGCCCGAGGCCGCCGGTCAGCGCGACCATGCCCAGCCCCTCGGGCCGGGTCAGATAGGCGAGCCCGCAGGCCGCACCGGTCGCCGCCGCCCAGCGTGCGCGGCCACTGCGCAACGCGCGCCAGCCGAGCCACGCCGAGGTCAGGAAGAGCGCCAGATAGAGCGCGTCGCTCTGCACGTCCGAAGCGTGCTGCACGGCGCGGCTGTGCATCGCCAGGATGGCGGCGCCCGCCCAGTCGTAGGGAGCGCCGAAGGTGTCGCGCAGCAACAGGTAGAGCGCGGCGACGGCGGCGCTGCCCGACGCGATCGACACCGCCGCGGCAGCCGTCTCCCAGTCCGGAACCCATCCGTGGACCGCAGCCACCGCCACCGGGTAGAGCGGGTGGTAGTGGTCGGCGAGCGCGCCCTTCCAGTCGCCGCCGGCCCAGGCGCGGGCCAGGGCCAGGAAGCGGGGGCCGTCGTCGAAGATGGCCGCGGTGCGAACCCAGGCGATCGTTCGCAGCGCTGCCGCGAAGGCGACCAGCGAGGCGAGGAGTCCCCAGCGGAGGGGTGACGGCTCGAACCGTGCGCGCTCCATGGGGCGCGGGTCAGGCGCGCGTCGGTCGGAGCGCGCGCTCGATCCGCACCGCGTCGGCAAGCAGCCGGTCGAGATCTTCCAGGTCGATCTGGCTGGGCCCGTCGCAGGGCGCGCGGTCGGGCTCCGGGTGGGTTTCCACGAAGAGCACGTCGATTCCGGCCGCCACCGCGGCGCGGGTGAGCGGAGCCACCACGCTGCGATCGCCGCCGGACGCCTCGCCACCGCCCGGGAACTGTGCGGCGTGGGTGGCGTCGAAGCACACCGGAGCGAACGCGCGGAGCTGGGCCAGCCCGCGCAGGTCGACCACCAGATCGTTGTAGCCGAATGCCGTGCCGCGTTCGGTCACCATCACTTCGCGCGCGCCGAAGTGCTTGGCCTTCGCGACGGCGTGACGCATGTCGCGGGGCGAGATGAACTGACCCTTCTTGAAGTTGAGCGGGCGTCCCGTGGCAGCACACGCCGCGATCAGGTCGGTCTGGCGACACAGGAACGCCGGGATCTGTAGACAGTCCACCACCTCGGCGGCGGGCTTGGCCTGGCCCGGCTCGTGCACGTCGGTGGTGACGGGGAGCCCCACCTCGGTCTTGACCTTCGCCAGGATGCGCAGGCCCTCGTCCAGCCCCGGTCCGCGGTAGGAATTCACGCTGGAGCGGTTGGCCTTGTCGAAGGAAGCCTTGAAGATGAGCGGCAGGTCGTGCCGCTCGGCGATGTCGCGCACGCAACGCGCCACCTCGAGCGTCGCCTCCTCGCTCTCGATCACGTTCAGTCCTGCGATGAGCGCCAGCGGTGCGCCGCCGCCCACCGGAACCGAGCCGATCCTCATCTCCCTCCCCCCGAGACCGCAACCAGCTTCCGATCGCGATTGTCCTCTTCGACGGCTTCGCGCATCGCATTCAGGAAGTCCGGCAGCGCCGAGGTCACGCGACTCCAGTTGGGAATCTGCGGCGTTCCCATCGGGTCGCGCACGAAGGACAGGCCCGCCGCGCGCAGCGCGCGCGAGAAGGTCTCGACGGCCACCTCCTCCTCGTGGCGATCGAAGACCAGCCCGTTCAGCGCCGCGTCGTCGCTGTAGCGCGCGATGGCGTCCTGGGCGGTGCGCACGTAGGCGGCGATCAGCGTGTTGAGGAAGCCGGCGTCGAACTGCACGCCGTAGCTGGCCAGGTTGCGGATCAGCGACGAGGCGATGTCCGCCACCATCCGGTGCAGTCCCGTGGACGGGTCGGCCTCGGAGAGCTCGCGGTGCTTGTGCTCGTAGTTCTCCACCAGCTCGACCTGGCAGATCCGCTTCTGGGAGCAGTTGCGGAACACCTCGGCCAGCATCCCCACCTCGAGCCCCCAGTCGCTGGGGATGCGATTGACGCGCACCAGGTCGGCCGTCATCGAGCACTCGCCGGCCAGCGGGTAACGGAACGAGTCCAGGTAGTCGAGCAGCGGCAGCGGACCGAGCACGGATTTCATCGCGCGCACCAGCGGTGTCACGAACAGCCGCGTCACGCGCCCGTTGAGCCGATCGGTGACGCGCCCGTAGTAGCCCTTGGCGAACTCGTAGCTCAGGTTGGCGTTGACGGTGGGGAAGCAGAGCCGCGCCAGCAGCTCGCGGCGATAGCCGCGGATGTCGCAGTCGTGAACCGCCACCACCCGCGCCCGATTGCAGGCCAGCACGTAGCCGTAGGCCATCCAGGTGGCGCGGCCCTTGCCCTGCTCGCCCGGATCGAGCCCCTCGGCCAGCAGCTGCTCGCGGAGCGCGCCGACCCGGGGCCCGCTGTTCCAGATCAGGGTGGCTCCGCGGCCATCATGGGTGCTGAGGCCCGAGAAGGCTTCCCGCATCTCGTCGAAGCGGGCGCGGCTGTCGGCTCCGTCGACGCTCACCACCAGCTGGTGCAGGTAGGGCACCTTGCGCAGCTCATCGATGATCCCGCGCAGGGCCGGGGCCTCGAGCTCGGCGTGCAGACAGGGCAACACCAGCGCGACGGGTCGCGTCTGGGCGTGGTACTCCACGGCCCGCTCGAGGCGGTCGAGATCACCGCTGCCGAGCCGGTGTAGCGTGGTGATCGCGCCGGTCTGATGGAAGTCCGCCACCGGCGGCAGGCTGGCACCGGGGCAGGTAGGGTGTCAAGGCATCTTCCCCCGTGGGGGTCAGCCGAGCTCTTGCTGGGCCAGTGCCTCGAGGGCGAAGGGATCGATCTCGATGAACTCGATCCCGACCTCCTGGGTGAAGGCGTCCAGGTCGGTGGCCCAGGCGACGCGGCCCACTGCGGCCGCCGTGCCGTCCCCGAGATTGAAGGTCAGCTCGAGGACGTCGCCGAGACAGAACTCGCAGCCCAGCACCTCGAAGCAGATGCCGCCGGCGGACAGGTTCTTCGCCGAGGACAGCGCCTGGGAGCTGGCCCCGGTCTCCACCGGGCGGAACGAGATCAGCTGCTCGGTCCCGATGCGGGGATACTTGCGGCGATCCGCGTGGCTCTCCATAGGAGAGACGATTCGGCCGGAGCGGCAACGGCCTTTAGAGGCCCTAGGACTTGGGCGGGAAGAGCGAGAGCTGGGGCTCGTCTCGGGGCGCGCGACGCAGCAGCGTGGCGGCCAGGCCCACCAGGCGGATGCGCCGGGTGCCGGCGTGGGTCCGGGCCAAGAGCGCCTCTCCGGCCGCCAGCAGGTCCGCTGCGGTGCGAACCCCACGCTGCAAGGTGCTGGTTCGCGTCGCGCGTTCGCCGTCGCTGTAGCGCACCTTCAGCAGTAGTCGCCGGGCTACCAGGCCCTCAAGTGTCAGCGCCCGCTCCAGCCGGTCGGCTACCTGGCGCAGATGATCCACCAGCACGCCCTGGTCCAGCTCGTCGGTCGGCAGGGTGAGCTCCTGGGAGAGCGTCTGGGGATGCCGGGCGGCGCGGATGCGATCGGAGCCCTGCCCCAACGCCGACGCCAGGATCGCGAGCCCGTGGTTCCCGAGAGCCTGCTCCATGACGGCGCGTCCCAGCCGGAGGACGTCGCCAGCGCGATGCGCGCCCAGCTCCTCGAGCCGCGCCGCACTGTTGGGCCCCACGCCCGGCAGACGCGACACCGGCAGGGGCGCCAGGAAGGCGGCGACCTCGCCGGGAGCGACCATGCGCACGCCGACGTCCCCGGCCTCCTCGGCGGCGAGCTTCGCCACGAACTTCACCGGGCCTCCGCCGACCCGGATCGGCAGGCGCAGATCGGCCGCCACCTGATCGCGCAGCCACGCCGCGGCGACCCGGGGTGGATCGGGCCCGGCCGAGACGTCGAGGTAGGCGGCGCCGAGTCCCGCTGGCTCGACCCGCTCGGTGAGCTGACCGCACGCGGCTCGCAGCCGCTTGTCGAAGTCGCGATAGCGGGGCATGTCGGTGCGCAGCGCCCGCGCGCGCGGGCAGCGCTCGAGTGCCTCGAGCACGGGCATCGCCTCGGCCACCCCCGCGGCCACAGCGTCGGCGGTGGCCGCCTGGACCAGGCCGCGCTTGCGCGGATCGCCGCCCACGATGACCGGGCGATCGGCGAGCGTCGGCTGGGCCGCGCGCTCCACCTCGGCATAGAAGCCGGGCACCTCGGCGTAGAGGATCGCCGAGCTCACGGTGCCGGCTCCAGCAGCAGCGTGGCGCGGGCCGTCTCGTCCACCGCCAGCGGATGGGTCGCGAGCAGCGTCAGTTCGCCCGCGAGCCAGCGCTCGAAGCCAGCCGCATCGGCCGAGGGGCTCTGATCCGACGGCGCCGACGCCAGCGCGGAGAGCGCGTGTTCGGGGCTGGCCAGGTCCACCACCCATCGGTACCCCGAGACGACCCGTACGTCGAAGGGATGGCCAGGATCGTACTCGGCAGCCGCCACCGTGACACCGTTGCCGGCATACGGGAAGCCGTTGCGCAGTCGAGAGGAGAGCGATGGGGATGCCGAGGCCCAGCCGAAGGGCCGGAAGCGCAGCGCGTGCAGACGACCCCAGTGCCAGCGATCGGCGTCGACACCGAGACGCGCGCGCAGCGCCAGCCCGGTGCGGCGCAGGCTGGCGCGGAGCGCGGCGACCACGGCAGCCGAATCGGTGACGGCGTCCGGTGGCGGCGTCGTAGCCGTCGCGATGCCGAAGATCGCGTCCAGCAGCACGTCGGGTCCGACCCCGCGCAGGTCGAGATAGCGCGCGAGCAGCTCGGGCCCGAACGGCTGCTCCAGCACGGCCCGCACGGTCTCGAGCTGGAGCAGGTGCCACACCGCTGCACCGACGCTGTCGGCCCGCGCCTCCCCGCCCCAGTTGCGCAGGCTCTCGGCCACCTGCCGGGTCTCCGGCGGCAGGTCTTGCAGGTCGCCCGCCAGCTCGAGGGCCATGCCCACCCGATCGAGGGCCGCATCGATGCCGACGTCGCGTTGCAGCGCTGCCACGCCGCGGGCGTCCAGGGGACCCCGCTCGGTCGCCGCCCGCAGCAACTGCTCGATGCGGCGGGCGCGCCGTCCGTCGCGCCACCACCATTCCAATGGAACCTCTGCGTCGGCAACCGCGGGCAGCGGGTTGTCGGCCGCGACCAGCCACGGCTCGCTTCCCAGCTCGGCCCGGGGCAACGCTTCGAAGGGCAGCGGGCCGCGCCAGGCGTACCAGCCCGAGCGACCGGGCAGCGGCACCCGACCGGTGGAGAGCGCCCGGCTCGGCACCCATCCCGCCATCTGTAGACCGCCATCGCCATTGCGATCCGCGAATACGAAGGCCAGCACCGGCTCGCGGTGATCGGCGAGCGCGGCGCGGAAGCTGGATGCGCCGGAGGCGCGCACCGCGCGGAGCAGGGCCGCCACGCCGCTGGCCGCCGGACCGCCGCTCTCGATGCCCGACCAGGCCACCGCCAGGGGTGCGCGCTCGCCTCCGAGCCGCTCGTGAATCAGGGGACCGCGATCGGTGGCGCGCACCTCGAGCACCTCGGAGTCTCCGCCGCGCACCGCGATGGTCTCCTCGCGACGGCTCACCCGGCGCCAGCGATGGCCGTCCCGATATCGATTGGAATCGTCGGGATCGAGGGTCTCCCAGTACAGATCGACCACGGCGCAGCGCGCGTGGGTGGCGGCCCAGGCCACGCGCCCGTTGTGGCCGCTCCAGAACACCGGCGCACCGGGCAGGGTGACACCGGCCACTTCGACCCCGGGCGTGCTCCAGTGCGCCTCGTACATCAGGCTCGGCGCGGTCGGTCCCAGATGCAGGTCGCTCGCCAGCAGCGGTCTCCGTTGCTGGCTCATCCGGCCCGCCACCAACCAGGCGCTGCTGCCGACGGAGCGACCCACCAGACCGAAGGCGCGGCGCAACGGATCGGGCGACAGACCCGGCGCGCGGGCCTCGATCGGTGAGTGGGGCGGCAGCGGCACCAGGTCTCCCGAGGCGCTGGGCGGAAAGAACGGTCGCGCACCGAACCCGCCCAGGCGTTCGATCAGGTCCGAGAGCACAAGACTCGCGTCGTGGGAGCCGTCCAGGCTCCAGGCATAGGCCTTGAGTACTGCCAGTGTGTGCGCCGGGGTCCACGGCTCGAGATCGACCCCGAGCTGCAAGAGGATGGGCGGCGCGCCGGCCGCGCCGGAACGGATGCGCTCGAGCCGCGCGTTGATCCCCGCCGCGTAGGCCTCGAGCGCCTGGCGCGTCTCGACGTCCAGGGCCGCCGCCTCGGCCTCGGCGCGCACGCCGATGCCCAGCGTGCGGGCCCAGCGGTCCGCCGGCAGCCCGTCGCTCCCGATCACCTCGGCCGTGCGTCCCAGCGCACTGCGCCTCAGCCACTCCATCTGGGCCAGCCGGTCCTGGGCATGGGCGAAGCCGAGCCCGAACAGGGCGTCGCGGCTGTTGCCGGCACGCACGTGCGGGATGCCCCGCGCGTCGCGCACCACGCGCAGCGGCTCTTCGGGCCCGGGGACCTGCAGCCGGCCGTCGAGCACCGGCTGGGCGCGGCGCTCGACGCTGCGCACCTGGACGAAGCGCAGCGTGGCCAGAGCACCGACGGCCAGCGCCAGGCCCAGCGCGATCAGCATCCGGGGGAAGCCCCCCACGCGCGTAGGCGGCTCGGGCGTGGAGCGGGTCATCGCGCCTCGCTCTCCAGCAGCACCGTGGCGTAGGCGAAGCCGCGGCTGCGCCCGGTGCCGAGATGGAGGCGCGTCGCGCCCCGCTGCCGCGCCAGGCCCTCGACAGTGCCGTGCAGGCGTAGTCCAGCCGTTCCCAAGCCGTGCAGGGCCGCAAGCACCTCGATGTCCACCCAGCGCACTCCGCGGCTCCAGCCGGTTCCCACCGCCTTCATCACCGCTTCCTTGGCGGCGAAGCGCTCGGCATAGTGAAGCGCGGGCCGCCGGCGGCGCCGGCAGCTCTCGATCTCGCGCGGATGGAACACCCGGCGCTCGAAGCGGGCTCCGTGGCGCTCCAGGGCCCGCTCGACACGCGCCAGGTCGATGACGTCGATTCCGCTCCCGATGATCACCCGCATCCCCCGGAGGGCAGCCCCCAGCTTAGCTCGCGGGGGGCGCGGAGGGACCGACCCTGCGAAAGCCGGATCCCAGGGGTACATTCCGCGATCTTCGCAGTCACAGCAGGAGGATCGGCATGGCCGCTCGGGTGGGAATCAATGGTTTCGGACGGATCGGGCGCCTCGCATTCCGTGCGGCCCGCGGCAAGGACCTCGAGGTGGTGGGGATCAACGACCTCACCGACGCCCGCACCCTGGCCCACCTGCTGAAGTGGGACTCGATCCACGGCCCCTTCCCCGGCGAGGTAGAGGCCACCGAGGGCGGACTCGTGGTGGACGGCAAGAAGATCCCGATCAGCTCCGAGCGCGATCCGGCCAAGCTGGGCTGGAAGAAGCTGGGCGCCCAGATCGTCGTCGAGTCCACCGGCCACTTTGCCGACCGTGCCGGCGCGTCCAAGCACCTGGAGGCGGGTGCCGAACGGGTGCTGATCACCGCCCCGGCCAAGGACCCCGACGTCACCGTGGTGCTCGGCGTCAACACGGATGCCTACGACCCAGCGAAGCACCGCATCGTCTCGAATGCCTCCTGCACGACCAACTGCCTGGCTCCCGTGGCCAAGGTGCTGCACGACAACTGGGGCATCGAGCGCGGCTGGATGACCACGGTGCACGCCTACACCAATGACCAGGTGACCCTCGACTTCCCGCACAAGGACCTGCGCCGGGCGCGCGCGGCGGCGGTCTCGATGATTCCGACCAGCACCGGCGCGGCGCGAGCCATCGGGCTGGTGATGCCCGAGCTACAGGGCAAGCTCGATGGCTTCGCCATGCGCGTGCCCACCGCCGACGTTTCGGTGGTGGACCTGTCGTTGCAGCTCGCCAAGGACACCACGGCCGAAGCGATCAACGACGCGATGCGAAGCGCCGCCAACGGACCCATGCGCGGCTTCCTGCAGGTCTGCGACGAGCCGCTCGTGTCGATCGATTTCCGCGGCAACCCGCACTCCTCGATCCTCGACTCCGAGCAGACGCGGGTGATGGACGGCAGCTTCGCCAAGGTGCTCTCCTGGTACGACAACGAGTGGGGTTATTCCTGCCGCGTCGTGGACCTGGCGCTGCTGATGGCCGGGTAGTTGCAGATCGAGACCCTGGACGACTGGCTGCGCGACGCGCCGGCCCTTCGCGGTCGGCGCGTCTTCGTGCGGGCGGACCTCAACGTGCCGCTCGATCGGGGCGCGGTGGCCGACGACACCCGCATCCGCGCCTCGCTGCCGACGCTGCGGCGTCTGGCCGATGCCGGCGCCCACCTGGTCGTGGCATCGCATCTGGGACGGCCCAAGGGCGAGGTGCGCCCCGAACTGTCGCTGCGACCGGTTGCGGAGCGCATGGGCGAGCTGCTGGGTCGACCGGTCGCCTTCGTCCCGGCGTGCATCGGCGCCGAGGCCGAGGCCGCGGCGGCCGCTCTGGAAGACGGCGGGTTGCTGCTGCTCGAGAACCTGCGCTTCCACCCCGGCGAGACCCAGAACGACCCCGACTTCTCCGCAGCCCTGGGCCGACTGGCCTCGTGGTACGTCAACGACGCCTTCGGCACCGCGCACCGCGCGCACGCTTCCACGGTGGGCATCGCCGAGCGCGCAGAAAGAGTCGCCGCCGGCGACCTGCTCCGGCGCGAGCTGAATGAGCTGCGCCGCGTGCTCGACCCGGAGCGGCCTTTCCTGTGCCTGCTGGGCGGTGCCAAGGTGTCGGACAAGCTGGCCGTGCTCGAAGCCATGGTGCAGCGCGCCGACGTCATCGCCGTGGGCGGCGCCATGGCCTACACCCTGCTCGCGGTCCAGAGCGTGCCCATCGGCGCGTCGCGGGTCGAGGAGGACCGCAAGCCCGACGCGCAACGCGTGCTGGAGGCAGCGGCGACTTCGGGGCACCGGCTGCTGCTGCCGAGCGATCACGTGGTCGCCCAGAAGATCGACGCGGCTGCGGAAACACGCGTGGTCAAGGAGATCCCCGCCGGCTGGATGGGCCTCGACATCGGTCCCGAGACGGCGGCCGCCTACGCGGCGGAGGCGCGGCGCGCGCGCACCGTGTTCTGGAACGGACCGATGGGCGTCTTCGAGCTGGCGCCCTTTGCCGAGGGCACCCTGGCCGTGGCGCGGGCGGTGGCAGAGTCCGACGCCGCCTCGGTGGTCGGTGGCGGCGATTCGATTGCGGCGATCAATCGCGCCGGCCTGGCCGATGCGATCACCCACCTCTCGACCGGCGGGGGCGCATCCCTCGAGTTCGCCGAAGGCCGGACCCTGCCCGGCGTCACTGCCCTGGAGCGCTAGCCGATGAGAACCCCGATCCTGGCCGCCAACTGGAAGATGCACAAGAGCGTGGCGGAGGCCGAGGGCTTCGCGGCGGCGCTGCGGCCGCGGGTCGAGGACCTGACCGACGTCGAGATCGTCGTCGCCCCGCCCTTCCCGTCGCTCCAGGCGCTGGGCCGCGCACTCGAGGGCTCACGCATCCAGCTCGCGGCCCAGAACGTCCACGATCAGGACCACGGCGCCTTCACCGGCGAGGTCTCGGCGTCGATGCTGGCGGAGCTCGGGTGCCGCTACACCGTGGTCGGCCACAGCGAACGCCGCCATCTCTTCGGCGAGAGCGACGGCTTCGTCGCCAAGAAGGCCAGCGCGCTGCTGGGCCACGGCATCCGACCCATCGTGTGCATCGGAGAGACCCTCGACCAGCGCGAGGACGGCAGCACGTTCGATGTGGTGGAAGAGCAGCTCGACGGCAGCCTGGAGGAAATCCCGAACGAGCGCGCTGCGGAGCTGGTGGTGGCCTATGAGCCGGTCTGGGCGATTGGCACCGGCAAGACCGCCACGCCCGAGATGGCCCAGGAGGTCCACGGCCGCATTCGCGGCTGGCTGAAGCAACGTTTCGGGCCCGCGGGCGAGCAGATTCGCATCCAATATGGCGGGTCGGTGAAGCCCGACAATGCGGCCGCCCTGATGGCGCAACCAGACATCGACGGGGCCCTGGTGGGAGGCGCGAGCCTCGAGCCGGACTCGTTCTCCCGGATTCTCCACTACCGAGACGCGGAGGCGCGCGCATGAGTCTTTTCCTCACGGTCCTGCACATCATGGTCTGCCTGGTGCTGGTGCTGGTCGTGCTGCTCCAGCAAGGCAAGGGTGCCGACATCGGCGCCGTGTTCGGCGGCGGAGCCAGCAACACCGTCTTCGGCAGCCGCGGTGCGGGCAACTTCCTGACCCGCCTCACCACCGGGGCCGCGATCCTCTTCATGGTGACCAGCCTCGCCCTGTCCTACCTGGCCAACCAGGAGGGGGGAGGCGTCTTCGACGAGAGCGAGGCACCGGCGACGGCGACCTCGGCCTTCGACCCGCCGGTGGCCGAGGACCCGGGCGCCACCGCGCGGACGGGCGGCTTCGAGGAGGTGGCGCCGCCGCGCCCGGCGGCAGCCTAGGCTCCGACCGAGGCGGCTCCCGAGGCGCCCG
>JBFGIM010000047.1:0-18372 GCA_041577695.1 Myxococcota bacterium | reverse complement strand
TGGTGCACGGGTCCACCTTCGCGAAGAACAATCTGGCCATGGCCGCCGGCCTCGCCACGCTCGAGGTGATCGAGAGCGAGGGCCTGGTGGAGAACGCGGCGCGAGTGGGCCAGCAGATCGTGGACGACCTGCGCCCGCGCATCGACGACTTCGAGTTCCTGAGCGACGTGCGGGGGCGCGGGCTGATGATCGGCCTCGAGTTCGGTGAACCCCGCAGCCTCAAGCTCAAGGCCGCCTGGAAGCTGCTGGAGAAGGCCAACGAAGGCCTCTTCTGTCAGATGATCACCGTCCCGCTCTTCACGCGTCACCACATCCTGTCGCAGGTGGCGGGCCACGGCATGCACGTGGTCAAGTTCATCCCGCCGCTGACGCTGAGCCAGGACGACCGCCGTTGGATCGTCTCGGCGGTGGAGGAAGTAATCGCCGACTGTCACGAGGTGCCCGGTTCGATCTGGGACCTCGGAAAGACGCTTGCGTCGTCGGCATTGAGGATGAAAGCGGGCGGCAACTGAGCCGGCGCGCGTCGAGGATCTCGAGATGAAGCAGTGCGCCGTCACGGGCGGTAACGGGTTCGTCGGCTCGAACGTGGTGAGGCAGCTCCTCGAGCGCGACTACGAGGTGGTCGCACTGGTGGGTGCCGACCTGGGCCTGGAGAATCTCGAGGGCCTCCCGGTGAAGATCCGCGAGGTGGATCTGCTCGACGCGGACTCCGTGCGCCGGGCGCTGCGCGGCGTCCGCCGCGTGGTGCACACCGCCGCCTGCTACGCGTTCTGGCTGCCCGACCCCGGACACGCGTACCGCGTGAACGTCCACGGCACGCGCAACGTCCTGGAGGCGGCGCGCGACCTCGGCGTCGAGAAGGTGGTCCACACCAGCAGCACGGCGACGCTCTCCCCGGGCCTCGGCGTCGGGCCAGGCGATCGGGGTTGCGAGGAAAGCGTCCTGGATCTCAGTCGCTTCCGCGGTCACTACAAGATGTCGAAGGCGATGGCCGAGAACGTCGTGTTGCGCTTCGCGGCCGAAGGTCTGCCGGTATCGATCGTCTATCCCACCACTGTGCTCGGGCCCGGCGACCGCCGGCCGACGCCCACGGGCGAGATGATCGTGCACTACCTGAACGGTCACATGAAGGCCTACGTGGCCATGGTCCAGAATCTGGTGGACGTCCGGGACGTTGCGGCGGGACACGTGCTCGCCCTCGAGCGGGGCCGTCCGGGCGGACGCTACGTGCTGGGAGGCGACAACGTCAGCATGCGCCAGATGCTGGACATGCTGGCAAAGCTCACCGGGATCCCGGCGCCGCGGGTGCCGCTGCCGTCGCCCGTGCTCGGCGCGCTGGCGCGCGTCAACGAGTGGCTCTCCGATCGCGTGACGCGTCGGCAGCCACTCTTCCCGCGCGAGGCCGTCCTCCATGCCCGCGACAGCCGCCGTGTCGAGCCCGATCGGGCTACGCGCGAGCTCGGCTATGGCTGGCGTCCCGCCGAAGCCGTGCTCGCGGGCGCGGTCACCTGGTTCGTGTCCCAGGGTCGGTGCAAGTCCCGGCACCTGCGTCGCATCGAATCGCACGGAGCGTTGCGCGACCAGGTCGACGACGTCTCCGAGCCCGCCTGAGCCCGACGGCGGTTCGATGCAACGCCTCGAGGGCAAGCTCGCCGATGCCTGTGGTGGCTGGGTGACGCAGGTGACGGCGTGGCCCGCAGCAGTCGTGGCCGTGGTCGTCATGATCACGGCCCTGCTGGCCTGGCAGGGCCTCGAGCGCCTCGGTCTCGACTCGGACGAGGCCTCGCTGTTCCGACCCGACGTGTCCTATCGACAGCCGCGCGAGGCGCTCACCCGGGCCTTTCCCGCCGTGGTCGATCCGGTCGTGATCGTGATCGAGGGCGAGAGCGAGGACCTCGCACACCAGGCGACCGAGAGGATGCGCGAACGGCTGCTCCGCGAGCCGGCACGGTTCCCCAGCGTCTACCAGCCCGGCGGCGGCCCGTTCTTCGAACGCCACGGCCTGCTCTATCTCGACGTGGCGGAGCTCGACGAGGTCGTCGTGCATCTGATCCAGGTGCAGCCCTACCTCGGCGAGCTGGCGGCGGACCCGACGTTGCGCGGCCTGTTCGAGATGCTCGGGCGTGCCGCCGAGGCGGCGCAGACCGGCGAGCTCGAGCGAAGCGACATCGAGCGTTCGATGGCCGCGGTGTCGGAAGTGGTCCACGCCTACGGCGCGGACTCCCCGCGCACGCTCGCCTGGGCCGAGGTCCTGCTGGACCGCGAGCCCTCGGCCGAGGCGCGGCGGCGCTTCCTGCTGATCCAGCCGGTGCTGGACTTCTCGCGGGTGCGGCCCGCCGAGGTCACCCTGACCGGTCTTCGCGAGGTGGTCGGCGAGCTCGGACTCGACGCGCAGCCGGGCGTGCGCGTGCGCATCACCGGCTCCTACCCGCTGTCCTACGAAGAGGCCGACCACGTCGGCTGGCAGTCCGCCGCGGCGGGTGCGGCCTCCTTCATCCTGGTTTCGCTGGTGCTCATCCTGGGTCTGCGTTCGCTGCGCGGGGTGGTCGCGATCCTCGTCACGCTGGTGGCGGGACTGGCCTGGACCGGTGGCTTCGCCGCGCTCGCCATCGGACGGCTCAACCTGATCTCGATCACCTTCACCGTGCTCTTCATCGGGCTTTCGGTGGACTTCGGCATCCATCTGGTGGTCGCCTACCGCGAAGCCATGGCCGGCGGCCGCACGCGACGCGACTCGCTGGTGCAGGCGGCGCGCGAAGTCGGGCCGTCGCTCTGCCTGTGCTGCGCGACCACCGCCACCGCATTCTACGCCTTCGTTCCCAGCGACTTCCTGGGCGTGTCGGAGCTCGGCATGATCGCCGGCACCGGGATGTTCATCTCGCTCTTCACCAATCTGACGCTGCTCCCGGCGCTGCTGATGCTGGGGCCCGAGCCGGCGAGGCCGAAGGCGCCGGGGCCGCTGCCGCGCGCCTGGTCCGCCCTGCTCGCCCTTCCACAGCGCGCAACCCGCACGGTACTCGGGGTGGCGGCGGCACTGGCGCTGGCCGGGGGTTTCCTGATGCCGCGGGTCGAGTTCGACCTGAACCCGCTGCGGGTCCGCGACCCCTCCACCGAATCGGTCCAGACCTACGACGAGCTGCTGCGCGACGGTATGGCCTTCCCGTGGAACGTGGAGGCGCTGGAGCCGTCGATCGCCGCGGCCGATGCCCTGGCCCGGCGGCTCGAGGCGCTGCCGGAGGTGGACCGGGCCGTGACTGTCAGCGACTGGGTTCCCGAGGACCAGGAGGAGAAGCTCGCGCTGATCGAGGACGCCGCCTTCCTGCTGCTGCCGACCCTCGACGCGGTCCCGCGCAAGCCGGCGCCGGAGGCCACCGAAACCGTCGATGCGCTGCGCGGGCTGATCGATGCGTTGGCAGCAGCCCCCGTCCTCGGCGACGTCGGCGAGAGCCTGCGCGACGGCCTCGTCGCGCTGGCGGCGGCCCTCGACAGGACGCCGGAAGCGGAGCGGGGCGCGGCTCTCGGAGCGCTCGAATCGCGCCTGCTCGGCACGCTCGACGAGCGATTGCGGCTGCTGTCCGCTTCGCTTCGGACCGCAGGCTTCACGCTGGCGGATCTGCCGCCCGAGCTTCGCAGCCGCGCCATCGCCGACGACGGCACCGTGCGCGTCGAGGTGTTCCCGAGCGAAGACCTCAACGACAACGACGCCCTCGAGCGCTACGTCCTCGCCGTCTCCGCCCTGGCACCGGGGTCCTACGGCGAGGGGATCGTGATCTACGAGTCGGGCCGGGTAGTGGTGCGCTCGTTCCGGAACGCCCTGATCGCCGCGGCGTTGTTGATCTTCGCGCTCCTGATCGTATTGTGGCGCAATCTCCGGGACGCCGTCCTGGTGGCGCTGCCGCTGGCGCTCGCGGCGTTGTTGACGGCGGCCGCCAGCGTCGCACTGAATCGACCGTTCAATTTCGCCAACGTCATCGTGATCCCGCTACTGCTGGGGATGGGAGTCGACAGCGGCATCCACCTGGTGCACCGCCATCGCCAGGGCGGCGGCGCGGCGAACCTGCTCCGCACCGGGACGGCCCGGGCGGTGCTGCTGAGCGCACTCACCACGGTCGCCAGCTTCGGGACCCTGGGATTCTCCTCGCACCGCGGCCTGGCGAGCCTGGGCCAGCTGCTGACCCTCGGCCTGGGCCTCATGGTGATGGCCAACCTGGTGCTGCTTCCCGCCCTGGTGGCCCGGGAGCGACGCCGGGGGGGTGAAAGCTCCTACCCGGTGTGAACCACCTCACAGCGATCGGCCCCTCCAGGGGCCGACAATGTCCTCCGGGAGACCGGGACCGGGAGGAACACGATGAAGCGCTCGATCGGTCCGACCGTCGTGCTCGGTATCGCCCTCTGGGCGACGACCGCCGCGGCGAGCGGGCTCGAGTTCGGCACCGCCCACCTGGACCTGCCGCAGGGTCCAGGTCCGTTTCCGGCGGTGGTCTTGCTGACCGGCTGCGATGCGTCTGCCGACGTCGTGCAGGAATGGCGGCGCACCCTTGGGCGGCGC
This sequence comes from Myxococcota bacterium, assembly GCA_041577695.1. GTDB lineage: Bacteria > Myxococcota_A > UBA9160 > UBA9160 > PR03 > JASJBO01. Next base: position 13,823 of record JBFGIM010000047.1, on the reverse strand, counting down.
GGCTACGCGCTGCTCACCCCGGGCCGCGAGACCCCGGGCGGCGGCTCCATCTGCGACGCGTCCGGCAGCGGCTCGGCGTCGCGGCCCGCGCTGTGGTCGCAGCGCGCGCGTAACGCCCGGATCTGGCTGGGGGGCCAGGCCTCGGTGGACCGCTCGCGGATCGCCGTGGTCGGGATGGCCGACGCAGGCGCCGGAGCGCTGCTGGCGTCGCGCGGCCGCGGCTTCGAGGCGGCCGTGGCGCTGCATCCCTGGATGCGTGGCACCCAGATCCGCAGCCACGCGCCGGTGCTCGTGGTCGCGCGGAGCGACGGAGCCGCGGCGCCTTCCCACGATTCTCGCGAGGTCCGGGCGACGGCGACGGAAGAAGGACGTCCGATCGAGACGCGCTTCTACGGCCGGGCCTCGCACTCCTTCGACGACGGCCACTTCCTGCCGACTTCGTTGCTGCTCGGACGGCGGGGTTCGTTTGAGGCGGGCGCCGCGTCGCGCGCGCATCGCGACGTGATCCGCTTTCTCGCGGAACACCTGGGCGAGACGGTCTCGACCCGGGTGGCAATGGAACGGCCCTGAAGCAGCGCCCGCCTCAACTCTTCGAGCGCGCCCAAGACCCACGGCCCGGGATCTCGACGATCCCGGGCCGTGCTCGCCGGGACGGCTCCCACCGGGTCACTTCCGATAGACTGAGCGTGTGAGCTGGAAGCCCGAGGTCGAGGAGATCGAGCGGCGCGCCGCCGCCGCCCAGGAGCTGGGCGGTCCGGAGGCCGTCGCGCGCCAGCACGCGCTGGGGCGCCGCACCGTCCGCGAGCGCATCGCGGCGCTGGTCGATCCGGGAAGCTTCCGCGAGCACGGCCCGATCGCGGGACACAGCGAGGAAGCGGAGCCCGGCAAGGCGCCGCGCTTCAGTGGCGCCAACTACGTGTTGGGTGTGGCGCGGATCGAGGGGCGCCCCTGCGCGCTGGGGGGCGAGGACTTCACCCAGCGCGGCGGCTCACCCTCCCCTGCCGGCCTGCGCAAGAGCGTCTACGCAGAGGAGCTGGCCCTTCGCTACCGCATGCCGCTGGTGCGCTTCCTGGAGGGCGGCGGCGGCAGTGTGACGGGCGCCGGTGGCAGGCGTCCGGAAGCGGGCGCACCGGTCAACGCCCCGCCACGCTTCCGCTCGATCGGCCAGATCCTCGGCGTGGCGCCGGTGGTCTCGGCCGCCGTGGGCCCGGTCGCGGGATTCCCGGCCGCGCGGCTGGCGGCGTCCCACTTCGCGATCATGACGCGCCACACCGCGCAGGTAATGATCGGCGGTCCCGCGCTGGTGGAGCGCGCGCTGGGCGAGCGGCTCGGCAAGGAAGAGCTCGGCGGCGCCGCGGTCCACGCGCGCAGCGGCGTGGTGGACAACGTGGCCGAGGACGAGGAGGAGGTCTGCCGGCTGATCCGGCGCTTCCTCTCGTACCTGCCGCGCCACGTGGGTGAGCCGGCGCCCCGCGGTCCGGTGGACGACGACCCGGAGCGTTGCGAGGAAGAGCTGCTGACGCTGGTTCCGCGCGAGCGGCGCCGGATCTACGACGCGCGGCGTCTGCTGCGCGCCGTGCTCGACCGCGATTCCTGGTTCGAGATGACGCAGGGCTTCGGACGCTCGCAGATCACCGGGCTGGCGCGGCTGGCGGGCCAGCCGGTGGGCGTGCTCGCCAACGACAGCCGCTTCTACGCCGGCGCCATGACGGCCGACGGAGCCCAGAAGGTGCGACGCTTCGTGGACTTGTGCGACACCTTCCACCTGCCGCTGGTGAGCTTCGTGGACGAGCCGGGCTTCATGATCGGCTCCCAGGCCGAGCGCGCCGGCACCATCCGCCACGGCGCCGCGGCGCTGATGGCGGTGCAGCAGTCGAGCGTCCCCTGGGCGTCGGTGCTGGTACGCAAGGCCTACGGAGTGGCGGCCGCCGCCCACTTCGGACCCGAGGGCCACGTGATCGCCTGGCCGTCGGCGGGCATGGGTGCGTTGCCCGTGGAGGGCGGTGTGGCGGTGGCGTTTCGTCGCGACATCGAGGCAGCGCCCGACCCGGATGCTCGGCGCGCCGAGCTGGAAGAGCAGCTGGCCCGGCGCGGCTCGCCGTTCCCCCGCGCCGAGGCCTTCGGCTTCCACGACCTGATCGACCCGCGCCGGACGCGCCCCGCGCTGTGCGACTGGATCGAGTGGATCCAGCCGATGCTGGCGGAGCAGCTCGGCCCGCGGCGCTACACCTATCGGCCCTGAGGGCGCCGCGCCGGGCTAGAACTTGACCTGACAGATCAACGAGATGCCGCACTCGTTGGCGTCGGCGCAGTCGCCCTCGTCGGGATCGCAGGCGTCGCCCACCTCGCCCTTCGCGCACTGCCCCATCGAGTTGCAGAAGTAGCCCGCGGCCCGCTGGCACTGGGAGTCGTGCTCGCAGGGCGCGCCCCCCGACCCGTCGGTGCATCCCCACGGCGTGCAGTAGGGGTTCATGCCGCCCAGGGCGAGACACTGCTGGTGCGCGTTGCACACCTGGGAGCGGATGCCGTAGGAGATCGCCAGGCCCTGGTAGCCGAGCATGCCCGCGATGCGCTCGGTCATGGCCACCGCGTCGAAGCCGATGCTTCCGCCCTGGGGGTCGAGGTCGTAGAAGTAGGTCTGACCGTCCACCGGAACGGTCCTCGGCGTGCCGAGCTGGAGCGCGAGGCTTCCACCGGCGGGCTCGCCCAGCGCGCTGCCCAGACCGAAGGCCTTCGCCTTGACCCAGAGCTGCGGGTCGAGGCTGCCGCTCGATCGCGGCAGATAGCTGGTGGTGAAGCTGGCGCTGTGCCGGAGCTCGAAGGCTGTGGAGAAGTTCATCACCGGATCGACCGAGACGCCGACGAGGATGTTGCGGAAGGTGTCTGCGTCGGAAGGCGAGTACGTCACGTAGGGATACAGCGTGAAATCGACCCCCGCGACGTTCCCCATGAAGCCGAAGAGTGCGCAGTTGGGGTCGTCGAAGTCGCCGATGACCTCGGCGCCGTTGTCCTTGGTCGCCAGCAGGTTCTGGTCGAAGCAGGTGGTGATCCCGCTGAAGAAGGTCTCTCCTACGTCTGGGTGCGGAAGCATTACACAGCCGGCGCCGAGCAGCGCGACCGCGGCGAGCATGGCCAACGCGCGGCGACGGGCGACGAGCAGCAGGCCCAGCAGCGCCGCGATCCATCCAGCTCGCCGTGTGGGCTCGGGCACCGCCACGATCTGACCCGACGCCACCAGGTCGATCGAGAGCGGCACGCCGCTGCCGATGCGCTCGGCACTGAGGGTCTGGGTGAGCGCGATCGGCACCGTGAGCTGGTAGCGGCCATCGGGCAGCTCCAGCAGCGCTCCCGTGGTACCGGGCGGCGAGGCCAGCGGCTCGGTCTCGCGCAGGCCCTCGCGCGGAAGCGGTCCCAGGCTGGTGTCCGAATCGAGCATCGCGTCCTCGAGGCGGAAGACCGGGCAATCACCGACCGAGCAACCGGCAGGGAAGGTGTAGGAGGTGGGCGGCCCCGGCGTGAGCGCCACATCGGCGTCGCTGCCGAGGCTGAGCGTGGTCTCGCGCAGCACGGCGCTGCCGCCCGCGGCGATTCCCGCGTCCGCGTAGGCGATGGCCAGCTCGCCGAAGGCCGCTGCCCCCGGATTCGCCGGCACCCCCGGCAGCCAGCTGCCGCTGTTGCCCAGCTCGATCGAGGTGCGCCGGCGGATCACCCGGATCGCGTCCCAGGTGTCGGCGACGTCGGCGAGCACATGGCCGCCGAGCGAGGTCCGCAGACCGTCGCTGGTGACGCCGCCCGGAAGCACGTGGCCACTCCCGTTCGTGGGCGCTTCGAGCGCCATCACCACCGTGCCGAAGCCGATGCCGAGCGGCACGGAGATCTGCGAGCCGCTCTCGATCTGGAGATAGCTCTGGGAGGCGTCGATCCGGAACCGGATCACTTCGCCCGTCGCCCGCAGCGGCATCAGGGCAGCGGCGAACAGAACGAGCGCGCACAGCCCGTGGGGGGACCTTCGCATGGTGGACTCCCGACGCCGTTCAGGATCCGTCCGCGCCTTTATGGCATGGGCGGCCCGACGGGGCAAGGACTCCGCTCAGGCCACCAGGAGGTCGGTCTCCCCGGCGCGCACGCGACGTTCGAGATCGACGTCGTGGTCCACATCGGAGGTCGTGTTGGTCTCGTATTGCAGGATGCCCAGGGCCGCGAAGCGCTCGCGCTGGCGCTCCGAGAGCAGTCCGAGACTCTTCACGTTGGGCACGATCTTCGAGAACAGCCGGTAGCGGAACTGCTTGGCGATCTCCGACTCGTCCGAGTACGCGATGCACTCGTCGGGATCGAGTCCGCAGGTCTCCCATACTTCCCGGTTGGTGATGCGGTCGCGCATCAGCACGCAGGCCTCGTAGACGAACTCCTCGCGCTCGACGCGCTCCTTCTCCGAAAGATCGTGGCAGTGCTCGCGCAGCGACAGCACGCCGAAGGCCACGTGGCGCGACTCGTCCTCCATCACCGCGGCGGTGAGATCGCGCAGCAGCGGGTTGGTCGTGGTGTCCCGGATCGTGCCGAAGGCGGCCAGCGCCAGTCCCTCGACGATGATCTGCATGCCGAGGAACTTCATGTCCCAGCGCGAATCGGTGAGGATCTGGTCGATCAGCTCCTTGAGCGAGCGGTTGATCGGGTACTCGTGACCGAGCTTCTCCAGGATGAAGCGGCGGTAGACCTCCACATGACGGGCCTCGTCCATCACCTGGGTGGCACCGTACTGCTTGGCCTCGTACCACGGCACGCTGTCCACCACCTGGGCGGTGGCGAGCAGGGCACCCTGCTCGCCGTGCAGGAACTGGGAGAGCTGCCAGGTGATCGCCTCGCGACGCAGCTGCTCGATCTGACGCTTGTCGAGCTTCTGCCAGATGGGCGTGCCGTAGATGCCGATTCCCACGTCCGGCAGCAGCTCCGACTCGGGATCCACGTCGACCGACCAATCCAGCCGATCGGTCGAATTCCACTGGTCGCGCTTGGCGTTCTCGTAGAGCCGTGCCAGGCGCTGGCGCTCGTTGCCGTACTCCCAGTTGTAGGAGACGCTCTGGGCCACCGAGATCTCTTCGATGGGCTGTTGCGGGTGGAAGTGGTCGAGCACGGCCATGACAGGCTCCTGTTCAGGACTCCGGAGTGGAGTCGGGGTGGTCGGGCGCAGTGGAGACACCGAGGTAGGCGAGGTAGGCCCGCGTCAGCTCGGCGGCGAATTGGTCGTCGTTCATGGTGGCGGGCGCGCTCGAGCGCGTCTCGCCGAAGAGCAGCACGCTCTCGATCGCGGAGAACACCAGGGTCAACCCGAACTCCACCGCGCGCGCCGGGTCCGGATGGCGGATCGCGGCGTCGCGCGCCATCAGCAACGCGGCCAGCTTCTCGCTGACGGTGTGGGAGAGCCGCTCCTGCCGCGCACGGAACTCCATGTCGGTGTGGTTGCGGATCACGAAGGCGCGGATCAGGCCGGCGCGCTCGCGGTAGATCGCCACCAGGAAGCGCGCTACCGAGCCGAAGATCTCCGGGATGCCGGCGCCGTCCCAGCGATCCGGGTCGAGCGCCTCGTCGGCGGTGGCCAGGGCCTGCTCCAGGTAGCGCTCGTAGAGCGCGTAGAGCAGCCCGTCCTTGTCGCGGAAGCGCGCGTAGAAGGCGCCCACCGAGGACCCGGCCCGGCGCGCCACCTCGGCGACGCCGGTGTCCTCGAAGCCCTTCTCGGTCACCAGCGCCTCGGCGGTGTCGAGGATCCGGTCGAGGGTCTCCTGGCTGCGTGCCTGGCGCGGCGGGCGGACCCAGCGCAGCTCGAGCGGAGCGGGCATGTCGGGCATTCGGACGGTCTCCAGACGAGGCACAGAACGAGCCACAGAAACAGAATCAGTGTTCTGGTTCTGTTTAATAGCGTCGTGTCGGGCGCCGTCAACGGCAGCGCGTGCTCCCCTCGGGGAATCCTTGGCGGAACGGGCAGCGCCTGTGGTGTAATCGGCGCCCGCCTTCCAACCCCAGGAGAGCCCCCGATGAATCTCGCGGCCTGCGACGAGCTCCTCACCACCACGCGCTCGGTCCGCAAGCGCCTCGACCTGTCCCGGCCGGTCGAGCCGGACGTGATCGAGACCTGCATCGAGATCGCCCTCCAGGCGCCCACCGGATCCAACGCCCAGGGCTGGCACTTCGTCGTGGTGACCGATGCCGACAAGAAGCGCGCGCTGGGCGCGCTCTACCAGAAGGCCTTCGGTCTCTACGCGAAGGCCGACGGCCTGCGCCCGACCTTCGAGGCCGACGACCCGCGCGCCGCGCAACAGCCGCGGGTCGAGTCGTCGGCGACCTACCTGGCCGAGCATCTCCACGAGGTGCCGGTGCTGGTGGTACCGTGCATCGAGGGACGGGTCGAGAACGCGGGGGTGCTGGCCCAGGCCTCGATCTACGGGTCGATCCTGCCGGCGGTCTGGTCCTTCATGCTGGCGCTGCGACCGCGGGGTCTGGCCGCCGCGTGGACCACGCTGCACCTGATGTACGAGCAGGACGCAGCCAAGATCCTCGGCGTTCCCGACACGGTGACGCAGGCGGCGCTGCTACCGGTGGCGTACTACACGGGCGAGGGGTTCAAGGTGGCGAAGCGACTTCCGGCCTCCCAGCTCACCCACTGGAACACCTGGGGCGCGCGGCGCTAGGCGCCCTCGAAGCGTGCCTTGAGACCGCCGCTCCGCCTGTCCGCGCTGCTCGCCTCGTTGGCGTCGCCGTTGTTGGTCGCCGCCTTCGCCGCGCCGGCAACGGGCGAACTCTTCGCCGGGCGGATCGACGAGCGCAACTTCGAGCGCCGCGCCGTGCGCGGTCCCGACGCCATCGGCGGTGTCGGCGACTGGGCCCTGTCCAACGGAACCCTGTGCGCGGTGGTGAGCGATCCGTCGCACGAAGGCGAGCTGTCGGTGACCGGGGGCTCGCTGGTGGATCTGGGACACTGCGGACGCGACGACGACCAGTTCGTCGTCTTCGAGCAGCTGCTCGATCTCTCGATCCGCCGCACGGTGCCGATGGCGGCGGTCCGCGCCGAAGCGACGCCGGGCGCAGCACGGCTGGTGGCACGGGGCGGCGCCGACGGGCTGCGGCTCGAGACCGTCTACGAAGTCGACGAGCGGCGCCCGCGCGTGCTGGTGATCCGCTCGCGATTGGAACGCGTCGCGGACGGCGAGCGCCTCTTCGGCTTCGGTCTCGCCTTCGGAAACGTCTACACCCTGCGCCCGTTCTCGCTGGCGCCACTCGATCCCAATGCGAGCCGCGGCTTTCGCCATCGGGCGTTCCTGGGACGGGGGCGGCGAGCGGTGATTCGGGCCGCCCATCCCGCGGAGTGGGTGGTCATGGTGGGTGAGAATCTCCAGGAGCCCGGCATCGCCTACGGCGTGCGCCTGTCGGAGAGCCGGGGCCACCGCGGCGACGACACTCACACCCTGCCCCGGATGGTGCTGGTCGACGACTCGGCCACCATCGGCGCCACCTTCACCCGACCCTTCTGGTGGGGTGACTCCGGATCGCTGTCCTTCGCGAAGCTGTTGCAGACGCGCTGGATGAACCTGGGGACCGGCGACGCGCTCGAGGTTGGCGCCGAGATCTGGCTAGGCGCCCGAGCCGACGTGGCCTCGGTCACCGACCACATCTTCGCCGACGAGCCCGAGCTGCGCGGCCGCGTGGACGATCCGAGCGTGCGTCTGCACCTGGACCGGGTCGGGGCCGACGGCGGCGAGGATTCGCCGTTCACCCAGGTTCGACCGCACGCCGACGGCCGCTTCTCCCTGCGCGCGCCGGCCGGAGCGTACCGGCTCCGGGTGGTGGACCCCACCGGCCGCGTGCGGATCCTCCCGGTGTCGCTGCCTTCGGGCGGCCTCGAGCTGGAGCCGATCTCGGTGACCGACACAGCCCGCGTCGCATTGCCGCGGGGGAATCCGATGCGCCTGGTCTTCGTCGGCGTGGACGGCACGCGCGATCCCCGCTTCCGCGACGACGGCCTCGGCTTCGCGCTGGACGGCGAGCTGGCCCTGGGGCGGAGCGCCGCCGTCCGCGACGTGGTGCTGGGCGGCACCGCCGGAGATCCCGAGCGCGTGGCCCTGGCGCCCGGCTCCTATCGCGTGCTCGCCACGCGCGGCCCCGAGTACGAAGTCACCGAGAGCTACCTGCAGCTCGGCCCCGGCACGCGCGCGGAGCTGAAGCTGGCGCCGCCGACCCGCGCGCTGGAGACGCCGGGCTGGATCGCCGCGGACTTCCACGTCCACGGGCCGGCGAGCCCGGATACGGGCGTCCCGGGTGATCTGCGCCTGGCCTCCTACCGCGCGTCTGGCGCCGAGGTGCTGATCTCCACCGATCACGACGTGGTGAGCGACTACGGCCCCCGGGTCGCCGAGCTGGGCTGGACGCGGGAGCTGGCCACGTTGCGTGGCCTCGAAGTCACGAGCGAGGTGTGGACCGACGTCGCGCCGCGCTCGATCGGCCACGCCAACGCGTTCCCGATGCCGCTGCGACCGCGGCGGCACCGCGGCGGGGCGGTTCCCAACGAGGGGCGACGCTGGCGCGACGTGATCCGCGATCTGCGCGCCATCGACGGCGAGCGCGTCATCCAGCTCAACCATCCGCGCTTCGACGACGACCGCGACCATCCGCGCGCATTCTTCCGCCACCTGGGGCGCAGCGACCCCTTCGACCCGACCCGCCCGCTCGCCGAGCCGCCCAACGCGGCCCTGCTCGAAGCCGATCCCGACAGCGGTCTGCGCGACCTCGACTTCGACGCGATGGAGCTGCTCAACGGCGACGCCTTCGACGCCTACCGGCGACTGCGCGAGGACTGGTTCGCCCTGCTGCGACAGGGCGTCGTCGTCTGGGGCACCGCCAACAGCGACTCTCACCACCTGAGCACGGTGGTCGCGACCCCGCGCAACTACGTCCCGATCGCGGACGACCGCCCGTCCCGGCTCGACGTTGGCGCCTTCGTCGCCGCCATCCGCGCCGGACGGAGCTACGGGACCACCGGGCCGCTGCTCGACGTCGCGCTGGGCAACACCCGTAGCGGCGAGCTCTTCCAGGGCAACCACGGAACGCTGCGGGTGAGCGTGCGCGCGGCGCCCTGGGTGCCGATCTCGGAGCTTCGGGTACAGGTGAACGGCGAGCCCTCGGTGCGCGGGCCGATCACCGCGGGCGGCGTGGTGGAGCTGCCGCTCCACTTCGAGGCCGATGCCTTCGTCACGGTCGAGGTGGAGGGCGAAACGTCGGAAGTCTACTCCGCGTTGCTGGACGGAGACTATCGGCCGCTGGCGTTCAGCAACCCGATCTTCGTCGACGCCGACGGCGATGGCCGCTGGCAGTCCCCCGGCCTCGGCCCGTGAGCTTCAGCGCGACGTCACCTCGATGCGGAAGTCGGCGGCGAAGCGGCCCCGGGTCTCGCGCACGCTGACCCGGTACTGGCCCGGCACCAGCCAGAGCGGCGGCACGTCCACCTCGACGGCGCTGGCGCCCGCTTCGAGCCGCAGCGACGCGCGCAGCGCGCGCGGGCCGGCGGCCTCGGCCAGCTCCAACGACACGTCCGCGCCGTCCGAGTCGGCGGGTTCGGGCAACGGAAGTCGCAGGGTGAGGCCGGCGGCCGAGCGGCGGGGCTCGAGACGGACCGGCCGCACGGCGTCGAGCAGCACTGCGGGGGTGGGCGCGGCCGGGGCGCGCAACGCCGAGTCGGCGCCCCGGTCGGCTCCGGCCTGGGGCGGTGACACGGATCGGACCACGAGCGGCGCCGCCTGCAGATTCGCGCGCCCTGCCTCGCCGGAGACGGCGCGCTCCTGCGCGCCCTCGGCAGCCGCGAGCGAAGGCTCCGCCGCGGCCTCGTCGATCGATGGCTCGACCCCGGCGCTCTTCGCGGCGTAGCGCACCTCCTGCTGGCGCTGGCGCAGGCCGCCCTCGGCTTGGTCGGCGAGCACCCGCGCCGCGGGCGGCCCGGACGGCGCGACTGCTTCGGACTCCGTCGGCTCGGGAGCCGAAGCGCCCGACGGCCGGAACGCCTCGGCGGGCTCGGCCCTTGCCAGCGTCTCGGAGGGCAGTGCGCCCCCGGTCGCGCCGAGGGGCGCGGGGACCTCGGCCGGGGCCGGGGCGACGGCTCGCGGCGCGCGCGCAGTCTCGGTGCGCGCCGCCAGCTCTCCGGCGGGATCGACCGCGGGCGAGAATGCGCGATACAACACCGGGAACAGCAGCAACCCCACCAGCGCGTAGGCGAAGGCGGGATGCCAGGTGACCCGCGTCAGCGAGGCCAGCACCCGCCGCCAGGGCGACCGGACCGGCACGACATCGGGCGACCACGCGCCCAACGCCCGCAACTCGTCTCGACAGGTGGGGCAGCCCTGGAGATGGGTTGCCAGGGCGTTTCGCTCCGGCGTCGCGATCCCGTCGCGGGCCTCGGCATACGCCAGCAACATCTCCGGCTCGGGATGCAACGCGCCCGGCCGCTGCGCCCGGAGCTCGAGCTGCAGCTCGGTCCAGGCCCGCACCTCGGCGGCGCACGCTGCGCAGCGCGGGTAGTGATCGCGGAAATCGTCGAAGTCGGGGCGGCGTGGCGCCTCGAGGAAGCCGAGCAGGTCGATCTGCTGCGAACGCGAACAGGTCATCGGAACTCCGAGGCGCTCGGTCGGCGCCATCTCATAGGTCGGCCCAGGTGGCCGATCCGGATCACCTCCGGCGGCGGCGGGGCGCCGGGCCTCACGTCTCCTCCAGCGGACTCTCGAGACGGGCGCGCAGGGCCGCCAGCCCGAGCCGCAGGTGGCGTTTCAGGGTTCCCAGGGGTACCCCGGTCTCGGTCGCCACCTCCTGGTAGGTCTTCCCCTCCAGATAAACCCCTTCCACCAGCCGCCGCTGCTCGGCGGGCAGCGCGGCGAGGGCGGCGCGCAGATCGCGGCGATCGCCGAGATCGAGCGGTGCGGCGGGCAGCGCCGCCACCCGCGCGGTCTCCTCCTCCCACGGCAGGCTCTCCTTCTCGCGACAGCGCAGCCGGCGCTTCAAGCGATCGGTGAACTTGTTGCGGGTGATGATGCGGGCGTAGCCGACCAGCGCCTGGGGATCGCGCAGGCGGCCCGCGCGCGCGTTCTGCACCACGGCCGCCAGGACCTCCTGGCGCAGGTCGTCCCACTCGTCCTCGAAGTCGTAGGCGCGCAGTTGAAGCAGGAAGCCCGTTAGCAAGCGGTTGAAGCGAAGGAAGGCCGCGCGGTCGCCGCGAAGCAGGCGCTCCAGGACCGCGTTCCAGTCCTCGGCGGGCTCGCTCATCGCGCCAGACCCTAGCGCAGCGCCCGGGCCGGGTCGGCCTGCGCCGCCTGCTGTCGCAGGCGCTCGACCGCCACCACCGCCATGGCCGCCTGCAGGTTGTACGAGGGGATGAAGCCCGCCATGGGAACGCGGACGACGGCGTCGCAGCGCTCCACGAGTGCGGAGGGAAGCCCGTCGGCTTCGCCGCCCACCGCGAACAGCACCCGGCCGGTCAGATCCACCTCCCAGGGCGCCGCGCGCCCGACATCCTCGATCGCCACCAGCCGGCGGCCCGCGCGCGCGGCGGCATCGAGCACTCCGGACGCCTCGCGCCAGTAGACCGGCAGGAAGCGCTCCGCGTGCATCGAGGCGCGCAGCGCGCGCTTGCGGGCGGCGGGTTCGAAGTGCGCGTCGAGGAAGATTCCGGCAGCGCCCGACACCTCGGCGCTGCGGATGGCGTAGCCGGCATTGCCCGCGTAGGCGATGCCGGCCAGCAGCCACACTGCGCCCTCCTCCGCCAGCACGGCTTCGGCACTGGCAGCGGGGTCGCGCCCGCACAGCGCCAGCACGTCGCCGGCCGGCGCGATCCGGCTCATGCGCCGCAGGTCGGCGTCGCTGGTGAGCTGGACGGGAAGACCCAGCTCCCGGGCTCGTTCGAGCAGCCGCAGCACTTCGGGATCGCGATAGCCGCGCCGCACCAGCAGCAGCGCGGGTCGCTCCCCTGCGTCGAGCAGCGCCGCCACCTCTTCCGCACCGCCGAGCTGACGCACGGGGACGTCCACGCTAGGCGGCCCTGCGCTCGCGCTCGCGCGCCATCCCGTTGAGTGCGCTCAGCACCGCCCGCAGCGACGCGGTCGCGATGTGGCGGTCGCGGCCGACGCCCCAGCGCGGCGTGCCGTCCGGCGCGGCGACCTCCACGTACGCCACCGCCGCCGCGTCGGCGCCCTCGCCCAGGGCATGCTCGGCGTAGTCGGTCACGCGCACCGGGCCCGCACCGGCGCTGGCCAGCGCGACCGCGAAGGCCTCGATCGGCCCGTGGCCGGTGCCGCGGACGACGCGCTCCTTGCCGTCGTGACGGAGGGTCGCCTCGATCGAGACGCCGCCTTCGTCGTCCATCGCGGAGCGGTAGGAGACCAGCGCGAAGGGATCCAGCGGCGCCAGATACTCGCTCTCGAAGAGCTCCCACAAGGCCGTGGAAGAGACTTCCTCCTCCTTCGCGTCGGTCACCGCCTGCACGACGCGGCTGAACTCGATCTGGAGGCGCCGTGGCAGGTGCATGCGGTGGTCGGTTTCCATCACGTAGGCCACGCCGCCCTTGCCCGACTGGCTGTTGATGCGGATCACCGCCTCGTAGGTGCGGCCCACGTCGGCCGGATCGATCGGCAGGTAGGGCACCTCCCAGCACCCGGTCGGGTCGTGCTCGAGCGCCGCGAAGCCCTTCTTGATCGCGTCCTGGTGCGACCCCGAGAAGGCGGTGTAGACCAGCTCGCCCGCGTAGGGGTGGCGCGGGTGGACCGGCAGCCGGTTGCAGTGCTCTGCCACGCGCACCAGCTCGCCGATGTCGTGCACCGTGAGCTCCGGGTCCACGCCCTGGCTCATCAGGTTGAGCGCCAGCGTCACCAGGTCCACGTTGCCGGTACGCTCGCCGTTGCCGAAGAGGGTGCCCTCGACCCGCTCGGCGCCCGCCATCTGGGCCAGCTCGGCGGCCGCCACCGCACAGCCCCGGTCGTTGTGGGGATGCACCGAGAGGATCACGCGGTCGCGCCCCGAGAAGCGGCGGCCGAACCACTCGATCTGGTCGGCGTACACGTTGGGAGTCGCCATCTCCACCGTGGCCGGCAGGTTGAGGATCATCCGCTCCTCGGGGGTCGGGCCCCAGACCGCGGCCACCGCCTCGCAGACCTCCACGGCGAAATCGAGCTCGGTGCCGGTGAAGCTCTCGGGCGAGTACTCGAAGCGCACCCGGGTGCCGGGCAGCGCGTCGCGCTGGCGGCACACCGTCTCGGTGCCGCGCACCGCGATGTCACGGATGCCGTCGCGGTCGAGTCCGAACACCACCCGCCGCTGCAGTGTGGAGGTGGAGTTGTAGAGGTGGACGATCGCACAGCGCGCGCCGCGGATCGATTCGAAGGTGCGCTCGATCAGCTCGTCGCGCGCCTGGGTCAGCACCTGGATCGTCACGGTCTCCGGAATCCGGTCCTCTTCGATCAGGCGCCGCACGAAGTCGAAGTCGGTCTGGGATGCGCTGGGGAAGCCCACCTCGATCTCGCGAAAGCCCATGTCCACCAGACGTTCGAACATGCGGAGCTTGCGCTCGGCGCCCATCGGCTCGATCAGCGCCTGGTTGCCGTCGCGCAGGTCGACGCTGCACCAGATCGGCGCTTGCTCGATGCGCCGCTCGGGCCAGCGGCGGTCGGGCAGCGCTACCGGCGGGAAGGGTCGGTACTTGTGGAAGGGCATGGTCCTCACGGTCGGTTCCTTTCGCGCCGAGCGGCTGCCGGAAGCGGGGGGCGAGTCGGGAACGAGACCTGAAACGCGAAACCCTCTCC
>JBFGIM010000046.1:0-18568 GCA_041577695.1 Myxococcota bacterium | reverse complement strand
CGGAGTCGCGCTGCTCGGCATCCGGCTCAGCCTGACCGCCGCGGGCGCCATCGGCGCCGTGGCGCTGCCGATCGTACTCGCCTGCATCGCCGTCGCGCTGGTCACCGTGATCTGGGCAAGTGCTGTGCTGAGGCTGCCGCGGCGGCTGACCACGTTGATCGCGGTCGGCACCGCCATCTGCGGCAATACCGCCATCGTGGCCATGGCGCCCATCATCCACGCCGATGACGACGAGGTGAGCTACGCGGTGGCGTGCGTCACGATCTTCGGTCTGGCCGCGCTGCTGAGCTATCCGTTCCTGGCACATTGGCTCTTCGCCGGGGATGCGTCCCTGGCGGGCCTCTTTCTCGGAACGGCCATCCACGACACCGCCCAGGTCGCCGGCGCCGGGTTGATGTATCTGCAGAACTTCGGCGATCCGACCGCCCTGGACACGGCCACGGTCACCAAGCTGGTGCGCAACCTGTGCATGCTCGTCGTCATTCCGCTGATGGCCGTGCTCCACGGACGCAGCCGACGAGACGCCAGGGACGCCACGCCGTTCCGGCAGATCGTGCCTCTCTTCGTGTTCGGTTTCGTGGCGATGACGGTCTTGCGCACGGTGGGCGACCTGGGCGACCGGCCCTTCGGCCTGCTGCCGAAGGAGACCTGGGAGGCGTTCGTCTCGGACACCAGCCGCGCCGCCACCGCCTTGCTCGCGGTCGCCATGGCGTCGGTCGGACTGGGGACCAGCTTCGCCAAGCTGCGGGACCTGGGATTCCGGCCCTTCGCGCTGGGCATGGCCGCGGCCCTGCTGGTGGGCTCCGCCAGTCTCCTGCTGATCGGCGCAGCGGCCGGCCTGGGCATCGCCGGCTTCCTGCAGCCGGGCTAGGATCCCGCAGGCCCGCTGCCGAACCCCCCGTATGAGCGAACCCGCCCCCAGCCGAGACGTCGAAGCCGATTCGATCGACCTGATCGAAACGACGGCCACCGATACGGTCCGGCCGCTGGCTACGGCCATCGCGGTCCTCACGGCGATCTACGCACTGTCCCACTACTGGACGCTGCCCCCGGACGTGGCTCGGGTGCTGGTGCCGGTGGTCGCGGGCGCTGCGGCGCTCGCCGCGTGTGTTCGGCTCGGCTTGGAGCGCTGGTCGTTCCCGACGCGATACGCCCATGGGATCTGCACCGGTTTCGCCCTGGCGACCGTCGCCATCCCCCTGTACCACATCTGGCTCCAGGGGCGGCCGATCGATTCGATCGGGCTGATGCTCGTGCTCGTCGGCTCGGGCATGCTGCTGCTCTCGACGCTCGGCTACGCGTTGGTCGCGGCCGCCGCGATCGTCGGCTGGACCGTTGTCGCGTCATACGCGCCGCCATCGCCGGAATGGCCCCCGTTGGGCCTCGCCATGCTCAGCGCGACCGGCCTGGGCTCGCTGATCCACTACCTGCGACTCCGCTCGCTCACCAATCAGCAGGAGATGCACCGCCGGGAGGCGGCCACCCAGGCGCGCCTGCGCGACGCGCTGCGAAGAAGCGCAGCGGAGGTCGCCGAACGGCGGCGGGTGGAGCACAGCCTGCGCGAGAGCGAGGCGCGCTACCGGCTGGTCACCGAGAACACCCGCGACGTGATCTGGACCATGGACCCCTCCGGACGACTCACCTACGTGAGTCCGTCGGTCGAGAGGATGCTCGGATACCGGCCCGATGCGAGCATCGGGCAGCCGATCGAGGACAGCGGCTTGACACCGGAGACGGCGTCACCGGCGCGCGTCCTGTTGGAGCGCGCCCGCGCCGGCGAGATCGAGGAGGGAATCCTCGAGGTGGAGCAAGGCACGCGCTGGGGCCACACGATCTGGACGGAGGTCTCGGCCCTGGCGGTGCGCCGCGAGAACGGCGATCTCGAGGCGATCTACGCGGTGACCCGCGACATCAGCGAGCGCAAACGCGCCGATGAAGCGCTGCGCCGGGCCAAGGAAGAGGCCGAGGCGACCGCCCGGGCCAAGTCCCGCTTCCTGGCGGTGCTGAGCCACGAGATCCGTACACCGATGAACGGGGTGATCGGGATGACCGAGCTCCTGCTCGACTCCCGGCTCGACCCCCCGCAGCGGGCGCACGCCGAGATGATCCGCTCCTCGGCGGAGATCCTGCTCCAGCAGATCGACGACATCCTCGAGTTCGCGCGGTCGGAATCCGGCAAGTTCGAGCTCGAGGACGTGGACTTCGCGCTCGCGGACCTGGTCCACGCCGCGATGGACCTCTTCGCCGAGCCGGCACGCCGCCGTGGGCTCGCGCTCACGGCGGAGCTCGGGGACGACATTCCGGGGCGCGTGCGCGGGGATCCCCGCCGTTTGCGCCAGGTACTCGACAACCTGATCTCCAACGCCATCAAGTTCACCGAGCAGGGTCGCATCACGGTCCGCGCCACGGTTCCGGACAGGGGAGCCGGGCAGCTCTTGCGTTTCGCCGTGAGCGATACGGGGATCGGGATCGCGGCCGGGGAACGGCAGCGGATCTTCGAGCCCTTCGTCCAGGCCGACGCGTCCACCACGCGCCGCTATGGAGGAACCGGGCTGGGCCTGGCGATCTGTGCCCACATCGTCGAGCGCCTGGGCGGCGCGATCGGCGTGGAGAGCGAGCTGGGGCGCGGCAGCACGTTCTGGATCGAGATACCCATGGAGCCGGCGCGCTCCGCGGCACCACACCGTGCGGCGCTGCACTCCCGGGCGTCGAAGAACGGCGCATCGACCCCGCGCCGGATCCTGGTGGCCGACGACGACGCGGTGAACCGCCGGCTGGCGGCGGAGATGCTGGCGAGGCTGGGTTTCGAGTCCGAGGCGGTGGTGAACGGAAGGGAGGCCGTCGACGCGGTAGCCCGCGACCGCTTCGCCGCGGTGCTGATGGACCTGCGCATGCCGGTGATGGACGGCCTGGAAGCCGCGGCGCGAATCCGCGAGCTCGAGCGCGATCGCGCCACTCGCACTCCGGTCATCGCGATGACCGCCCTCGCGATGGGGGGCTACCGCGAGCGCTGCCAGTCGGCCGGCATGGACGAATACCTGAGCAAACCGCTGCGCCTGGAGACGCTCGGCGCCACGCTGGAGCAATGCCTGCCGGAGGCGCCCTCCGTCCGCGTGCCGGGCGACGGTGCGTCGGCAGTCTGGCAGGTGCTGCAGCAGCACACCGACGAGGATCGCCAGCTGAGCGAGACCCTGATCGAAACCTTCCTGCGCGCCTACCCGGGCGAGCTCGAGGCGATCGGGAGCGCGATCCGTTCGGCAGACCCGAAGCGCCTGGAAGTCGTCGCCCACTCACTGAAGGGCGCCGCCGCCACGCTGGGACTGGAGGGTGTCGCAGAGACGGCGCAGCGTCTCGAGACGATGGGAAGCAGCGGCCGGCTGGACGGCGCGGGTGTGGCGCTCGCCACCCTGACCGGGGAACTGGTCCAGCTGCGCGCGCAGCTCGGCGCGCTGCTGCGCGACCCGCACTGAGCTTCAGTCGCTGCCACCCTGCTCGGCCCCGGTCCGATCCTCCAGGACATAGCCGAAGCCCGGCTTGGTGTGCAGCAACTTGGGCTCGAAGTCCCGATCGATGCGCTGACGCAGGTAGCTCACCTGGACGTTGATCGCGTTGGAACGCAGATCGGCGTCGTCGCCCCAGACTTTCTCCATGATCGTCGACCGCGACACGACGCGCCCGGCGTTGCGCATCAGCAACTCGACCAGGGCGAACTGCTTGGGGGCCAGGTCGATCTCTCGGCCGCCCCGCATCACCTTTCCCGCGTCCAGGTCCAACACCAGGTCGGCGACGGTCAGTCGGCCCATCGGCGGGGTGTCGTCGTGGCGCCGCACGATGGCGCGCAGGCGCGCGGCCAGCTCCGAGAGCGCGAAGGGCTTCGGCAGGTAGTCGTCGGCTCCGATCTCGAGTCCGCGCACCCTGGCCGCCACTCCTCCGCGACCGGAGAGGAAGAGCACCGGCGTATCTACGCCGGCCCGACGCAAGCGCAGCAAGAGATCGTTGCCGTCACAGTCGGGCAGCATCACGTCGAGGATCAGCGCGTCGAAGCGGCCGGCCCGTGCGCGCTCGAAGCCCGCGTCGCCCGTGGGAGCGACCTCGACCGAGAAGCCACTTCGCCCCAGGCCCGTCTGCACGTAGTGACGAGCGACTTCGTTGTCTTCGACGTAGAGGACGTTCAAGGCTGCCTCGCGGTCAACGTTCCGCGACGATCACTTCGATGATGTGGCCGTCGGGATCGCGAACCCACATCTGACCGGCTCCGGGATTCTCGACGATCTCGAGGCCGTGGCGCAGCAGATGCTCCCGGGTCTCCGCATAGTCGGTCACCGCGAAGGCCGCGTGTCGATCCAGGGGGAGCAGCCGCGGCGGCGGCGCGCCGATCTCGATGGCTTCCGGCACCTCGATCAGGTGGACCTCGCAGGGTCCGGCGCCGTACCACGAGCCCGCCACCCCGAGATCGGGCCGCTCGATCCGGGCCAGCCCCAGGACGTCCTCGTAGAAACGCCGCGACCGCTCCAGGTCGCGGACCGGAAACGACATGTGGTGGGCCGTGGCGGTGATTCCCATGACAGCTCCAGAGTTCCGAGGCGCGCCGACCCGCCCCAGGCCGTCGCCTATTATATCGGGAACCGGGGCCAGAAGGACCCCATGGAGGATGCCGTGACCGAGCGAGGGGAACGCGAGCCCCCGGGCGGCAACGCGGGTTCCGAATCCGAGGCGAATCCCGACGCCCAGGGTGGGTGGCTCGAGCCGTTCTTCACCGACCCGGGTCTCTGGCCCGTGCTGGCGGTGGTGGTGTTGACGCTGGCGACGCTGGGCGCCTCGGTCGTGGTGCTGGCCATCCAGGATCGCAATCTGGCGGCCCTGGCGGCGTTGGTGGCCGGCGGCGGGATGACGCTGTTCGCGCTCGAGCCGGATCTGCGCCGCCGGCGGCTGGGACCTACCGGCCGATTGCTGCTCGCGGTCTGGGCGCTGGGAGTCGCCGGCGGCCTCGCGTTCGTGCGCTTCGCCCCGGCGTGACCGGGTTCCGGCCGGTCCGGCGCCCCGCTACAGGCGGATCGTGTCGGCGGGCTCGGCGATGACGGCGTTCTCGATCTCGCCGATGCCCTCGATCGCAACCTTCACCACATCGCCCTCCACGAGAAAGAGCGGCGGCTTGCGAGCCACGCCCACGCCACCCGGCGTGCCAGTGCAGATCACGTCGCCGGGCTCGAGGGTGAAGGCGGTGGAGAGGTGCTCGATCAGCGTGAAGCAGTCGAAGATGAGCTGCTTGGTGTTCGAGGACTGGCGCAGCTCGCCGTTCACCCAGGTCTTCAGGTCCAGCGCGTGCGGATCGCCGACCTCGTCGGACGTGACGATCCACGGACCCAGGGGACAGTGGGTGTCGAAGGACTTGCCCATCGTGAAGGTGGGCACGCGGATCTGCCAGTCCCGGACCGATACATCGTTCGCCACCGTGTAGCCGGCGACCACCTCGGCGGCGCGGTCGCGCGGGACGTGGCGGCAGCGCCTTCCAATCACCACCGCCAGCTCGCCTTCGTAGTCGAGCTTGTCCGAGGCGCGGGGCAGGTGGAACGGCGCGTAGGGAGGGTGGGCCGAGGTCGACTGCTTGTTGAAGATCATCGGGTGCACCGGCCGCTCGCGGCCGGTCTCGGCCACGTGGTCGGCGTAGTTGAGCCCCACGGCCAGGATCTTGGGCGGTCGCAGCAGCGGAGAGGCCAGCTCGATCTCGGACAGCGCCAGCCTGTCCCGCCCCGAGTCGGCCGCACGGCGCGCTGCGGCCAGGGCGTCGTCGCCCGCCTCGAGGAAGGCGACCATTTCGACGGGCAGATCGGGCGCCGCCGACCGCAGATCGACGATCGCGTCGCCGACGACGACGCCGATTCGTGTGTCTCCGCCGTGGCTGAAAGTGGCGAGTTTCATCGCAGCTCCTCCTTCGAGTCGTTGGGGGGAAGTGGGGCCAGGGGCCGGTGGGCCAGCTCATGGGCCTCGGCGGCGGGGATGCCCAGCAGCTGCAGCATGTGTGCGGCGGCGACGTCCAGATCTGCGTCGGCGAGGCGACCCTCGAGACGCGCGCTGATCGCCCCGATCAGCGAGCCCAGAATCAGCGCCTCGACCACCGCGGGATGGGAGACGACGAAGCGTCCGGCTTCGATGCCGCGCTGGATGTCGCGGGCGCCGCTCTCGCCGATGCCGTCGCGCAGCCGGTCGAAGGGCAGGCCGGATCTCAGCACGAACCAGCTGCACAGCGGATCCTGCGGCAACGCACGCAACGTGTACCGGATCCCGCGGACGACGATCTCGGCCGGGTCGCGGAGACCCTCGAGCTGGCGGTCGACCCGCCGGTTCAGGGCCTGGGTCCGCGCGCGGGCGATCGGCACCAGCACGTCGTGCTTGGAGGTGAAGTGGTGGTAGAAGGTGCGGCGCGCCAGGTCGGCGGCGTCGGTAATGTCCGCGATGGTGACCTCGTCGACGCCGCGCTCGCTCATCAGGGCTTCGGCCGCGCCGAGAATCCGCTGGCGCGCCCGGGCCCGCCGGCGTTCGACCCGGGAGCCGGGCGGGGTGGTTTCGGCGAGGACGTTGCTCACGAGGACCTCGGTGAACGAAACGGGCGCATGTTATCAGAAAATACACAGAGTGCAAACATGCCTCGGGTGTATTCCTTGGGAGCCGCAAGCTTCTTGACAGATTCTATATTTCCAATATTATCGAAATATAAACGGAGGTGATGCCATGCGTGTCCAACTCGCACTCAACGTCAGGGACCTCGACGCCGCCGTCGCCTTCTACTCGAAGATGTTCGGCGTGCCCGTCAACAAGCGGAAGCCCGGCTACGCGAACTTCGCCATCGACCAGCCCCCGCTGAAGCTGGTGCTCTTCGAGCTGCCCGATGCACCCGAGCGCATCAACCATCTGGGCGTGGAGGTCTTCGAGGACGAGGACGTCTCCGCCGCCACCGAACGTCTGCGCCAGGCGGGCATGGAACACCGGGTCGAGGACGAGAAGACCTGCTGTTACGCCAAGCAGAACAAGGTGTGGGCCGCCGAGCCCGACGGACTGCGTTGGGAGTGGTACAAGATCGTCGAGGACACCGAGACCTTCCACGAGAACGCCGGCGACGAGAGCCGCGTCTAGCCCTTCGATTCGATCCAGGCCTCGATCAGATGGGGCCCCGGCTCGGCCAGGGCGGTCGCCAGCTGGCGGCAGAATGCCTCCGCCGTATCTGCGCGGCTGGCGGGTACCCCGTGGCCGCGCGCCAGCGCCACGAAATCGAGCTCCGGTTGGCACAGCTCGTACTGGCTGCGCGCCCGCGGCCCCGGCGTGGCGCCGACCCTGGCCAGCTCCACCTCGAGGATGGCGTAGGCGCGGTTGGCGAAGACCACGGTCGTGACGTCGAGTGCCTCGCGGGCCTGGGTCCAGAGCGCCTGGAGCGTGTACATGGCGCTGCCGTCGGCTTCGAGGCTGATGACCGGCCGGTCCGGGCAGGCCAGCGCAGCGCCGGTTGCCAGCGGCATGCCCTGGCCGATGGCGCCGCCCATCAGCTGGAGCCAGTCGTGGGGGGGCGCGGCGGCGGTGAGCGGCAGCATGCCGAAGCCCCCGCTGATCGCCTCGTCGGAGACGATGGCGCCCTCGGGCATC
This sequence comes from Myxococcota bacterium, assembly GCA_041577695.1. Classification (GTDB taxonomy): domain Bacteria; phylum Myxococcota_A; class UBA9160; order UBA9160; family PR03; genus JASJBO01. The sequence continues at coordinate 10,933 of JBFGIM010000046.1, read as the reverse complement.
AGTTTCGCCAACGCCAGGTGCACCGCCTCGGGCGTGAGCGGGCCGCGGGGCAGCGCATCGACCCGCCCCTCCACCGCGGGTTCGACGGCGGCGGGTGCGCCCAGCTCCGACACCAGGGCGTCGAGGGCCGCCTCGGCGTCGTGGGACGGACCCGCCAATTCGTGGATCTGGCAGCCGGCGGGCGTGAGCCAGCTCGGCCGGTCCGGGTAGCCGAAGAACGCGACCGGCGGCGCGGCGCCGACCAGGATCAGGTGTCGCGCGCCGGCCAGGTCTTCCACGGCGCGCTCCGCAAAATAGGGGAGCGCTGCGATCGAGGGCCGACCGGCGCCCCGCTCGACCCGCGCGTTGAAGGTGGCGCACCGCAACCGAGCACCGCTGGCCGCCACGATGCGCTGGGCCGCCCGCAGCCCGGGCTCCCGCAACGCCCGACCCGAGAGCAGCACTACGGCGGGTTCGCCCGACCGCAACGCATGGGCCGCGCCTGCCACGGCCTCGGGATCCGGCGTGGTCCACGCGGCCGGCGGCGCCACCGCCACGGGTCCGGACCCATCACCCCAGGCGCAGTCGGCCGGCAGGATCAGCGTGGCCACGCAGCCGGGCGGCCGGCGCGCGGCCTGCAACGCGTCCGCCGCATCGCGGGCGGCGCTCTCGGCGCTGGCGGCGGTGCGCACCCACCCCGAGACGGGGCGCGCGAACCCTTCCACGTCGGCCGTCAACGGGGCGTCGTACTTGCGGTGGTGGGTGGCGTGGTCGCCCACCAGGTTGACCACCGGCGTGCCGGCCTTGCGCGCGTTGTGGAAGTTGGTGAGGCCGTTGGCGAGACCCGGCCCGGTGTGGAGCAGGGTGGCGGCCGGCGCGTCGCGCATGCGCGCGTAGCCGTCGGCCGCGCCGGAGGCCACCCCCTCGAACAGGCACAACACCGGTCGCAGCTCGGGGACGGCATCGAAGGCCGCCACCAGGTGCATCTCCGAAGTTCCGGGATTCGAGAAGCAGACCTCGACGCCGCCCGCGGCCAGCGTGCGGACGACGGATTCCGCCCCGGTGATCGACATGGCCGCGCCTCCGCCGGGATCAGGTCTCGCCGCGCGAGGCGTCCACGCTCCAGATCCCCGGGCCCCGGGCAGAGATGAACAGGAAGACGAAGCAGTAGAGCGCCGCCAGCTCGCCCCCGTTGACCAGCGGGAAGGGGTGGTTCAGGCCGTGGGCCATCCAGTAGGCCACCGCCATCAGACCGCTGCACAGGAAGGCTGCCCAGCGGGTGAAGAGGCCGATCATCACCAGGATGCCGCCGATCAGCTCGATGGGACCGGCCACGTAGAGCACGAATCCCGGCGCCGGCGGCGCCTCCACTGGAAACGAGAACAGCTTGTTGGTTCCGTGCCAGAGGAAGAGCAGGCCGCTGACGATGCGCAGCAGCGCGTAGGTGCGGTCTTCGAACGGTCTCATGAACGGTGCCATGGTTCCCCCGATTGTCGGGCCGGCGTGCGGCCGATCGGGCGCAAGCCTAGCCCGGATCGGCGGCGGCGGCGGCGCCCCAGCGCAACTCGTCGCGAGCCGGGCGGGCGTCCCCGCTCCGCTCCGATCGGGGCTATCCTGGCGAGCGAGCCCGGAGCGAGGAGACGCGATGCCGATCGAGCACTTGAGCGCGGCCGCAGGACCCGAGCGCGTCGCGGAAGTAATGAAGCGGGACGGTTGCGCGGTGATCGATCGTCTGGTCGAGCCGCCCGTCCTCGATCGGGTCCGCCGGGAGCTCGGGCCCTACCTGGAATCCACCCGCACCGGGCCCGACGGGTTCGCGGGACGGCACACGCGCCGCACCGGCGGACTGATCGCGCGCTCGGCGACGGCGCGAGACCTGGTAACTCATCCGTTCGTGCTCGGCTCGGTGGAGCGCGTGCTCGCCCACGCGACCAACTTCCAGCTCCACCTCACCCAGGTGATCGCCATCGGTCCCGGCGAATCCGCCCAGGCCATCCACCGCGACCAGTGGGCCTTCGACTTCTTCCCCTTCCCCGACGGCTACGAGGTGCAGTGCAACACGCTTTGGGCGATGACCGACTTCACCGAGGAGAACGGCGCCACCCGCGTGATTCCGGGCAGCCACCGCTACGAGGACCGGCTCGAGTTCACGGAAGCGGACACCGAGCCGGCGGAGATGGAGGCCGGCTCGGTGCTGCTCTATACCGGTGCGCTCTACCACGGCGGAGGCGCCAACCGCTCGCAGGCGGTGCGCTACGGATTGAACCTGACCTACGCGGTGGCGTGGCTGCGCCAGGAGGAGAACCAGTACCTCACCGTGCCGCGCGAGACGGCGAGCACCTTGCCGGAGCCGCTGCTGCGCCTGATGGGATACGCGCGCGGCGCCTACGCGCTGGGCTACGTGGACGACCTCCGCGACCCGATCGAGGTGGTCAAGCCCGACGCGACGACGCAGGGGTTCGGAGAGCTGGAGCAGGTGCAGCAGAAGCTGCGGCGGCAGGATCCAGCCACTAGCTGAGCCGCGTCAGGAACGCCCCGCCGCCGTGCGACCGGCGCGGCGGCCGAAGAAGGTGCCGTCGCCCAGCGACAAGCCGCTGCTGTAGCCACCCACGGCGAGGCCCGAGGTCGCGCGGCCGGCACCATGAAGGCCGGCGATGGGGGCGCCGTTCGGATCGAGCACCCGACCTTCGGGGTCGGTCCGCAGGCCGCCGAGCGTGAAGGCGGCATAGATCGAGGACTCGGTGGTGCAGTCGAAGGCACCGAAGGGTGGACGATCCAACGGCTTCAGGTAGACCGGCTGCTTGGAGAAGGCGGGATCCGCGCCGTGGGCGGCGTCGAGATTGTAGGCGGCGAGCGTGCGCTCGAGCGCGCCTTCCGGGATGCCGAGAGCCCGCGCCAGCTCCGCCGCCGTCTCGGCGACCGAGACCAGCTCGCGCGGATAGTCGGGCTTCTCGAACACCTCGTCGTCCACGATCAGCCAGGCGCGGCCTCCCGCCCGGTACAGCGCGTACTCTCCCAGCCGACCGTAGTAGACGTCCTCGTTGATGAAGCGCTCGCCCTGCGCATCCACCAGGATGCCGCGTTTGAGGCCCCACGGCTGGGTGGCGGGAAGCGAGATGGACGCAGCGTCCATGTGCTGCGTCGCGGCACCGGCCGCGATGCCCAGGCGGATGCCGCTGCCGTCGTCTCCCTCGGCCCCCACGCGGACCTTGCAGCGGCGCACTTCGGGGAGATGCTCGGCCATCATCTCGCGGTGGTTGATGAAGCCGCCCGTCGTCAGCACCACCCCGCGCCGCGCGCGAATGGTGCGCTCGCCGCCGAAGCGGCGCGCCACCGCGCCGATCACCTCGCCGTCCGGGCGTTGCACCAGCGCCTCGCAGCGATGGTCGACGGCCAGGCGCGCCGAGCTGGCGTCCACGGCCGCGCACAGCTTCTGCATCAGCAGCGGCCCGGCCTGGTGCTCGATCCGCGGCACGTGGCCGCGCGGCGCCGGCTTCGCCAGCTCGCGATACGGATGCGCCTGCTCCGAGCCCGACCAGACCAGCCCGTCGTCGGTGGGCGGCTCGCCGCTGATCCCGGCGTAGAAGGTGGGCTTGAAGGGAACTCCCTGGGCGACGATCCAGTCGTAGTGATCGACCGAGTGCTCGCAGTAGAGCCGCATCTTGGCTTCGTCGGGGTCGTCGCCGCACGATGCCATCAGATAGGCGTACATGGCCTCGGCGGTGTCCTCGAAGCCGCAGGCGCGCTGGAGCGCCGTGCCCCCACCCAGGTAGATCACACCGCCGGACATGGCGGAGGTGCCGCCGCCGGCGCTGGCCCGCTCGAGCACCAGGGTCTCGGCGCCGACGCGCGACGCCTCGAGCGCTGCCGCTGCCCCGGCGGCGCCCAGGCCGATCACCAGGACGTCCACCTCCTCGTCCCAGTGGCGGATCTCCGCCGCATCGCGCAGGAGGTCCACGAAGACTTCAGCTGGCCCAGATCCGGTCGCCGGCGATCCACTTGGCGTGGAAGCCGGTCGGCACGCGGGTGGGCAGCTTCACCCGGGCCACCGGCCCGGCGGCGATGTCCTGGGCCGCGAGGACCCAGCACTCGGACGTGAGGCGCTCGGCGTCGGTGGCGATGGTGACCACGTAGCCGTCGTCCTCCGCGCCGGATCCGACGCGCGGCGCGAACGGCGCCTCGCTGGCGTACTGCCCCGGCTCGTAGTCGTAGCGGACACAGCTCCCGTCCTCGTGGTCGTACTTCACCAGCCCGTGGAACTCCACGGTGTAGCAATCGGATGGGATGTGCTGGTGGTAGGAGTAACGGGTGCGGACCCCGTAGCGGGCGGTATCGGGCAGCGGGAACTCGACGTTCAGGTCGTCGAGCGCGTACTCCTCGGTCGCCCCGGTGGCCAGGTTCATGCGCCAGCGGTGCAGGTGGGAGCGGATGCGCAGGTAGCCCAGCATCGAGGCCAGTGCTCCCTCCTCCGGTCGTCGGCGGATGCTCGGGTCGGGCTGGAGGCAACCGTCCATCACGATCCAGTCGCCCTCTTCCCAGGCGTTCACCATGTGGAGCACGTAGCCCGGCTCGAACTCGAACCAGCGCACCTGGTCGGCGCCCCCGCGGCGCGGCACCACGCCGAAGCGGCTGGGCAGCTCGCGGTGGAAGCGGGCGATGCGGTGCTTGACCCGCTTCTGGAGCTCGACGTCGTGGAAGAAGGGGAAGTCGTGGAGGATGGTGTAGTGCTCGGTGATGGTCAGGTCGTGGCTGGCCCGCGCACCCGGCAGCTCGACCGGGATCTCGTGCACCAGTTCGCCGTTCTTCGCGACGACGCCGTAGCGCATGAAGGGCGCCTCGTCGCTCAGCGTGAAGTAGACCAGCTCGCCGGTGCGCTCGTCCACCTTGGGGTGGGACGACACCGTGGTCCGGAGCCGGCCGCCGAAATCGGCGACGCCCCGGGTGTCCAGCGTCAGCGGGTCCAACCGGTAGGGCGCGCCGCACATGTACCAGAGCGCCAGCAGCTGTCCGTCGTGGTAGACCAGATCGGTGTTGGCGGTGTCCTTCAGGTAGTGACGGGGCAACTCGAAGTCGAAGGGACCCATGATGCCGGGCCAGATCGCGCTCCCGCGCCGCTGCTCGTCGATCCAGCCTTCGGTGCGCACCATGCGGCTGCGATAGCTGGCGCGCCCGTCGCGGAAGTAGACACCGTGCACCATCCCGTCGCCGTCGAACCAGTGGTAGAGGTTGGCGGGCTCGATGAGCGCGTTGGGTCCGTTGCGGACGTAGGCGCCGTAGAGATCGTCCGGCAGCTCGCCCTCCACCTCCAGGTCGACCGCGGTGGTCTCGTGGATCACCGGCGCGTGGATGCCGTGGAGGTAGGGATTGTCGACACGATCGGTCCACCCCGGCCGATCGGCCCCTTCGCGATGCGCGCTGGAAGCGTTGGACGGGTCGAGTACGTCGGGCATCGCTCGTTCCTCCTGCGGGCCCCGCCCGCTGGCGAAACCCTAGTGTACAATGGACCGGATCATGAACATTGCCATTCTTCTCTACGAGAACATGACGGCGCTCGACGCCATCGGTCCCTACGAGGTGCTGTCGCGCCTGCCGGGCGCGAATCTCGTCTTCACCGCCGAGCGCGCCGGCCTAATGACGACCGACACGGGCTTCCTGCAGCTGGCCGCGCAGTGCCCGCTCGCAGACGTCGGCGACGTGGATCTGCTGCTCGTGCCGGGCGGGCCCGGCGACCGCGAGGTGCGCGGGAAGCCCGAAGTGCTCGAGTGGATCCGCCGGATCCATGAGGGGACCCGCTACACCACCTCGGTGTGCACGGGATCGCTGATCCTGGGCGCCGCGGGCCTGTTGAAGGGGCTCCGGGCCACCAGCCACTGGACGCAGCTCGACGCGCTGCGCGAGTACGGCGCCGAGCCCACCGGCCAGCGCGTCGTCGAGCAGGGCAAGATCGTCACCGCCGCGGGCGTCTCCTCCGGCATCGACATGGCGCTGCGACTGGTCGCGACGCTGGCCGGCGACGAGCTGGCCCAGGCACTCCAGCTCGGCATCGAGTACGACCCGGAGCCGCCCTTCGACGCCGGCTCGCCGCAGAAGGCCCCGGGCCCGATCGTGGAGCTGGTGCGCTCCGCCATGACCTACTAGCCAGCCGTGAAGATCCCGCGGATCGAAACCCGTTGAGTACCGACCCGCTCGACCTGCAAGCGGGCCTGCGCCGACTCGGCTTCGACGACTTCCGACCGGGTCAGCGCGAGGCGATCGAGACACTCCTCTCGGAGCGGCGCCTGCTGCTGGTGGCGCCGACCGGGGGCGGCAAGAGCCTGGTCTACCAGCTGCCCGCCACGCTGCTGCCGGGGACGGCGCTGGTGGTATCACCGTTGATCTCGCTGATGCAGGACCAGGTGGCGGCCCTCGAGGCGCGGGGCGTGGCCGCCACCTTCCTGGCCTCCACGCTCGAGCCGCGCGAGCTCGGCCAGCGCATGGCGCGCATCGCCCGCGGCGAGTACGACCTGGTCTACGCCGCGCCCGAGCGCGTGACGCACCCGGGCGTGCGCTCGCTGTTGCGCGATCTCGACTGCACGCTGGTCGCCATCGACGAGGCCCATTGCATCAGCGAGTGGGGCCACGACTTCCGTCCCGAGTACATGGCGCTCGGCGGCCTGGTCCGGGAGCTGGGCGATGCCGCCGTGGTGGCCTGCACCGCCACCGCCACGCCGGTGGTCCGCGACGAGATCGTGGAGCGCCTGGGCCTGGCGGCGGACACGCCGCAGATCGTGCGCGGCTTCGCGCGTCCCAACCTGGCGCTGCGCGCACGAGAGGTGGAGAGCGGGCTCGAGCGGCGGACCGCGGTGGAGGCGACCCTGGCCGAGACGCTGGGCCGGCCCGGTGCGCCGCGCGGCACCGCGATCGTCTACGCGCCGACGAGACGCGCCAGCGAACGCGAAGCCGAACGTCTGTCGGCGCGGGGGTGGCGGGTGGCGGTCTATCACGCCGGCCTGGACGGCAGTGTCCGGGACGGGGTGAGTCGCGGCTTCATCGCGGGCGACTACGACGTGGTGGTGGCCACCAATGCCTTCGGCATGGGAATCGACCGCCCCGACGTCCGGGCCGTGGTGCACCTGGCGCCGCCGGGCTCGGTGGAGGCCTACTACCAGGAGGTGGGCCGCGCCGGTCGCGACGGCGCCGACGCGGTCGGCCTGCTGCTGGTCTCCCCGGGCGACCTGGCCCAGCGCCGCGCACTGATCGAGCGCGACGCCGACGACCCGGACGGCGAATGGGTACGGCACAAGTGGAACCTGTTCCTGGAGCTGATGCGCTGGGCCGAGGGCGGCAGCTGCCGTCACGATGCGATCCTGCGCTACTTCGGCGACGAGGAGGAGACCCTGGCTGGCTGCGGCCGCTGCGACGTCTGCCTCTCGTTGGCCGGCAGCGACGACACGACGGAAGAGGAAACCACCCTCGTGGTCCGCAAGGCCCTCTCGGCCGTGGCGCGGATCCACGGGCGCTTCGGCCTGACGGCGGCGGCCAAGCTGCTGCGCGGTGAGAACGACGCGCGGCTCGACCAGAGCGGGCTGACCCGCACCTCCACCTTCGGCGCCCTGGCCGGGGAGAGCGAGCCGTGGCTCATGCGGCTGCTGCGGCGCTGCATCGCCGCGGGCTGGGTCGACTTCCACGGCGGTGACCGGCCGGTGGCGGTGCTCACCGAATCCGGAGTGGCCGTGATGCGCGCCGAGCGCGACGCCCGCGTGCTGCTGCCGTCCCGCAAACGCCCGGCCCCGGCCTCCGGTGGCCGAGCGCGCGGGCGCTCGATGGCGGCCGACGACGCCCTGGACGAGACCGCCCGCGGGCTCTTCGAAGCGCTTCGGCACCACCGGCTCGAGGTGGCGCGCGCCGAATCGGTTCCGCCCTACGTGGTGGCGACCGACCGGGCGCTGCGCGACATCGCCACCCTGCGCCCCAGGAACCCCGAGGAGCTGGCGCAGGCCCACGGGATCGGCCCGACGAAGGTCACGCGCTATGGCGCCGGATTGCTCGACGTGGTGCGACGACACGCGTCGCCGCCGGCAGGGGCGTGAAGGAGCCACCGAGCACCGGTGCGGGGACGGGCTAGCATGGCGCCATGCTCGAGCTCCGCGAGGTCTCCAAGCGCTTCGGAGCCCTGCCCGCCCTCGAACATTGCAACCTCTCGCTGGAGCCCGGCCGTACCACGGTGCTGATCGGTCCGTCGGGCTGTGGCAAGTCCACCATGCTGCGCCTGATGATCGGCCTCCAGATCCCCGACGAGGGCAGCGTACTCTTCGAGGGCGAATCCTTGACGCGCGAGCGGCTCACCGCTGCGCGGCGGCGCATGGGCTACGTCATCCAGGACGGCGGGCTCTTTCCGCACCTCTCGGCGCGGCAGGACGTCACGCTGATGGCGCGCCAGCTGTCGTGGCCGGCGGAGCGCATCGCAGCCCGCGTCTCCGAGCTGGCCGAGCTCACCCACTTCCCCACGAGCGGACTGGACCGCTACCCGACCCAGCTCTCGGGGGGGCAGCAGCAGCGCGTGGGGCTGATGCGCGCGCTGATGCTCGACCCGGAGGTGCTCCTGCTCGACGAGCCCCTGGGGTCGCTCGATCCGATGACGCGCTTCGACCTCCAGCGCGACCTGAAGCAGGTATTCGCGGCCCTCGGCAAGACCGTGGTGCTGGTGACCCACGACCTGGCCGAGGCCGCGTTCTTCGGCGATCACATCGTGCTGCTGCGCCGCGGGCGCATCGTGCAGCGCGGAACGCTGGCCGAGATGATTCGCGCGCCGGCCGACGACTTCGTGCAGCGCTTCGTACAGGCGCAGCGCTCTCCGCTCGGTGCGGGAGATCTGATGTGAATCGGCTTGCGCGCGTCGCGCTCGCCCTGGTGTGGGCCCTGGCAGCATTCTCGTCGGCGCCGGCACGCGGTGAAGAGCCGATCGTGGTGGGCTCGAAGAACTTCACCGAGGCGGTGGTGCTCGGCGAAGTGGCTCGCGTACTGCTGGTGGAAGCGGGGGTTCCCGCCAGCCACCGCCGGGCGCTCGGCGGAACCCGCATCGTGTTCAACGCGCTGGTCTCCGGCGAGATCGACGTGTACGCCGAGTACACCGGCACGCTCAGCCACGAGATCCTGGCCTCGCAACGGATCGACGACGATTCCGCCCTGCGCGCCGCCCTCGCCGAGCGGGGGCTGGTGATGAGCCGGCCGCTCGGCTTCCAGGACAACTACGCACTCGGCATGGTTCGCGAGCGCGCGTCGAGGCTCGGCATCACGAAGATCTCGGACCTTCGCCAACACGCCGATCTGGCGCTCCGCTTCGGCAACGAGTTCCTCGACCGCGCCGACGGCTGGCCAGGACTGCGCGACCGTTACCGACTCCCGCACCGGGACGTGCGCGGCGTGGAACACGAGCTCGCCTACCGCGGGCTCGCCGCCGGCAGCGTCGACGTCACCGACCTCTACACGACCGACGCCGAGATCGCCTACTACGACTTGACCGCGCTGGAGGACGACCTCGACTACTTCCCGCGCTACCACGCGGTGCTGCTCTACCGCGCCGTCCTGGCCGAAGAGGCACCCGAAGCGGTGGCGGCGCTGAAGCGCATCGAGGGCGCCATCGACGAAGGCGCCATGATCGCGATGAACGCCCGCGTCAAGATCGACGGCGCGCCCGAGGCCCGGGTTGCGGCCGACTTCCTCGCGGACCACCTCCAGCTGTACGTGGACGTGGTGGCCGACGGCCGCCTGCAACGGCTGGTGCGGCACACCGGGGAGCACCTGGCGCTGGTGGGCGTATCGCTGACCGCGGCGGTGCTGTGCGCCATCCCGTTGGGAATCCTGGCCGCCCACCGCCAGCGGATCGGAACGTTCGTGCTCGGCGCCGTAGGCGTGGCGCAGACCATCCCGGCGCTCGCACTGCTGGTGGTCATGATTCCGCTGCTCGGGATCGGCGCGGGGCCGGCCGTGGTGGCCTTGTTCCTCTACAGCCTGCTGCCGATCGTGCGCAACACCCACGCCGGGATCACCGGCATCCCGACCTCGCTGCGCGAGTCGGCCGAGGCCCTGGGCCTGGAGCCGTGGCCGCGCCTGCGCCTGATCGAAGCCCCGCTGGCGGCGCCGTCGATCCTCGCCGGGATCAAGACGGCGGCGGTCATCAACGTGGGCGCCGCCACCCTTGGCGCGCTGATCGGAGCCGGCGGCTACGGCCAGCCCATCCTCACCGGCATCCGCCTCGACGACACCGGGCTGATCCTGGAGGGCGCGATCCCGGCCGCGATGCTGGCGCTGGCGACCCAATGGCTCTTCGATCGGGGCGAGCGCTTCGTCGTGCCGCGCGGGCTGCGGATCGCCACCCACGGCGGCGCCGGGCACGACGCCGGCTAGCGGTCGTCCGCGCAGCGGTGCGGCCCCGGACCGGCGAAGAGGACCTCGAGGCGGTTGGTGCCGGTGGCCACCCGGAACTTGGCGAAGGTGACGGGCTCCGCCTCCAGATCGAAGCTGTCGATGCCCCGGAACTCCACGGTGCACGCCTCGGGGGTGACGTCCACCAGGGTGTAGCCCTGCTCCGAGAGATCGAGGTGCTTCATGTAGGGCTGGTTCTCGGCCCGGATCACCTCGGCCACCAGGCTCAGGAAGATCGGCGGCGCGATGGTGCAGGGGTCGGGGTCGGCGGTCAGCGAGCCGGTGACGAAGTCGACGGCGGCCGTCGGTGAGTCGGCGTCGTCGAAGTCGGGCATCAGCTCCGACGCGATGTAGAAGTGGGTGTGGCCGCTGTTGAATACGACGTTCTCGATGTCGTGCTTCACGATGAATTCCAGCAGCGCCTTGCGCTCGGCCTGGTAGTCGTCCCAGGCCTCGTTCGAGACGTAGATACCCGTATTCGGCACGAAGTCCGGGTCCGCCGCCCGCGCCTCCGGCGTGTCCAGATCCTCGAACCTCCAGGGACTCATGT
>JBFGIM010000045.1:0-18618 GCA_041577695.1 Myxococcota bacterium | reverse complement strand
GGCAAGGAGGTCTTCTTCCACCGCTCCGGCCTCAACGCCGGCGACTACGACGGCCTGAACGAGGGCGACGCGGTCGAGTACGTGGTGCAGGAAGGTCCTCGCGGCGCGCGTGCCGAGAACGTGCGCGCGGTCTCCGCCGAGACCGCCCAGGGCGACGCCGCCACGGCCTGACCGCCCCCGCGCCGCTACGCCTCGTAGCGGTGGACGATCGGCAATCTGCGTCCGGTTCCGAACGCCTTCGGCGAAGTGCGCAGCACCAGCGGTGACTGGCGGCGCTTGTACTCGTTGCGGTCGAGCCGACGCACGATCTGGCGCACCTGCTCGCGGTCCGATCCCGGAGGCGGTTGGATCGCCTCGGCACCGAGACCCGCCTCGATCGCCTGCTCCAGCACCGCGTCCAGGATGTCGTAGGGCGGAAGGTCGTCCTCGTCGCGCTGGTCGGGCGCCAGCTCGGCCGAGGGCGGCTTCTCGATGCTGCCGCGCGGAATGCGCTCGTCCGACCGGTTGGCGTGGTGCGCCAGCGCGTAGACGTCGCGCTTGTACACGTCGCCCAGTACGGCCAGCCCGCCCACGGTGTCGCCGTAGAGCGTGCAGTAACCGATCGACAGCTCGCTCTTGTTGCCCGTCGCCAGGACCAGCCGATCCTCGGCATTGGAGACCGCCATCAGGATGGCGCCGCGGATGCGTGACTGGATGTTCTGCTGTGCCAGCCCGTAGTCGTCACGCGCGCCGAACAGGTCGGCGAACACTTCGCGGTACTGGCGGTAGACCGGCTGGATGTCCACGGTGCGCGATTCGATGCCCAGGTTTCGCGCCAACGCCCGCGCGTCGGAGACGCTGTGGTCCGAGGAGAAGGGACCCGGCATCAGCACGCCGAGCACGCGGTCCGCGCCCAGGGCCTCGACCGCGAGGTGCGCGGTGACCGCCGAGTCGATGCCGCCCGACAATCCGACCACGGCGCCCGGCGCCAGCCGTTGCTTGCGGAAGTAGTCGCGGATGCCCAGCACGAGACCCGCCTCGAGCTGCGCGGCGCCGGTCACTTCGGCGGTCTCGCCGTAAGAAGCTTCGTCGTCGAGGTCGAGGATCTCGAGCGCGGGCTCGAAGAGCGGCAGCCGCGCCCGAACGCGCCCCTTCGCATCGACCACGAAGGACCCACCGTCGAAGATCAGCTGATCGTTGCCGCCTACCTGGTTGGCGAAGACGATCGGTACCCGGTGCCGGCGAGCCAGCGCCGAGAAGAGCGCGCGCCGCTCGGCCGGCTTGCCCACGTGCCAGGGTGAAGCGGAGAGGTTCAGCACCAGCCCCGCGCCTGCCGCGGCGAGCTCGCCGGTGGGATCGAGGTCGTAGGGGATGCGCTCGCACCAGCCGTCCTCGCACACCGTGAGTCCCAGGATCGCCTGGTTCCACGGCACGGGGGTGCGGTCCTGCGCCGGAAGGAAGTAGCGCCGCTCGTCGAAGACGTCGTAGCTGGGCAGCAGCGTCTTGGCCTGGGTCGCGACGCGCCGTCCGCCGGCCAACAGCACCGCGGCGTTGATCAGGTGACGCGAGCCGCGCGGCTCGGCCGGGAGCGCTGCACCCACCGCGATCGCGATACGGCGCGAAGCGGGCTCGAGCGCCTCGAGCTCGCGCAGCTGGTCCGCGACGAAGCCGCGCCGCTCGAGCAGGTCCATCGGCGGGTAGCCCGCGAGGGCCAGCTCGGGCGCCACCAAGAGCTCTGCTCCGGCGGCGGCAGCCTTGGCCGCGGCCTCCTCCACCAAGCGTCGGTTCCCCGCGAGATCCCCGACCGTGGGATTGATCTGTGCAATCGCGATCCGCAACTCTTCGGTCTCCGCTCGGCTTAGCCTGGCTGCGCGCGCGGACGGCTGGGTTGCCGTGCGGGCACAGGCCTCGTGATCTCCGCTCGGCTTAGCCTGGCTGCGCGCGCGGCGGCTGGGTTGCCGTGCGGGCGCAAGCTTCGTGGATCTCCGCTCGCCTGCGGCTCGCTGCGCGCGCCGCTCCGAGAGCATAGAACTTTCGGACGGATCTGGGCGGCGCTTGCCAGCCTGGGCCTCCTTGCCTTCTCGCGGGTTCGAAGGCCGCGTTGGAGCGTCGGTCGCGCATCGAGGGGGTTGGTAGGTCCGCGGGCGCTGGTGGGTCCACTGCGGCTCGGGGGCTGCCCGCCGGCAAGCGCGGCCCTCGAATTTCGAGAGCCCTCGTGCCCGCGCGCCGCGCGCGCAGCGAGGAGGCGAGCGGAGTTGACTCAGGCCGGGTAATAGACGTAGATCGCGTCGGCGACGCAGGCGGGTTTGGCGCCGCCTTCGACCTCGAAGGTCATGCCGATGGTGACGCGGGCGCCGCCGCCCGGCATTTCGCGCACGTCCTTGATCTCGCCGGAGAGGCGCACCCGCGCTCCCGCGGGCACCGGTGTCGGCAGTCGCATCTTCTCGACGCCGTAGTTCACGCCCATCCGGACGCCCTCCACGCGCACGATCTGCGGCAACAGCGCGGGCGCCAGGGCGAGAGTCAGGTAGCCGTGAGCGATCGGGCCACCGAACGGGGACTCGCGCGCGGCGCGTTCGACGTCCACATGGATCCACTGGTGATCGCCGGTCGCCTCGGCGAACGAGTCGATGCGCGACTGCTCCACCACGACCCAGTCCGAGGGCCCGAGCTTGCGGCCTACCCAGTCCTTGAGGGCGGAAACGCTGGGGATGACGGCGGGTCCGGACATGAAGGGAAGCTCCAGGCAGCGCGGATCGGCCGAGCGTACCACAGGGAGCCGGGCCAGCTAGCGCGCGTATACTTCCGGTCGTGTCTCGCGCCGACGACTTCCGACGGAGGTGCTCGTGATTCGGTCTCCCCACTCCTCTCCGCTTTCGCTCGGTCTGCTCCTGGCCGTCGGCGTTCTGCTCTCGGTCGGCGCGAACTCTGCTGCCGCCGAGGATGCCGATGCGGTGCCGGCCTCGCCCTGGGCCGTTCCGCCCGAGGGATGCGTCCCTCCCGGTGGCCTGCGCGCCGCCGCCGGCGAGGACGCGCGGGCCGGCGCGTCCTTCGAGACCGGCGAAGTCGTCGCGTTCGGTGCCATGGACCGACTGCGCGGCTTCCTGCCGGCGCTGCTCTGGACCCACCGCGAGCGCTTCTTCTACGAAGGCATGCGACTCGAGATCGGGCCCTGCTTCCGCGACTACGGTGCGCCCGGTTTCTACCACGCCGCCACCGAACGCTTCGCAGGCCAGACGCGGCTGCGCGAGGACGGGGGGATCGAAGGTTACGTGGCGGGCCGCCCCTTCCCGGAGCAGACCATCGATCCCGAGTCTCCCGACGCGGGCCTGCGTTGGGCCTGGAACGCCGCCTGGCGCTACCAGGGCGCGGGCTTCGGCGGCGCGTTCCGGGTGACCGACCTGTTGGGGCGCATCGGCCGCGCCGAGCCCTTCCTGGGCCGCGTCTTCAAGTACGACCTCGCGCACCGGGTCGATCGACCGGACGACGGCTATGCGGTGCCATTCGCGCGCGGCAACCAGTGGGTTGCCGGCGGTCGCCTCGACCAGCCCTTCGACGCCCGTGAGTATGCCTGGCGCCAGTACCGCGCCGAAGAGAGTCTCTGGGAGCCGGAGCGGAGCGACGACCTGCACGCCTACCTGCCGACCTGGCGCCGCGTGCGGCGCATCAACGCGCGCGATGTCGAAGGGCTCTACATGCCTTCCTTCAGCGTGGGCGTGGTGCAGAACCAGCAGCTCATCATCGGAGGTGGCAGCGCTGGAGGCGTGGCCGCCGCCGGGGGCGCGGGAGTCGGGAGCAGTCAGATCCAGACCAAGCGCAGCGGCTTCGAAGGGCTCGCGATCCGCCCCCTGCTCTACGAGTACCGCGTGGTCGGCCTGCAGGACGTGCTCGCCCCGATCAACGTGCAGAACGCCATGTATCCCGAGAACCCCGATCGCGAGTTCGGGCCCTGGGGCCTCTCCTTCGCCAGCGACCGCTGGGACCTGCGCCGCGCGCTGGTGCTGGAGGGGAAGGTGAAGGGGGCGATCGGCCAGCGCCGCCAGAGCCGGGTGGTGACCTACCTCGACCTGCAGACGCTCCAACCGCTCTACCTGCTTTCCTACGATGCGAAGGACGAGGCCATCGACATCGGCGTCTACGCCGGGCGCTGGAGCGAGGATCGACCCGACTACCCGCGCTGGCCGGACGACCCCGAGCGGCCCGTGCGGGTGATCGATTCGGTCGGGGAGGCCTTCGCGAATCTGGCCGAGGAGGGCAGCTGGCGGCGCGAGTCGTGGTCCTTCGTCTCGGTGCCGCCCCCGGACAAGGAGCTGCGCAGCCTCACATCGGTGAGCAACCTGAACAAGGGGCGCTGAGAAACGTTCAGCTGTTGGAGCGGTTGATCGCCTTCACGAAGGCGTCGTGGAGCGCGCGCCGGATCGTCGGGCGGTCCGCCTTGCCGAAGGTCTCCCGGAAGGCGCGCACCGGGATGATGCCCTTGGCCATGGTGCGGTGCCCGCCGCCCACGCCGAGTCCCTCCACCACGGCTCGCACCACCTCGCCCGCCGCGCGCACGTACCCGACGTTGCGGACCGAGAACACCAGGTCGGTGTTGACGGTACCGGCCGCGATCGACCACTCGGCGCCCTCGGCCTGCAGGCCAAGCTCGGCCACCTGCGGGATCACGTCCTCGCGGACGCGTCCCAGCACCAGCATGTGGATGCCCTCTTCGACCCGGGTTTCGGCCAGCGCTCGTCCCAGGGCGCGCAACCCGTCGACCGGCAGGGCCGGTCGCTCGATCCGACGCAACAGCGCGGGGCTGTGGTTGGCGTGCAGGAAGGCGAAGGCCTCCATGTCGCGTCCGCTGGTCTCGCGACCCAGCAGCTGGGTATCGCTCTTGATGCCGTAGAGCAGGGCGGTCGCGAGCTTGGCACCCGGAGCGATGCCCGCGGCCCGGAGGTACTCGGTGAGGATCGTCGCGGTGGCCCCGTAGGAGGTACGGATGTCGCGAATCGCCGCGTCGTATCCGCTGCGTTCGGGGTGGTGGTCGATCACGATGTCGATCGAGAGCACGCGCGCCGGCGGGTTCTCGCCGAACACGGTGGGCTGCACGTCCACCAGCGCCAGCCCGTCGAAGTCGTCGAGCTCGTCGGGCGCGATGGTGCGGACCTCGATGCCCAGCGCCTCGACCATGGCCCGGTTCTCCGGGCGCTGAACCTCGCCGAAGGAGATCATCGGTGCCGTCGGGCTCTTGCGGCCCAGCAGCGCGCGCAGCGCATAGGCGCTGGCGATGCCGTCCGGGTCCGGGTCGGGTTGGAGCAGGATGCCTACGCGCTCGCGACCGGTCAGCAGCTCGCGCATGCCGGTCACCCGCCGCAGGTTCATCAGGTGGGCGAACTCGTCATCGAAGTCGTCGCGGATCAGCGAACGCAAGCCGCCGAGCCGCAGGCAGCGGTGGTCCGGCAGATCGTCCGCTTCGAGCTTGTCGGAGAGCACCAGGATGGCCGCGGTGGGCGCCGCCTCGGCGATGGCGGATACGGCCTGGCGTACGAAGGAGGCCTCTTCACTGACGATTCCGAAGCTGTCTCCCTCTTTGGGGTTCAGCTTCGCGATGGCGTCGGCCGCGAGACCTCCCTGCAGCGCGCGGAAGCCGGCCGGGCGCGCGCGCGACTCGTCCTCGCGCGGAACCCAGGTGAGCTCCTCGTGCTCCGCTGCTCCGATACGGCACCAGAGCCGAGCGAGCTCGGCTCCATCACAGACGATGATGCGGCGTTGCAATCGCTCCCCCCGGCACACAACCGCCGATGCGACGAACGAGATTCTAGCGGAATCGCTTCCGCGTCCGAGTCGGCACGCTCCCTCGGGGGGAGGCCCGCGCGACCGGCTGGCGAGCGTTAGCCGGGGAGGCCGAGCGCCTGCAGGGCCTTGCGTTTGCAGCCCTTGTAGTCGGCCTTGCCGTTGGCTGCGCGCCCCACCGAGTCGACCACGACGATGCGCTTCGGCGTCTTGTAGCCCGCCAGTCGCTCGCGCACGTGATCGCGCAGCTCGGCCTCGCCGACCGTCGCGCCGGGCTCGAGCTGGACGACCCCGGTCACCGCTTGGCCCCACTTCTCGTCGGGGATCCCGACGACGGTGGCGTCGGTCACCGCCGGATGCGTCTTCAGCGTCTCCTCGACCTCTTCCGGGTAGACCTTTTCACCGGCCGTGTTGATGCAAACCGAGCCGCGGCCCAGCAGGTTGAGCGTGCCGTCCTCGTTCACCGTGCACCAGTCGCCGGGGATCGACCAGCGTCGGCCCTGGAGCGTCTTGAAGGTTTCGGCGCTCTTCTTCTCGTCCTTGTAATAGCCGAGGGGGATCGGACCGCTCCGGGCGATGAAGCCCGGCGTGTCGCTTCCCGGAAGCACCTCCTCGCCCTCCTCGGTGAAGACCTTGCAGTTGGCTCCGATCCGGAACTTGGCCAGCTGCACGGTGGAATCCTTGGTGGTGAGCTCGGCGCCGAAGCCGACCGCCTCGCTCGAGCCGAAGGAGTCGTAGAGCAGGGCGTGGGGCAGGTGGCGGAGCAGCGCCTGCTTGACCGGCGGACTCCAGATCACGCCCGAGGAGATCACCAGGAAGAAGCGCGAGAGGTCCCAGCGCCCCGGGTTGTCGGCAAGGGCGGCGGCCATGGGCTTGGCGAAGGCGTCGCCGACGATCGAGGTGGCGGCGCAAGCACGCGCCTCGACCACCGACCAGAACTCCTCGGCGTCGAAGCTCTTGCCGGCGAGCGTCACGATGCCGCCCCCGTTGGCCAGCGCATTCAGCGCGGTGAAGAGACCCGTGCCGTGCATCAGCGGGCATCCCGGCAGCAGGCGCTGAGAGCGCGCCTCGTCGGCGATGCGCTGGCGCTGCTCTTCCACCGTTTCCGACGGCTTCTCTCCGGTCACCGCGTTGCCGCCGCCACCGAGCGCGCGGAACAGGGCACTCTGCGGCCACATCACGCCCTTCGGCATGCCGGTGGTTCCGCCGGTGTACATGAAGAGCAGATCGTCGGGGCTGCGCTTCACGTCCGGACGATCGGCGCCTCCGCCCACGATGTCCTCGTACGGCGTGGCGAAGGCGTTGCCGGACGAGCCGTCACTTGCGGCGATCTCGATCCACTCGCGCACTCCGGGCAGGCGGTCGCGCACCTTCGCCACGCGGTCGGCGAAATCGCTCTCGTAGACCACCGCGGTCGCGTCCGAGTTGCCGAGCAGGTAGACCAGCTCCTCCTCGCGATAGCGGTAGTTGACGTTGCAGGGCACCAGGCGTGCCTTCATCGCTCCCACCAGGGTCTCGACGAACTCGGGCCGGTTGTAGGCGTAGAGGGCGAGCTTGTCGCCTGGCTCGTGGCCGCGCAGCCAGTGGGCGGCCAGCGCGTTGGCTCGGCGCTCCAGCTCCCCCCAGGTGCGGGTGGGCCCGTCGATCCCATGGGCCAGGGCCAGCCGCTGGGGCGCAGTGTCCGCCACCAGCTCGAAGACGTCGGCGAGATTCCACTCCATCGTATCCTCCGGCGCGCGGCATCGTGTCGCGCGGAACCTGATAGGGTACCGGAAGTCGCCGGCCCGTCAGCCGCGGCCGCGTCGGGCTTCCAGCTGGCGCCTCACCTCGGCGTAGGCCTCGCGGGTGAGCGGATAGCGCGAGAAGATCACCACCGCGACGAGGGCGATGGTCAGCGGGAACCCCCCGTAGAGCAGCCGCAGCCCCAACACGGTGCGGTCGCTCTGCGCCAGATCGGGGACGAAGCCGATGGCCTCGAGGAAGAAGCCCATCGAGAACAGCGCGATGCCGCCGCCGAACTTCTGGACCAGCATCCAGATGCCGTAGAAGCCGCCCTCGTGACGGTCGCCGTGGTGGAGCTCCTCCCACTCCATGATGTCGGGCCCCAGCGCTGCGGGGAGCATCCACAGCCCCAGCCCGCCGGCGCCGACCATCACGTTGAGCAGCGGGAAGAGGAAGCCCAGCTCGCGCGGAATCAACAGCAGTCCGCAGGCCGACATGGCGAGCCACGCGAACGCGAACATGTAGCCGTGCTTCTTGTCGAAGCGCCGCAGCGCGCGCGACCAGAGCGGCGCCGAGAGGAAGACGCCCGCGAAGTAGCCGAGGATCACGCCGATGTCGAGGAAGGCGGCGGTGCCCATCCGCTCGATCCACGGACCGAAGACGGTGCTCTCGAGGCCCGTCGCGGTGAAGACGTATCGGTTGACGAACCGGAATGCGGCGGTCGGCAGCGTGGTGGCGAAGACCGCGCAGGCGTAGGTGGCGATCAGCAACCGGGCGGGACGGTTCCGCACCGGGTAGTTGAGGATGTCGATCAGGTTGGCGCGCAGCTTCTTCTTGGGGAATTGCGACGCGTCGGTGCGCTCGCGCACGCGGAAGAAGGTCAGCGCGGCTGCAAGCACGATGAACACGCCGATCACAGCGCCGCTCCAGCCGAAGGTCACCCGCGGCGCCAGGAACGCCAGCAAGATCATCGGCACGATGGCGCCGGTCATGTCGCCCAGGTTGCCCACGGTCACCCGGTACGCGGCCACCCGGGTGCGCTGGTCGTAGTCCGGGGTCAGGTCCGGCGCCATGGCCTGGTAGGGCGTCTCGAACACGGTGCGCGCCGAGTAGGCGCACAGGAACATGATCAGGAACCAGGGAAAGAGCGCCTGGCCCTCGATCTGGGGCGGGCGGAACAGCAGGAAGGTGGCGACGGCCATCAGCGGGGCACCGATCAGGAAGTAGGGCCGCCGGCGCCCCAGCCGGGAGCGGGTGTTGTCGGTGATGTGGCCCATCAGCGGGTCGGTGACACCGTCCCAGACCTTGGAGATCAGCATCACCAGCCCGAAGGTCGCGGCGGGCAGCTTCAGCGTGTCGACGTAGAAGAATGGGATGTGGGTGTTGACCAGCGTGTTCATCGCACTGAGCCCGAACTGCGCCACGGCATAGGAGAGCAGCACCGCCAGCGGAAGCCGGTCGGCTACCGCCGCGTGCGCGCGTTCGGCCGAGGCCGACGCGACCGCGCTCGCGGCACGCGTCGGAGTGGGGGGCGTGGCCACGTCCGAAACGGTACACGATCGGCGTCACCGTGCGGCGACGGCTACCCTCGGCCCTCGTGCAACGGATCTTCGTGGGGGATGTCCAGGGCTGCGCCGACGAGCTCGAGGCGCTGATGCGTCGGGCCGACGACAGCTTCGGTTTGGAGCACGAGCTGTGGTTCGTCGGTGACCTGATCAACCGGGGCCCCGCCAGCCGTCGGGTCCTGGAGCTGGTCCGCCCGCGGGTCGAGGCTGGGCGGGCGCACGTGGTTTTGGGCAATCACGAGATCTCCTGGCTGCGGCTCGCCTTCGGCCAGCGCGAACCCGCGCGCGACGACACCTTCCAGAGCCTGTTGCTCGACCCGGATCGCGACTCGTGGATCGACTGGTTGCGCGCCCAGCCGCTGGTGCGGAGCGGGCGCGTCGGGGGGCGCCGCCTCGCCATGGTGCACGCCGCGGTCGCGCCGCACTGGGATCTCGCCGAGCTCGAGACGCGCGCCCGCCGCATCGAGGCGCGGCTGCGCGCTTCGCGCCAGGAGGCCCAGCGCCTGCTGGCCGCCGATCGCAGCGAAGACGCGGTGGCCGACGACCTGGCGCGGATCACGCGTTGTCGCAGCGTGGACGCCAGCGGCGCCTGGTCGAGCCGCGAGCCGCTCACCTCCGCGGACGCCTGGCACGAGCGCTGGTCCGGGCAGGGGCACGACTACGGCGTCGTCTACGGCCACTGGTCGCTGCAGGGGCTCCACGTCAGCGCGAACGTGCGCGGACTGGACACGGGGTGCGTCTATCACGGGCACGGTCGCGACGGTTACCTCACCGCATGGGTTCCCGACCCTGCCGCGCGGGATCCGTTCTCGATTCCCGATGCGCATTTCTGGCAGGAGCGCGCTCGCGCGCGCTACTGGAGCGGCCCGGCCTCATGCGGAGAAAAGCAGCCCGCACTCCCAGAAACGAGTTGATCGACGGCCCGTGCCGTGCTTACACTGATCGTGTTCATCGACGCGCGGCACAGGAGATCCGAGGTGTCGCCTCCACCGACCCGAACGAGGCCGCTCGCACCGATGAACGACCGCGACGTCCGCCAACGGCGGGGCGCGGCAAGAGTCGGCGGGGGCGAGTCAGGCGGGGGGGGACTTCCCGACCCGGGAGCGTCCAAACAACCGCCGAAGATCGAGGAAGAGTGTTACCGGTGCTCGCGCCGGCGAAGGCCTTCGCTCCGAAGAGGATCGAACCCGCTCTCTCCGAGGAGCCACTAGTCCGGTCGAGAAGCGCGCCTCTTCCGATTGCGTCTGACGAGCCTACCAGATCGACTTCGGGTCGTGCGCGGGTTGTGCGGCGCGAGGGCTGGGAAGCAGGGCGCAGCTTCGGCGAACCCTATAGAGGCATTGCCCCGACGGAGGTCGAGAAGACCCCCCGCCGCCTCGGTCACCTGCTACGAAGATCCCGATCGACAATCGGCAACGAACCGAGCCGCTCACTCGGCCTGGTGCTGCATCTCTTCGGCGCTTCGCTGCGAACGGCGCAGCTCTGCCGCGGTCGCATCCGCGGGCCGACCGGATTGACGATTCAGCAGCCGCTTGGCGTCGCGCCGCAGGCGCGGATCGGGGTCGTCCTCTCCCATCGCCGTCAGCCGCTCGGCCACCGCCTCGTTCCAGGCGAGCCCGGCGGCGCCCAGCCCTGCCCGACGGATCTCGGGGTCGGCATGGGAGAGCGTCCGCTGCAGCGCGGCGGCGAAGGTGAGGGATCCGGACTGGGCGCCGGCGCGCAGGGTGAGATCCACCACCCGGGGATCCGCATCGGGCCCCGGCGTCGCTTCGAGCAGGATCGCCAGCGCCGAGGGCTCGCCCAGCGCCAGCAGCGTTGACACGCGGCGCCCGTGCGCGTTCCGGGACGGGTCGCTCGCCGCGCGGGCCTGCACGCGCGCGGCTTCGGGCGGAAGCGGTGTCAGTCCCGATCGGGCGTCGAGCAGGGCGGCGCCGGCGAGCTGTTGCAGCGCGTCGTCCTCACGGTCGAGGAGCTGGAGATAGATCCCGCGCAATCGGTCCGGTCGCCCGCGTGCCTCGATCAGCTCGCGGACCAGCTCGGCCCAGCGCGTCGCATCCGCGTCGCTCTGGAGCAACGACACTTCGCGCGGCTCGTCCACCATCAGGTAGGGCGACCGGGCCCCGCGCAACAGGAAGAGCGCCCGCACGCCGACCGCCAACGGCGGCGGAGCCGAAGGCGAGCGTTTGATCAGGAAGGACGCGCCGGGATTCCCCAGCAAGGGGCTGGCATCGCCAACCGCGACGCGGCCGGGCTCGATCGAAGCGACGATTCCGATCGCCACCGCGTCGGCCGCCGCCAGGCGGATGTGCAGCGGCCGGGGACCCTGGGGTAGGGGATGGAGCCCCTGGGCGAGGGCCGGAGCGGCCGGGCCCGAGCAGAGCGCGAGGCAGAAGGCGAGGCCGAGGGCGGCCGCTGCGGATCGGTTCGGCATCGGGCGGCAGTATAGACCGGAGCGTGCGGCCGCCCGGCTCAAGCGCGAGCTCGCCACAACGAGGGATCGACGCACTCGACCATGGCCCGGCGATCGAGCTCGGCGGCCAGGAACTCCTCGACCCGGCCGACCGCGCCCTCGGGATCGCGAAGCAGGTCGGAATGGGCCAGCTGCAGCGCGCGAACCTTCGGGTGCGAGGCCAGCCAGGCGTCGGCACGCGCAAGCTGTCGACGGAACGCGTCTGCGAGCCGCCCGCCGTCGTCCGGATCGACCGCTCGTCCGAGTCGCTCGAGCATGCGGGCCTGGGACGCCAGGACCTGGTCGAGCGGCCGCCGCATCAGGATCACCCGATATGCGCGATCCCCCGGCAGCTCGCAGAGCAGCGGAACCACCACCTTCACCGCCCGCCCCTCGGCGCGCGCCAGCCAGCTCGTGTCGCTCGCGGTGGCTCGAACCGCAGCGTGCTCGAGGTAGCCGTTGGGATTGTCCGGGTCGGGCGGTCGGGAATCGTCGCTGAAGACGGGCAGACCGCCGGCGCGCAGCATCTGCATCATCAGCGACGTTCCGGAGCGCGGCAGGCCGGAGACCACCGTGATCCAGGAGCCGGCTTGTCGGATGGGCGCATGCACCAGGAGGAGTGGGGTAGGCCGGGATCCGCGATTCGTCCAGCCCGCTGGAGCCTGCGGCGCGCGGGGAGGCGCGCCGGCTACACTGGAAGTTCCGCGGGTGAGTCCCCGGTTCCGAGGAGGATGCAACGTGGTCGTGGTCGCCATTCCGCCCCCGTACCGAGGTCCCACCGCAGGCGCCGACCGGATCGAGGTGCCCGCCGGCACCGTGCGACAGTGCATCGATGCCGTCGAGGCCCGGTTTCCGGGCTTCCGCACCCAGATCCTCGACGATCGCGGCCGGGTCCATTCCTTCGTGAAGCTCTTCGTCAACGGGGATCAACTGGGAGCGGACGCGCTGGAAATCGCCGTCGGCGATGGCGACCGGCTCGAGGTGCTGGCGGCGATCGCCGGCGGCTGAGTCGGGTCGAGGGGTCTGGTAGTATCCGCGCCAACAGGAGGAGAGATCCGATGAGCAGTGGCCCCCAGGGAGATCGGCTGATCCGAGTCGACATGACGACCCAGACCGCGACCACCGAGCCCTACCCGGACGCGTGGAAACTGCTGGGAGGACGCGCGTTGTCGGCCCGCATCCTGCTCGAGGAATGCGACCCCAGCTGTGATCCGTTGGGCGCGGACAGCGTCCTGGTGATGGCGCCCGGCGTGATGGCCGGCACGTCGGCTCCCACTTCCGGCCGCATCTCGATGGGCGGCAAGAGCCCCCTCACCGGCGGCATCAAGGAGGCCAACGCCGGCGGCGAGCCGGGTCAGGACCTGATGAAGCTCGGCTACCGCGCCGTCGTCGTGACCGGCCAGCCGTCGGACCCCGACAAGCGCTACGGCCTCGAGGTGGACGAGAGCGGCGTGCGCGTGGTCGAGGCCGACGACACCAAGGGCCTGTGGAACTACGCGCTCTGCGAGAAGCTGTACGAGCGCTATCCGAAGAAGGCTTCCTTCATCAGCATCGGCCCCGCCGGCGAGATGAAGCTCTCCGGCGCGTCGATCGCCTGCACCGACGAGAAGGGCCGGCCCGCGCGCCATGCGGCACGCGGCGGCCTGGGTGCGGTGATGGGATCGAAGGGACTGAAGTACGTCGCCGTCGACGCGGCGAAGCGGCCAGTCCGCATGCCCGCCGATCGCAAGCCCTTCTTCGCGTACTCGAAGGACTACACCAAGAACTATCTCGCCGGTCCGCAGATGTTCAAGACCGGGACCAGCTCGGTGGTGCCGGTGGCCAACATGCTGCACACCTTCCCGTACAAGAACCGCACCGAAGGCCAGTCGCCCGACGCGAAGACGCTCGACGGCGCACGCATCGTCGAGAGCTTCGAGGAGCGCGGCGGCGGCATGCACAACTGCATGACCGGCTGCGTGGTGCAGTGCTCGAACGTGGTCCACGACAAGGACGGCAACTACAAGACTTCGGCGCTCGAGTTCGAGACGCTCACCCTGCTGGGCGCGAACTGCGCCATCGCCAGCTGGGAGGACGTGGCCGATCTCGACCGACTCTGCGACGAGATCGGTCTCGACACCATCGAGACCGGCGCCGCCATCGCCATCTACATGGATTCCGGCGGCATGGAGTTCGGCGACGCCGAGGGCGCCAAGCGCATCCTGCGCGAGATCGCCGAGGGCACCGAGCTGGGGACCGCGATCGGCAACGGCGCCGCCTCCATCGGGAGGAAGCAGAAGCACAAGCGGGTGCCGGTGGTGCGCGGCCAGGCGATCCCGGCCTGGGATCCGCGCCCGCTCAAGGCCACCGGTGTCACCTACGCCACCAGCCCGATGGGCGCCGACCACACCGCCGGCCTGATCGTGAACCCGGGCCTGCCGCCCGACCAGTTCGCGCGGGCCTCCCAGGAGTCGCAGCTCGTCAACGCGGTCTGTGACGCCTCCGGTTTCTGCCAGTTCCTGCAGCCGACGATCCCCGAGATCGCGAGCTACTACTCGATGCTCTACGGCGAGGAGATCTCCCGCGAGCAGGTCGCCGACATGGGCTGGCAGTGCCTCCAGGACGAGTGGGCCTTCAACCGGGGCGCCGGCTGGAAGGACGCCGACGACGACCTGCCGGAGGTGATGAAGAACGAAGGCGTGGGTCCCGACGGCGTGATGAAGTTCGATGTGCCGAAGGACGTCATCGCCCAGGCCAAGCAGCAGCGCTTCGACCCGCGCGACGAGCTCTTCCAGCTCAAAGCGACCGGGTAGCAGGCGCCCGCGCCGGCGCGAATGCCATGGTTCGCGACGTGCGCATGCGCGGCTTCGCCGAGCGCGCCGACGTCGAGGAGGTGGAGCGCTTCCTGACGGAGCGCGTGACGGCGTTGCCGCCCGAGGCGGTCGACCTGGCCGGCTGCGCCGGCCGCGTGCTGGCCGAGAGCGTGATCTCCCCGGTCTCGGTGCCCGCTTTCCCGCGCTCGTCGATGGACGGCTACGCCGTGCGCGGCGAGGACACCTTCGGCGCCACCGCCTACGATCCGATCGAGCTCGAGCTGCTGGGCGAATCGATGCCCGGCCGCGGCTTCGTGGGCCGCGTCGGGTCGGGACAGGCGGTCCGCATCATGACGGGGGCGCCCGTTCCCGACGGCGCCGACGCGGTGGTGATGGCCGAGGTGGCCCGCGCCGAGGGCAATCGCGTCCGGATCGAGCAGGCGGTGGCGCCGCGCAAGAACGTGGGTGCCCCGGGAGAGGACATCCGCGAGGGCGACGGGGTCCTGGCCGCCGGGCGGCGCCTGCGACCCCAGGACGTGGGCCTGCTGGCGTCGATCGGTGTGGGCTCCCCGCGCTGCGTGCGGCGCCCCCGGGTATCGCTCCTGATCACCGGCGACGAGCTGCTCCCGCTCGGCCACCGGCCCGAGGGACATCGCATCGTCGATTCGAACTCTCCGATGTTGAGCGCGCTGGTCGAGCGGGACGGAGGCGAGGTGATGCCCTACGCGCTGCTCCCGGACGACGCGGAGCGCATCCGCGCGGCGCTGGCCGACGGCGCCGCCGACGTCACGCTGGTTTCGGGCGGCTCCTCGGTCGGAGCGGAGGATCACGCGCCGCGCATGCTGGCCGAGCTGGGCACCCTCGACTTCCACGGCGTGGCGATGCGTCCGTCGAGCCCGGCCGGTGTCGGGCGCATCGGCGAGCGCCTGGTGTTCCTGCTGCCCGGCAACCCGGTGTCGTGCCTGTGCGCCTACGAGTTCTTCGCGGGCCCCACGTTGCGCGCGCTCGGCGGTCGGCCACGGCGCTGGCCGCACCGGCGCGTGCGCCTGCCCCTGGCCCGCAAGATCAGCTCGGCAATCGGTCGCACCGACTACGTGCGGGTTGCGATCGAGGCGGAGCGGGTGGTGCCGTTGGCCACTTCGGGCGCGGCGATCCTCTCGTCCACCGTTCGGGCCGACGGTTGCGTCATCGTGCCCCGCGCGTTGGAGGGAATGCCAGAGGGTGCAGAGGTGGAGGTGCTGCTCTACGACGCCGAGGCGATCCGATGAGGACGCAGCACCAGTTCCTCGAGGTGCTCGACCGCGACGAGGCCGAACGCCGCTGGCTCGAGGTGATCGGTACCCGGACCCTCGAGGCCGAGACGATCGCGCTCGAGAGCGCCCTCGGGCGCGTGCTGGCCGAGGACGTGCGCGCCGACGTCGACGTGCCCGGCTTCGATCGCTCCAACATGGATGGCTTCGCGGTGCGCGCGGCCGACACCTTCGGCGCTTCCGAGAACGAGCCGGTGCGGCTGCGCCTCAACGCCGAGCACGTGCCGACCGGCGTCGTGCCCGAGCAGGAGGTAGCGCCAGGAACCGCGACACCGGTGGCGACCGGTGGGATGATTCCGCGCGGCGCGGACGCGGTGGTGCCGGTCGAGGTGACCGACGCCGAAGGCGACACGCTGATCGTGCGGCGCGCCGCCGTCCCCGGTGCGGCGTTGTCCTTCGCGGGCACCGACGTGGGCGCCGGCGAGACGGTGCTCTTCGCCGGCACGCGGCTCACCTCGCGCGAGACCGGCGTGCTCGCCGCCATCGGTCGCGCGCGGCTTTCGGTGGTGCGGAGGCCCCGGGTGGCGATCCTGTCCACTGGCGACGAGATCGTCGCGCCCGGCGCGGCCATGCGGCCCGGGCTCATCTACGACTCGAACGGCCGCATCGTGGCCGATGCCGTCACGGAGCTGGGCGGGGAACCCCGCTTCCTGGGCGTCTTCCCCGACCGGATGGACGCGCTGCGCGATGCGCTGCGACTCGCCCTCGCCGAGGCCGACCTGGTGTTGCTCTCCGGCGGCACGTCCAAGGGCGAGGGCGACCTCAACCATGCCGTGGTGGCCGAGCTCGACCCCGGTGTGGTGGTGCACGGCGTCGCGCTGAAGCCGGGCAAACCGATCTGCCTGGCCGCCCACGGCGAGGTGCCGGTGGTGATCCTGCCGGGCTTCCCGACTTCGGCGATCTTCACCTTCCACGAGTTCGTGGCGCCGTTGCTGCGGCGCCTGGGCGGTCTGGCCGGCGAGCGCCGCGAGACGCGACCGGCGCGGCTGGCCCAGCGCACGGTTTCCGAGCGGGGACGGCTCGAGTACCTGCTGGTGGGTCTGGTGCGCGGCGACGACGGTGCGCTGGCGGCGTATCCCATGGGCAAGGGGAGTGGCAGCGTCACCGCGTTCAGCCGCGCCGATGGCTTCGTGCGCATCGACCGCAATACCGAGATCGTGGAGGCGGACACGCCGGTCGAGGTGACGCTGATCGGGCGCGAACTGCCGCTCGCCGACCTCGTGGCGATCGGGAGCCACTGCGCCGGCCTCGACGTGCTGGCCGCCGCCCTCGCGCGTCGAGGATTCACCGTGAAGGTGCAGGCGGTCGGGAGCCAGGGGGGGCTCGCGGCGGCGCGCCGCGGCGAATGCGACCTGGCGCCGATCCACCTGCTGGACGCCGAGACGGGCCGCTACAACCAGCCGTATCTCGACGAATCTCTGCGCCTGCTGCCGGGGTATCGCCGCATGCAGGGCGTGGTCACGCGTCCCGACGAGGAGCGCGACACGGCCGAGCTGCTCGACGACCGGACGTTGCGCATGGTGAACCGCAACCGCGGCAGTGGCACGCGGGTCGTGATCGACGAGCTGCTGGGAGAGCGGCGCCCGCCCGGCCATGCCTACGAGCCGCGTTCGCACTACGCGGTGGCGGCGGCTGTGGCACAGAAGCGCGCCGACTGGGGCGTCACCATCGAGACCGTGGCGCGCCAGGCGGGCCTGCGCTTCCGCCCGCTGCGCGCCGAGCACTACGACTTCGCCGTGCCCGCTGCACGTTGGGAACGCTCCGCACTGCGGGCGTTGCGCGAGCTGCTCGAGCCGGGGAGCCCCACCCGGACCGAGCTGGAGCGCATGGGCTTCTCCTTCGGACCCGCAGCGTGAGCGACGAAGAGTCTGGATTCCTCGAGCTGACCATCGATTCCCTGGCCGCCGGCGGCGATGGCGTCGGGCGCGCCGCCGACGGTCGCGTGGTCTTCGTGCCCGGATCCGCGCCGGGCGACCGCGTGCGGGTGCGCGTGGTCGAGACCCGTACCCGCTTCGCGCGCGCCCGGCTCGAAGCGGTGCTCGCCCCGGGCCCCGACCGCTGTGAGCCGTGCTGCCCGGTCTTCGGTCGCTGCGGCGGCTGTAGCTGGCAGCACGTCGCCTATCCGGCACAGGTGGAGGCGAAGCGGGCCATCCTCGAAGCCGCCCTCGCCCGCATCGGGGGCAGGAAGCTGCCCGCCGGGACCGACTTCATCGCTTCCCCCGAGTCCTACGGCTACCGCAATCGCGCCCGGGTGCTGGTGGCCGATGGCCGGGTCGGCTTCCGCGAGCGGCGCTCCCACGTACCGTGTCCGGTGACCGGCTGCCCGTTGCTCACGCCGGCGCTCGATCGCGCCCTCGGGTCGCTGGCGGCTTCGCCGCCCCGGGGCGATGGCGAGTGGGAGCTCGCCGAGGGCGCCGGTGGTGCCGTGCGCGTCTCCTCGCTGGCCGACGGGGCGCGGGGCGCGGAGGCGCTCGAGGTCGAGGTCGGCGGCGCTCGGCTCCGGGTGTCGGCCGGCGCCTTCATGCAGTCCAACGCGGCACTCTTCCAACGGCTGGCCCGGGACGTGGTGGAGGCGGCGGGCAGCGGCGAGCGACTGCTCGAGCTCTACGCGGGCGCCGGCTTCTTCACGCTGGGCCTAGCGTCCCACTTCGGCGCGGGACTGGCGGTCGAGGGTGACCGGCGCGCCTGCCGCGACCTGTCGCACAATCTCGAGCGGGCCGGAATTT
Source organism: Myxococcota bacterium (assembly GCA_041577695.1). Classification (GTDB taxonomy): domain Bacteria; phylum Myxococcota_A; class UBA9160; order UBA9160; family PR03; genus JASJBO01. The sequence goes on along the minus strand of JBFGIM010000045.1, from coordinate 300 downwards.
CGCACGTGCACCCATCGTGCGCCGGGGTCGCGCCCCAGGCACTGTCACGATGGTTGGAGCGGGAAGCGCCGGACGTGGTCGTGCTCGATCCCCCGCGCGCCGGCCTGGGTCGCGCAGCGGCGGACGTGCTGGCGGCCAGCGCGGCGCGTCGTGTGGTGTATCTGTCGTGTGATCCGGCCACCCTGGCGCGCGACCTGGCGCGCTTCGATCCGGCGCGCTGGAAGCTGGCGCGCGTGCGCGGCTTCGACCTCTTTCCGCAGACGCCGCACGTCGAGGCGCTGGCGGTGCTGGAGGCCGGCG
>JBFGIM010000044.1:0-18757 GCA_041577695.1 Myxococcota bacterium | reverse complement strand
GCAGCGCCCGCGCCAACGCGCAAGTCACCACCGTCTTGCCCACGCCGGTGTCGGTGCCGGTGACGAAGAGGCCGCGGGCCGTCACGCGCCGCCGTCCCATTCTGCGGCGATGGCGTCGGCCAGGGCGTCGATCTCGCTGTCCTCGTGGCTGGCCATCGGCGTGATGCGCAGCCGCGCGCTGCCCTCGGGTACCGAGGGATGGCGGATGCCCTGGGCGTAGAAGCCGCGCTCGAGCAGTCGCTCGCAGAGCGCCATGGTCCGGGCGTTGTCGCCCACCACCACCGGCACGATGTGGGTGGTGCTGGGCGCGGTCGAGAGCCCGTGCTCGGCCAGTCGCGCCCGCAGCCGCGCCGCATTGGCGGCGAGCCGTTCGCGGCGCCACGGCTCGCGCACCACCAGGCGCAGCGCCGCACGCGCCGCCTCCACCTGGGGCGGCGCCAGCGCGCAGCTGAAGATGAAGCTGCGCGCGGTATTCACCAGCAGGTCGCGGAGGGCGGCGGACCCGGCGACGAAGGCGCCGAAGGAACCGATCGCTTTGCCGAGCGTGCCGGTGAGGAGATCGACGCGGTCTTCCACACCCAACATCTCGGCGCTGCCGCGACCGCGCTTGCCCAGGGTTCCGGTGCCGTGGGCGTCGTCCACCAGGACCATGGCGTCGTGGCGGTGGGCGGCGGCCAGCATCTCGGGCAGCGGCGCCACGTCGCCGTCCATGCTGTAGACGCCGTCGAGTGCCACCAGCACGCGGCGATGCCGCGGGCGCAGCGCGGCCAGGGCGCCGTCCAGCGCCGCGGGGTTGCCGTGGTCGAAGACGCGCACCTCGGCGCGCGCCAGCCGGCAGCCGTCGATGATCGAGGCGTGGCTCAGCGCGTCCGAAACGATCGCGTCGCCGGCGCCGACCAGTGCCGGGATGACGCCCACGTTCGCCATGTAGCCGGTGCCGAAGACCAGGGCCGCTTCGCAGCCCAGGAAGTCGGCCAGCTCCTCTTCGAGCCGCTCGTGGAGCGAGAGGTTGCCCGTGATCAGCCGCGAGCCCCCGGCGGCGCAGCCCCAGTCGCGGGCGGCGCGCGCCGACGCCTCCACGACTTCCGGGTGGGTGGCGAGGTCGAGGTAGTTGCTGCCGGCGAAGAGCAGCACGTCGCGACCGTCCACCTGCATGCGCGGGGCCTGCCGGCCCTCGAGCACCCGCATGCGCCGGTAGGTGCCGCGCACGCGCAGCGCGTCGAGCACCTCCGCCGCGACGGCTTCGACGCTCACGTCCGGGGCGCGGGTCCGCGGCGCGGGGCGGCGATCTCGGGGCGCAGGATCTCGCCGTCGCCTCCCACCAGGCGGAAGGCGCCGGCCGAGGCCGTGGCCAGGGCGTCGTCGCCGGAGGCCAGCGGGTTGCCCGCCACTTCGAAGCCGGCGTCGCGAATCATCTCGTAGGTGTCGCGCACCGCGTCGCCGCGGGTGGTGAGGTAGCCCTCCACGAAGAGCGAGTTGGCCGGCCACAGCACCAAAGCGCCCAGCGAGCGCAGGTGTCCCTCGCGCCCGCCCGCCGCCCGGATCTCGGCGGTCGGGTTCACCAGCCGCATCAACGCCAGTGCGCGCAGGCAGCGTTCCGGGCTGAGCGACCCGTCGCTGAGCACCGGGTTCCCGTCGATCGGAATCAGGAAGTTCACCGGGATCGACGGCACCTCGAGCTCGCGCAGGGTGAAGGCCACCTCGATCACGTCGTCGCTGGTCTCGCCCATGCCGAGGATGAAGCCGCTGCACGGCTCGATGCCGCACTTCTTGGCCGCGACCAGGGTGCGCACCCGGTCGGCATAGGTGTGGGTCGAGCAGATCTCCGGATAGTGGCGCTCGCTGGTGTTCAGGTTGTGGTTGAGCCGGTCGAGACCGGCGTCGGCCAGGATGCGTGCCTGCTCCTCCTCGAGGATCCCGCACGAGATGCACACCTCGATCGGGAAGCGCGCCTTCACCTTGCGCACCAGGTCGGCCAGCTCGTGGGCGTGCTTGGTGGTTGGGCCGCGGCCGGAGAGCACCATGCAGTAGCGGGAGGCCCCGGCCTTCGCGGCGCTCTCGGCCTCGGCCAGCACTTCGGCCTCGCTCTTCATCGGGTACTTGCGGATCGTCGCCTGCGAGTCGCGGGCCTGGGAGCAGTAGCCGCAGTCCTCGGGACACAGCCCGTTCTGCACGTTGTTCAGCACGTGAACCTGAACCGCGCGGCCGAAGTGGGCGCGCCGCGGCTGGTAGGCGGCGTCGAGCAGCGGCAACAGCTCGACGTCGTCGCCGTCGAGGATCCAGGACGCGTCGGCCGCCGAGGGCGACTCGTTGCGGAGCGCGGCGGCGGCGAGCTGTTGGTAGCGCCGGGTCATGGGCCGTCTTCTCCTCGAGGCGGGCCTGGCTGGCGGTGCGCCGGGCGCTCCGCACGGGGGCGAAGCGTCTAGAAATCGGGCAGGGCTGTCAACCTGGGCTCACGGCCGGGGGTGACAGCCGGAGCGAGGTAGAATCGCCTGATGGCGCGGAGTCGGTCGGTGTTCGCCTGCACGGAGTGTGGGGCGCAGTCGCCGCGGTGGCTGGGGAGATGTCCCAGCTGCGGCGGCTGGTCGACGCTCGTCGAGGAGGTCCGGGGCGGAGTCGGCGAGCACGCTGCGAGCGCCGCACCGCTGGGCCTCGTCGGCGACGGCAACGGGCCCATCGCGCTGGGCGACGTGGTCGCCGTCGAGGTGCCGCGCATCGGCACCGGCCTGGGCGAGCTCGACCGGGTGCTCGGCGGCGGCCTGGTGCCGGGCTCCGTGGTGCTGCTGGGCGGCGAGCCGGGCATCGGGAAGTCGACCCTGGCGCTCCAGCTCGCGGCCGAGGTACAGCGCGCCGGCCGTCCGGTGCTCTACGTCACCGGCGAGGAGAGCCCGCAGCAGATCCGGCTGCGCGCGCAGCGGCTGCCGGAGGTTCCCGCCGATCTGTTGCTGCTGGCGGAGACCCGGGTCGAGGCGCTGGCCGAACCGTGGCAGAAGATCGATCCCGCCCTGGTGGTCGTCGATTCGATCCAGACCCTGCGCACCGACCGGGTCGAGTCGGCTGCCGGCTCGGTAGCCCAGGTTCGCGAGTGCGCCGCACTGCTGGCCGCGGCGGCCAAGGCCAGCGGTGCCGCCCTGTGTCTGATCGGTCACGTCACCAAGGAGGGCGCGCTGGCCGGGCCGCGCGTGCTCGAGCACCTGGTGGACGCCGTGCTCACCTTCGAGGGCGACCGCGGTCATCCCTACCGCATCCTGCGCGCCGCCAAGAACCGCTTCGGCTCCACCGAGGAGCTGGGCGTGTTCACCATGTCGGAACGCGGACTCGACGCCGTGGCGAATCCGAGCGAGCTGTTCCTCTCCGAGCGCCGCGCCGGCGCACCGGGCTCGTGCATCACGCCGATGCTCGAAGGAACCCGGCCGCTGCTGCTCGAGATCCAGGCGCTCTTGGCGCCGGCCGGCTACGGAACCGCGCGGCGGACCGCGCTGGGGTTCGATGACGGCCGCCTGGCCCTGTTGCTCGCGGTACTCGAGCGGCGCGGCGGCGTGGACGTGTTGGGCTGCGACGTCTACCTGAACGTGACCGGCGGGGTCCGCATCGCCGAGCCCGCGGCAGATCTTGCGGTCGTTCTGGCGCTGGCGTCGAGCCGCCTCGACCTGGCGCTGCCCGCGGATGTGGTGGCCCTGGGCGAAGTGGGGCTGGGCGGTGAGTTGCGGCGTGTGGGGCGCCTGGAGCCTCGGCTCGCCGAGGCGGCGCGCCTGGGCTTTCGACGCGCGTTGATTCCGGCCGGTCTGACCGGATCCGCCGGCCGGTCGCCGCTCGAGTGCGTTCCGATCGCGGAGGTCGCCGCCGCCATGGACTGGTTGCGCGCTTCGGAAAAGCGCTGATTCCCCTTCTGGGACGGGCGTTTCCGCCGGTTCTCGCCTTTGACAGTCCGGGACGCCGAGGCTAGCTTGAATTTCGCGATGACGTTGCCCCTCCACGCCTTCGCCGAAGCGCTGGACCGCATCGCCGACCCGCTCGAGCTGGTCGAGCGAACCATGCACGAACAGCTCGGATCGCGCAGCGAAGTGGTGTCCGCCATCGGCGACCACGTGTTGCGCTCCGGCGGCAAGCGCGTGCGACCTTCGCTGCTGCTGTTGGCCGCCGAGCTGTGCGGCTACGACGGTCCGCGGCGGGTGCAGATCGCCGCCGCGGTCGAGCTGCTCCACACAGCGACGCTTCTGCACGACGACGTGGTGGACGACTCGGAGCTGCGCCGCGGCCAACCTTCGGCGCGCGCGTTGTGGGGCAACCGGCGCGCGGTGTTGGCGGGCGACTTCTTCTACGCGCGCGCCTCCTCGATGATCGTCGAGGACGGAAACCTCGACATCTTGTGGATCTTCTCCAACACCATCCGGTTGATGGCCGAAGGTGAGATCCTCCAGCTACAGAAGAGCTTCGATCCCAACGTCACCGAAACGCATTACTACGAGGTGATCGAGCGCAAGAGCGCCGCGTTGTTATCGGCGGCGTGCGAGGCCGGCGCCATCCTCGGCGGGGTGACCCGCGCCGAGCGGCGCCAGCTGGCGTCCTTCGGTCGCGAGCTCGGCCTCGCCTTCCAGGTGCGCGACGACGCCCTCGACTACGAGGCCGACGCCGCTGCATTGGGCAAGCCGCCCTACGCGGATCTGCGCGAGGGCAAGGTGACGCTGCCGCTGCTGTTGACGCTCAAGCGCAGCAACTCCGCCGAGCGCGAGGCGATCGCGCGCGTGATCAAGAGCGCCTCGCGCGTGGGCGAGGGCGAGCGCATCGAGGACGACGCGTTGACGCCGGTGCTGGCGCTGGTGGAACGTCACCGCGGGGTGGTCGATTCGATCCGACGCGCCGAGGAGCACGCCTCCCGGGCGGCGACGGCGATCGCGTCCTACGCCGAGGGACCGGCCAAACGCGCCTTGGTCGCGGCCGCCGCGTTTTCCGCCGGGCGCGACCGCTAGCGCCCGCTGAAGCTTCACCCCCCGAGGTCCCGGGGAGACTCCCAATGACGATCGATACGAGGCCCGGAAGGGGCCGTGCGCTGCTGCGGCTGCTGGCCGCGGCGGGGCTGGTGGCGACGCTCGCCGCCGGCACTGCGATCGCCGGCGACGCCACGCCGGTGGTCAACGTGAACACGGCGAGCATCGAGGAGCTGCAGGCGTTGCCCGGCATCGGCGAGGCGCGCGCGCGCGCCATCGTCGCGGCCCGGCAGGAGCTCGGCGGCTTCGAGAACGTGGACCAGCTGGTCGAGGTGCGCGGCATCGGGCCCGCGAACCTGGAGCGGCTGCGCCCCCACGCCCGGACTGCCGGCAAGACCCGGATCTCTGCCGACGAGCAGTAGCCAAGCCCCGGTGGTCTCGTAGTCCCGAAGCCCGATGGGCCGGGAGCCGCCAGCGGGGCTCCCGGCCCTTTTCTAAGCTGGGCCGCCAGGACGCGACGCGTGGCGGCGTCGGGCGGGAGGACGAGTGCGAATCGGGCGGGTCCGGCGGGCGCAGGTTTGGCTGCTGCTGGTGATGGTCGCCGCCGCGACGCCCGCGGTCTCCGCCGCGCTCGAGCCCGTGCGACGCGTGGTCTCGATGAACCCGTCGCTCACCGAAATGATCGTGGCGCTGGGTGCAGCCGAAGCGCTGGTGGGCGTCGACGAGTACTCGGCGCGACGTGTGCCTTCCGTGGCCGATCGACCGCGGGTGGGCGGGCTCTACAGCCCGAGCCTCGAGGCAGTGGTCGCGCTCCGGCCGGACCTGGTGGTGCTGGTTCCCTCGGTGCAGCAGGCCGCTTTCCACCAGCAGCTCGAGGCGCTGGGAGTCCGGGTGCTGGTGCTCGGTCAGAGTCCGGTGAGCTTCCAGCGCGTGTTCGACGCGCTCGACGAGCTGGGCCGCCGTCTCGGCCGAACCCGGCAGGCGCGCGAACGGATCGACGCGATCCGGCGCACCCGCGACGCGGTCGTCGCCGCCACGAGTCCACTGGCGCGAGTGCGCACGGTGGTGGTGATCACGCGCGAACCGCTCTACGTGGCCGGCGCCGCCAGCTTCCTCGACGAGATGCTCCAGGCGGCGGGCGCCGAAAACCTGGGGGCGCGCTTCGGGGAGCCGTGGCCGCGCGCGTCGCTCGAGTGGCTGGTGGAAGTGGCGCCCGACGTGATCGTGGACAGCGCGCCGGGCGACGAGTCGGCCGAGACGTTCTGGGCCCGCTGGCCTTCGATCCCCGCGGTGCGTGCGGGCCGCGTGGTGTCCGTGCCCGCCGGTGACGTCACCCTGCCGGGTCCGGATCTCGACCGGGCGCTGCTGCGTCTGGCCCGCGCGCTGCACGGCGACGCCCTGCCTCTGGAGCTCGAGGCCAGTCCGTGAAGGCACTGCGCCCCTCCCACGTCGCGGCAGCCGCGCTCGGCGGCTCGCTGCTGCTGGCCTTCGCGGCCGTGCTCGGCCTCAGCTGGGGCGCCAGCACGATCGGACTCGGCGACGTGATCCGCGCCCTCTTCTACGACGACGCCCCGGCGGCCACCGCCGACATCGTGCTGCGCATCCGACTGCCGCGCGTCGTACTGGGGGCCCTGGTGGGTGCCTGCCTCGCCACCGCCGGCGCCCTCTTCCAGGCGTTGCTGCGCAATCCGCTGGCCGACCCGTACGTACTGGGCGTGTCCGGCGGCGCCGCGTTGGGCGGCGTGGCGGCCATCGCCCTGGGAGGCGGCTTCGGCCTGGTCGCGGCTGCATCGCCGGTGTTCGCCTTCGCCGGCGCGCTGGCTGTGACGGCGCTGCTGTTCGCATTGGGCAGCGGCCACGGTCGCCTGGCCTCCACCCACCTGCTGCTGACCGGGGTGGTGTTCAACGCCTTCGCATCGGCGCTGATCGTCTTCATGGCCTCGATGGCTGGGCTGGTGGAGGCGACCCAGATCTTCGTCTGGTTGATCGGCCATCTGGCGGGGGCGCGTGCCGCGGTGCTGCCGTGGCTGGCGCTCTTCACCGCGCTCGGGTTGCTGGGAGCGCTCTCCCAGGGCCGCGCGCTCAACCTGCTGACGCTGGGCGAGGAGACCGCCGCCCAGCTCGGCGTCTCGGCCGAACGCGCCAGGCGCCGGGTGCTGCTGTCGGGGTCGCTGCTGGTGGGCGCCGCCGTATCCGTGTCGGGACTGATCGGCTTCGTCGGGCTCATCGTTCCCCACGCGCTGCGGCTCACCCTCGGCTCCGACCACCGGCTGCTGCTTCCGTCGGCGGCACTCGTCGGCGCCAGCTTCCTGGTGGTGTGCGACGCCCTGGCGCGCAGCGCACTGCCCGGACGCGAGCTGCCGGTCGGCGCCATCACCGCGCTGGTGGGGGGGCCGATCTTCCTGTGGCTGCTGCGCCGCCAGGCGCTGCGCGGGTGGCTGACGTGAGCGACGCCCTGCGCATCGACGACGTCTCGATCCGGCTGGGCGGCCGCCCGGTGCTCGACGCGGTCCGGCTGGAGGTTCGGCCGGGCGAGGTGGTCGGCATCCTGGGACCCAACGGCGCGGGCAAGACCACGCTACTGCGGATTGCCGCCGGCACCCTGCGACCCGATCGCGGCGACGTCTGGCTGGGCGAGCGGCGCATCCACGCCATGTCCGAGCGCGAGCGCGCGCGGCAGCTGGCGGTGGTGCCCCAGAGCACCACGTTGCCGTTCCCGTTCCGCGTCGGGGAGCTGGTGCTGATGGGACGCGCGGCCCGGCTCGGCTGGCTCGGCTTCGAGGGCCCGGCGGATCTGGCCGCGGCGCGCGCCGCGCTAGAGCGGGTCGGCATCGCCCACCTGGCGGACCGGTCGGTCCTGGAGATCTCTGGCGGCGAGCGCCAGCTCGCGGTGGTGGCGCGGGCGCTGGCCCAGGAGCCAGCCACGCTGCTGCTCGACGAGCCCACCGCCTTCCTCGATCTGCGCCACCGGCTGGAGGTGCTGGCGGCCGTTCGCGAGCACGCCGCGGCCGGCGGCAGCGCGCTCCTCGTCTCCCACGATCTCGGTCTGGTGGCCCGCGACTGTGACCGCCTGGTGCTGCTGGCCGAGGGCCGCGCCGTGGCGCAGGGAACGCCGGCCGAGGTGCTGGCCCCCGAGCCGCTGCGGCGCGTGTTCGGGATCGAAGCGACGGTGATCGAGGGCCCCGACGGCCGCCCCCTGGTGGTGCCGCGGGCCCCGGTCTAGGCGCGGATGCTAGGATCGCCAGCCTTCCGCGCGGTCCTCGGCGGCCGCGCCTGCTGCAACGAGGACGGACATGTCGCCTGCCACCATTGCCCACCTGCAGGCCCGCGAGATCCTGGATTCGCGCGGCAATCCCACCATCGAGGTCGAGCTGGAGACCGACGACGGCGCGCGCGGTCGCGCCGCGGTGCCCTCGGGCGCCTCGACCGGATCGCGCGAAGCGCTGGAGCTGCGCGACGGCGACGTGGCCCGCTATCGCGGCAAGGGGGTGCAGCGCGCCGTGGCCAACGTGATCGACGAGATCGCGCCAGCGGTGCGCGGCATGGCGCTGGGAGATCTGGCGGCCCAGGGCGCGCTCGACCGGGCGCTGCTCGACCTGGACGGCACCGAGACCAAGTCGCGCCTGGGCGCCAACGCGCTGCTCGGCGTCTCGCTGGCCGCCGCCCACGCCGCAGCGGCTTCGGCGGGCGTGCCGCTCTATCGCTTCCTCGGCGGGCCGGACGCGTCGCTGCTGCCGGCGCCGATGATGAACGTGATCAACGGCGGTGCCCATGCCGACAACAACGTGGATCTGCAGGAGTTCATGATCTTTCCGGTCGGTGCGCCCAGCTTCGCCGAAGCGCTGCGCTGGGGTGCCGAGATCTTCCACACCCTCGCCGACGTGCTGCGCGAGCGGGGTCACTCGACGGCGGTGGGCGACGAGGGCGGCTTCGCGCCGGATCTCGCCAGCAACCGCGAGGCCATCGAGCTGGTGCTGCGCGCCATCGAAGCGGCGGGCTACCGGCCCGGGGACGACGTGGCCGTGGCGCTCGATCCGGCGGCGTCGGAGTTCTACCGCGACGGCCACTACGAGCTGGCCGGCGAGGGCGTCAAGAAGAGCAGCGAGGAGATGATCGCCTTCTGGCGCGACTGGACCTCGCGCTACCCGATCGTGTCGATCGAAGACGGGCTCGACGAGGGCGACTGGAGCGGCTGGAAGACCCTCACCGCCGAGCTCGGCGACCGCGTCCAGCTGGTGGGCGACGACCTCTTCGTGACCAACCCGGCGATCCTGCGGCGCGGCATCGAGGAGAAGGTCGGCAACGCCATCCTGATCAAGGTGAACCAGATCGGCACGCTCACCGAGACCCTCGAAGCGATCCGCGTGGCACGCGAGGCGGGCTATGCCGCGGTGATCTCCCATCGCTCCGGCGAGACCGAGGACACCACGATCGCCGACCTCGCCGTGGCCACCGGCGCGGGCCAGATCAAGACCGGCTCGCTCTCCCGCACCGACCGCATTGCCAAGTACAACCAGCTGCTCCGCATCGAAGCAGAGCTGGGCGATGCTGCGCGCTACGCCGGACGGTCGGCAATCAGGGCCGCGCAGAGCTAGCCTCGCCCCATGCGAAGCGTGGAGGAGACGCGTCCTCGGCGCGGGCTCTCGGTGCCGGTGGTGACGGTGCTCGACGAGGCCGGTGAGCTGGTCGAGGACGACCAGCGCGCCCTGGTCCGCTTCGTGATCCAGGAAGGCTATGGCGCGGACGTCGTGTTCGCCGCGGGGACCACCGGCGAGTGGGACCGGGTGCGACAGGACGTGCGGCAGCGCGTGATCCAGGTGTGCGCCGAGGAAGTCGCCAAGGTCAACGCAGAGCTGGCCGGCCGGGTCGGCCGCGACGTCGAGATGTGGGCCGGCGTCACCGCCCCGAGTCCCGAGGAGACGCTGGAGAACCTCGATCTCGCCATCGCCTGCGGCGCCCACGCCGCGGTGCTGGCTCCGCTCTCGATCCAGGGCATCGACGATCCGGTGCGCTTCGTGGCGCGCGACGTGGCCGATCTGCTCGACGCGCGCACCCGGCGCATCCCAATCTATCTCTACGACAACGCCGACATCGCGGTGGACCCGAAGGTGCCCCACATCCGCACCCGCCAGGTGAAGGCGATGTCGCGGCTGGACTTCGTGCGCGGCATCAAGGTCTCGGCGCCGCGCAAGGTGCTGGGCAACTACACCAAGGCCGCCAGCTCCTTCAACGAGCGCGGCGAATTCGGCATCTACGTCGGCGACGCCATGCTGATCTTCGACTTGTTCAAGCCGCGGCGCGGGGTGCTGGGAACGCTCTCGGAGCACTGGAACCGCTACCGGCTGCGGGGCGAGCTCCCCGTCGGGGTCGTGGCCGGGCCCGCCAACGCGATGCCGCGCGAGTGGGCGCGCGCGTGGCAGGTGTGCCGCGCCGGCGACGAGGAGCGGATGGAGGCGGTACGGAGCGTGGTGGAGGCATTCCGCGAGGGCACGAGGGCGAGCGGCGGGCGGCGTACCATCGCGTGTCTCAAGCGCGCGCTCCACATCCAGGGCGTGATCCGCAGCGACCTCGTCGCGTCCGGCACGCCCTTCCTGACCCGTCCGGATCAGGAGCGCTTCGACGCGATCTTTCGTGAGGTGCGCGAGCTCTCGGCGAGCTGGATCCGGCCGCCGTGGGTGACGCCGGCGGGAAGCGCGGGGACGCGCCGGTGAGCGACGAACCGCTCGACCTCGTCGGCGTCGGCTCGATGGTGGTCGACCGGGTGCACCGCGCCGAGCGGATCCTGGGCCCGGACGAGAAGGGGCCGCTGCGTCCCATGACCTCCGGCGGCTCGGTCGAGCGCTTTGCCGGCGGCGTCATCCTGAACCAGCTCGGTTGGGCCAGCGCCCTGGGCCTGCGCACGGGCATCTTCGGGCGTCAGGCCGATGACGAGCACGGCCGCTGGCTGCGGCGGGTGATGCGGGCGGCCGGCATCGAGCCGCACCTGGTCCTCGACGGCGAGGCCAGCTCGGTGGCGGAGATCTTCGTGGACGCCCGGGGCGAGCGCGCGATCTACTTCGATGCCGGCGCCACCGGCGCCACCACGCCCGAGCAGCTGCGCGAGCAGCACGGCGTCTTCGTCGGGCGCGGGGCCCGGCTGACCACCGAGGTGCATCAGCTCCCGCTGCCCGCGGTGCGCGAGGCGCTGCGCATGGCCCGCGAAGCCGGGCTCGAGACCTGCGTCGATCTCGACATGCCTCCCAGCGCAGCGGTTCCGGCACTCGGCGACGAGGCCACGCTGCACGAGATCCTCGCCGCGGCCGACCTGCTGAAGCCGTCCAAGCGCGCTGCCCAGGAGCTGGCCGGAGGCGAGGCGGACGCCGCAACCCTGGCGCGGCGGCTGCGCGAGCGCTTCGGCAATCGCGCGGTGGTGGTCACCGACGGCGACCGCGGCTGCGCCGTGTCGACCGACGACTGCCAGGCGAGCTTCCCGGCCTACAAGGTGGACGCGGTCGACAGCACCGGGGCCGGCGACGCCTTCCTGGGCGGGCTGCTCGCGGGTCTGCACCAGGGACTCGGGTGGGAGGACGCCGCGCGGCTCGGCAACGCGTGCGGCGCCGCCTGCGCCGAACAGCTCGGTGCGTTTCCGGCGGACGCCGGGCGCGCCCGCGAGCGAGCGCTCGAGCTCTATGACGGCAACCCGTTCGCACCGCGGCCCGCCCGCGCCTCCACACGCGACACGGGTGCCGGCGCGCGCGCGGCGTTCGGAGTGGCCACCCGCGAGCTCGACGCGCTTCGCGAACGCCTCGACCCCCGCGCCTACGGCGCGGCCATCGCCCTGGTGCGCGCGGCCGAAGCCGCCGGGGGTCGGGTCCACGTGACTGGAGTGGGGAAGCCCGAGCACCTGGCTCGCTACGGGGCCTCGCTGCTGTCCTCCACCGGAACGCCGGCGAGCTTCCTGCACGCCACCGAGACCGTGCACGGCAGCGCCGGCCAGGTGGTGTCCGGCGACGTCGTGATCGCCATCAGCAACAGCGGCGCCACGCGCGACCTTCTCGCCGCCGTCGTCGCCGTGCGCAGCCTGGGCGCGCGCATCATCGCCGTGACCGGTGGGCTGGATTCGCCCCTGGCCCGCGAGGCCGAGGTGACCCTCGACGCCGGCGTCTCCCAGGAGGGCGGCGGTCTCGGCCTGGCGCCGCGCGCCAGCGCCGCCGCCGAGCTGCTGGTACTGGCGGCGCTCTCGGCGGGACTCGAGGAGGCGCGCGGCCTCACCCGCGAGGAGTACCAGGAGCGCCATCCCGCGGGCCGGCTCGGAGCGCTCTCGCGCAAGCCGTGAGCGACGCGCTCAGGCCGCGGGCTCGGCCGCTTCCGAAGGCCGCTTGACCGCGTCGATCACCAGCTCTCCGCCCAGGATGTAGGCGTAGCGGCGCACCGCGAAGCCGACGGCGGCGAGCTCTTCGATCAGCGATTGGCGCGTATAGTGGGTGATGGGGCGGTCGCCGTACCCGGTCGGCATCAGGATCTTGTAGAACCACTCGATCACGCGCCACTGCACGCGCCCGTAGTCCGGCGTTCCGATCACCAGCGTGCCCCCCGGCCGGATGACCCGGGCGATCTCGGTGAAGATCTTCCGGTCGTAGGGAACGTCCTCGATGACCTGCGAGTGCACCACGATGTCGAAGGACGCGTCGGCCAGGGGCAGCGCGAAGGTGCTGGCGCGCACCAGCAGGCGGTTGGTGCGGCGCAGGAAGCGAAGCTTCGGCGTCTCGATGTCTAGGCCCACCGAATCCGGGCGCGACTGGATGATCCGGCTCGAGCCGCAACCGATGTCGAGGCGTCGCCCCTCCGGCCCGGCCATCTCGTTGACCAGCTCGAAGCGACGGCGCTGCCAGTAGCGCTGCGGCAGCACGATGCTGTCGTAGGCGCGCGAGTCGTAGTCGGCCACCGAGAAGTGGTTCCGGAGCCGGAACAAACGCACCAGGGTGCTGACGAAGTGCGGCAGGAACTGGAGCGGTCGCGCGTGCGAGCGACCCGAGACCCGCGGCAGGTAGTCGAAGGGGATCTCGGCGATCCGCCAGCCCTGGCTGTAGATCTTGACCAGGATCTCTTCCAGGACGTCGTACTTCTCGCCCCACAGGTCGAGCTCGTCGAAGACGCGGCCCTGGTAGATCCGGAAGCCGCTCGACACGTCGCGCACCGGAAGCGCGAGCGCGCGCGAGTAGACCCGGTTGAGCAGCCAGCTCAGCAATCCCCGCCACGGTGAGAGCTCTGCGCTGCCGCCCTCCACGTAACGCGAACAGACCACGACCTCGGCGTCGTCGCGGTGCCGGATCAGGTCGGCGACCACGCTCGGCGCGTGCGAGCCGTCGGCGTCGAGCGTCACGACGTAGTCGCCGGTGGCGGCGAGGATGCCTTCCTTGAGCGCGCCGCCGTAGCCCGGCCGCATCTGGGACAGGACGCGGGCGCCGCCCGCCTCGGCGACCGCTCCGGTCGGGTCGCCGGGATGCGGGATCACCACCAGGATCTCGTAGTCCTTGGTGTGGGCGCGAAGGACCTCGTGCAGCTGCTCCAGCAGGGGGCCGATGTTCTCGGCCTCGTCGGCTGCCGGGATGACCACGGACACCCAGTCGGGTCGAGAATCTCCGGCGTCGGTCGCTTCGGTCATGCGGGGGCTCCCGGGCTCATCGCCCGCCCAGAGTCGCACGAACTCCCGGTCGCGTCATCCGCCGGCGCCGCCCCGATCGGAACGCCGCGCGAGAATTCGGAAGTGCCCGATCCGTTCTTCCACCCGGTAGTGGGAGACCAAGTGGCGCCGCAGTCTCGGAAGCGCCTCCAGCAGGTAGCGGGTGGCCGGCTCGCGCGCCTCGATCACGATGGCGTCCGGCACTTCGGCGAGACGCTGCAGGATGCGGGCCTCGAGCGCGTCGATCCCGCGCCCGGCGGAAAGGTTCCATCCGATCCAGAACAGGTACGCGCGCTCCCTCGGAAGCAGCGGTGCCCGACCGCTCGCGAAGAGGATCAGGTCCTCGTTGGACAGCAGCAGCACCGGCTCGTCGCCGGGCATCGCGATCAGCCGCGCGACGAGCTGCTCGGTGTCGGCGAGGTGCAGCCGGCGGAACTCGGCGCGGGGAAGCGCGATGCCCGCGGCCCGCGGCAGGCGCAGGGCGCGATGGTCACCGCGGTCGCGTACGGCTTCGAGCACGCTCGCCACGGGCTCGGCGGCGAGCCAGACGGGCCCCAGGAAGAGCAGCGCGGCGATCGCGACCCGGGCGACCGGCCGCTGCCACGCAGCGCAGATGCTCCGGTGCCAGGTGGCGAGCACCACCACTAGCAGCCCGATCTGGAGGCCCTGCGCCAGGAAGAGGTCCGGACCCGCGCGCGGGAAGCCCTGGAAGGCGAGGAAGACGTGGAAGAAGACCAGTGGGAGCCAGACGGCGCCGCGCCCTCCTTCCGGAAGCGCGCCTCGGCGCAACGACGGCGCCAGCGTGGCAAGCGCCGTCCACGCGATCGCCGCCGGCAGCAGCCCGGCGAACAGGGCCGGGCCGTGGCGCAGCCAGCCGAGCGCATCGCTCCAATCGAAGCGACTCGCGCCCGCGAACAGCACCGGGACGGTGACACCCAGCGCCAGCGCCCCCCGGCGCCGACCGGCGAGTCCCAGCAACAGCGCGCCCGCAAGCGCCAGGCATCCCGACACGCAGAGCGCCAGGGGCGCCGGCGGGAGATGGATGGGCCGGTGGTAGTTGGTGAAGCTGAGGGGGAGCACGAACATGTCGTCCAGCATCGCCCCGAGCGCACCCCAGCTCGCGTAGAGCAGTGCGGCCGAGCCGAGCACCGTGGCCGCACCGGCACCGAAGGGAAGCAAGCGGGTCCGCAGGATCCCGGCGAGCGAGCCGGTTCCGCCGCGGCGCACCACCGCCACGGCGACCAGCAGCATCGCGACGTGGATGGGGAGCACGTGGAGTGCGTACTCGAAGGCGCTGAGGAAGCCGCGCAGCGGAACCAGCAGCGCGAGCGCGACGGCGGTCCAGGCGGCGAGGGCCAGACGGGTCTCAGCGCGGGCGCGCGGTCCCGGGGGCTCGCGCAACATCCCGTTGGCCCAGAGGGCGAGCACCATGCCGGTCATCAGGAAGACCGCCAGCGACTGCTTGAAGAGCACCGCCGCGCCGGCGAGCGCGCCCGCCGCGACCAGGATGCCGAGCGAGCGACGGCGCTCGCCGGCCAGCAACAGCAGCAGCGCTGCGGGCGCGATTGCGAGGGTGTAGAGCGATGCGTAGGGCGCGTTCAGGTTCCAGAGCACGCGTCCCCAGAACGCGATTGCCAGCACTGCGCCGCAAACGGCGAAGCTCCGGGGCACGAGCGCCCGCACCAGCAGGAAGCCGAAGACCACGGCCAGGGCCTTGAGGAATGCGACGAAGCGTCGGACCGGGAGGATCTCGTCGCCGAGCACGCGCATGGCGAGACCGGTGACGGCGAAGGTGCCGGGGCCGTACACGTCGACGAAGTCGCGGTGCGGCATCTCGCCCGCCGCCACCCGGGCGCTCTGTCCCATCATGTAGCCCTCGTCGGCGGGCTGCAGGGTCGCCCCGAGGCCGAGCGAGAACCAGGCGAGGGCAGCGGCGAAGAGCAACGCGGCGCTGATGGCGTCGCTCCGGCGCAAGGGCTCGGCGAGCGCCGTATTCGACGTACCCGAGGGCGCGCATCCCATCCGATGTGACGGATTCCCGCTTTGCTCGGGCGGCACGGTCGGCAACATATCCCGGATCGCCCGATGCGACCAAGCTGCGCCGAAGCTGCGCGACCGATGCGGCGGGCACGCGGAGCCGCTCGGCGCGAGCCCCGGTGATGGCCTAAGCTCGGCCGCGCCATGGCGCGGGCGAGGGTCGACTCGGCGAAGGCAGGGACGGCTCGAACGGCCGCTCCGGTCCTTGCGGACGGTTTCGCCCTCGCGCTCTGTATCACCCTGATCGGCGTCTTCTGGATCGACAAGTTCGCGTTGGCGGATGGGCGCGGCTTCTTGAGCGGCGACCTCTTCGTCTACTACTACCCGACCTATGCGCAATTCGGGGCGCTGCTGCGAAGCGGTTCGTCACTGCTGTGGGACCCCCATTCGCTGACCGGGATGCCCGCTCTCGCGTCGCTGCAGCGCGGCTATGCCTATCCGCCCCATCTGGTCTTCGCGCTGCTTCCCACATCGATGGCCATGGCGGCCCTCACGTGGATCCATCTATCGCTCGGCGCCGGCGGAACGTTCTGGTTCGCGCGGCGCATCGGCCTCGCTACGCGCGGCGCCGCCGTGGCCGCGCTGCTCTTCGGCATCGGACACCACTTTCCCGCGCTGACCTTCTTCCCCAATCTTCTGGAGGCCGCGTCCTGGTTTCCGCTGGGATGCGCCCTCTGCGTCTCCCTCCCGGAGCGGTCGAGCGGCGGCGCGGTCGCCGGGCTGGCGGCAGTCTGGGCGCTGAGCCTGCTGGCCGGCTACCCGCAGGCGTCGCTCTTCACGGTCTACGGATGGGCGGGCGTGCTGGCGATCCTGCTGGCATGGCGCTCGAGGCCGCCGCGGGTGTGGCTGCGAAGCTACGCCCGGCTTGCGCTGGTTGGATTGGTCGGTTCGCTGCTGGCCGCCGTGCAGCTGGTCCCCACCTTCGAGCTGGTGCGCGAAGGCGTGCGCTCCGGCGGCGCCCTGTCCATCGCGCGCATGTTTCCGTTCGGCGTCCCCGACGGTCTGGGCGAGGCCTTCGCGCAGCTCGCCATCCACGGCGCCGGCACCCGCCTGTTCCTGGGCTTCGGCCTGATCGCCGGCTGCCTGGCGCCCTTCGCATTCCTCGGCCCGGCCCGGCGACGGCTGGCGGCGGGCCTGCTGTTGCTCGGCGCGACCTTCGGGCTCCTGGCACTCGGCCCCGCCACGCCCGCCTTCGAGCTGTTGCGGCAGCTGCCCGGCCTGTCGTCGTTTCGGTTGCCCAACCGGGGTCTCTTCGTGACGAGCTTCGCCCTCGCACTCGTCGCAGCGCTGGCGATCGAGACCCTGCAGGCGCGTCTCGAAGCCCGCAACGCCGGCGGGCGCCGCGCCTGGCTGCTGATTCCGTTGTGGATCGCCGTGGTCGCAGAGCCCTTCTTCGCTGCCCGGAGTGGCCTGGGTCTTCCGTATCTGCACGACGACGTACTCGTCTACGAAGAGGCGTCTCGGCTCGCCGGCACCATCGAGGACCGGACGGCGCGCATCCTCATCCCGGATACGTTTCCGCAGCCGGTGCTGCCCTCGAAGGCTGCTTCGCTGCACGGCCTGCACTCGTTCAGCAGCTACGCGCCGATCAACACGCGGCGTCAGTCGCTGTACTTCGACTATCTCGACCGCGGACGCCTGGACCGCTCGCCGGACGAGGCCCCGTTTCACGGCTTCGTCACGGGCTACGCGGGATGGCTCCAGCGCAGGCGCCTGCTCGACCTCGCGGCGGTCCGCTACGTGGTCCTGCCGGGACCCGAGGGCGCGCGCCATCGGCGCGCCTTGCTGGCGGCGGGCTTCGAGCCCCGCTCGGGCGTGCGGCTGGGCGGGAAGGTGATGTCGATCTGGACCAATCCGTCTGCCCTCCCCCGGGCGTACGTGAGCGAGCGGGCTCTGCCCGCGCTCGCCCCGGCGGAGATGCTGGCGCGCATGAGCGAATCCGATTTCGATCCGCGGGCCGGTGTCTACGTCGAGGGCGCGGTGGCAGGAGACGCCGCGTCGTCGCGGCCGGCGGGTGAACCGATGGCGCCGCCCCGCGTGCGCATCGTCCGAGATGCGCCGACGGCCGTGGAGATCGAGGCCGAGGTGGGCGCGCCGGGCGTCCTGGTGCTGTCGGACGCGTTCTACCCCGGCTGGACCGTGACGGTCGATGGTGCTCGCGGCAGGATCCTTCCGGTCAACCTCCTCTTCCGCGGGGTGGAGCTATCCGCCGGACGGCATCGGGTGGTCTTCGAGTATCGGCCGCGCTCGGTCTGGATCGGCGGAAGCCTGTCGGCGGTCGGCTTCGTCGCCCTCCTCGCACTGGGCTGGCGGGAACGAAGCGCGGCCCGCTGAGCTACCGGCCGGACGCGGTCATTTCGATCAGCGGGTGAAGAGCGCCTCGGCGATCGCCTCGGCGGCCAGGGCGTGGGCTGCGGCTGTCCAGTGTGCGTCCGCCAGGTAGAGCCTGCGGTCCGGGTGGCCGCGCAGCGCACCGGTGAGGTCGACCGCCGGGATGTCGAGCGAACGGCAGAGCGCCGCTGCCAGCTCCTCGTTGCGGAAGACGTTCTCCTCCGCGCGTGGCCGCGCCTCCGGCGGGCCGAAACCCTCGATGCCCCACGAGGAAGGGATGATCGCGACCGCGAAGCCGACGCCGCGCTCGCGCGACTCGTCGCGAAAGCGGGCGAGCACGGCCCGCATCAGGTCGATCTTGCGGGCGGCGTCCGGCGTCGGCGGGTCGGGCAGCGTGTCGTAGGTGTCGTGAAAGAGCAGCTGGAACAACGCGGTGGCACGCTGCTGCTGCGCCTGGGAGCCGACCAGGGTGCGAGCGAAGGCGAGCAGCCGGAGCCGGGGCAGGAAGCGGGATACCGGATTGGAATCGGTGCGGATGAGACGACCCTCGTCGTCGAGCGCGAAGAGCTCGTTCTTCACCAGGTCGTTGAAATCGTTCGCCGCAAACAGGGCCAGCACCACCCGGTCCGGCTCCTGGTCGAAGCCTTCCTCCAGCAGCCGCAGCAGGCCCTGGTCGGGCCCGTAGCCCGTGACGCCCATGTTGTAGACCTCGAAGCCTTCGCCGAGGCGCCGCTCCAGTGCGCGCGTGACGGTGGCATCGCGCGGCACGCCCCAGGCCTCGAGGAAGGAATCGCCCAGG
>JBFGIM010000043.1:0-20280 GCA_041577695.1 Myxococcota bacterium | reverse complement strand
GGGCCGGGCGCCCTCAAGATCGCCGCGCGGGGCTTCGAAACGCTCTGCTGAGATGGGCCACGGCACTCCCTCCAAGCTTCGGGCCGCCCGGGTCGGGTGGCTCGCCCTGGCGCTGCTGGCGGCGTTCGTCCCGGCATCGACGGCGGCCGAGCGCCCGGCCCTCGACTGGGTTGCCGACCTCGCCGCGCCCGCCCAGGGCGACCGCACCCGCGCCACCATTGCGATCAACAAGATGCGGCCAGTGCCCGCCGCGGTGCTGGAGGGCGTGACCGCTCTGCTCGGGCACGAGAGCTGGTCGGTGCGCAATCAGGCGCTGATGGTGCTCGGCAACATGGGTGCGGAGGCGTCGCGTGCGCTGCCCGCCATTCACGCGCGGCTCGACGACGAGAACCTCCACGTGCGACGCTCGGCGGCCGGAGCGCTCGCCCGGGTGCCGGCCCAGAGCCGCGCGATGCGGCTCGCGCTGGTCGCAGCCCTCGACACCGACGACGACTACCGGCGCGGTCGCGTCCGAGCGGCGCTGCTCGCCGTGGCAGGGGACGCAGGCGACGTGGCGCCCGAGCTCGCGGCATTGATCGCGCACCAGGACCGGGCGGTGCGGGACGCGGCCCTCGCGTCGCTCGCCGAGCTGCCGCCCGACTCGGTGGTCCCCATCCTCGTTCCCTTCCTGCAAGGCCCGGACGAGGAAAGCCGCAACGGCGCCACCCGCGTCCTGACCGCGCTCGGCCCCGAGGCGGCGCCTGCGGTGCCGGCCCTGGTGGAGCTGCTGTCCCAGCCCGGCCAGGTGTACCCCGCGATGCAGGTGCTCACGGCCATCGGTCCCGCAGCCGCCCCGGCCGTCCCCCGTCTCGTGGCGATGCTGGACTCCCCGACGACGCCCCGCGAGACGCGCATCCGGGCCACACGCGCCCTGCGCGCGACGGGGAGTGCGGCGAGCACGGCGCTGCCGCGCTTCCGCGCCGAGCTCGGGCGCCAGGACCTCTCCGAGGCCAGCGGCGGCTACCGGGCCGCCCTCGCCGGGGCGATCCTCGAGCTGAGCGGCCCCGGGGATCCAGCCGTCACCGCGTACGTGGAGCGCCTGGCGCAGGCGCAGCGCGGCTGGCGCGCCGAGACCCGTGTCGAAGCGGTGCGGGCGCTGGTGGCCCTCGGCCCGGTGGCGCTGCCCGCGATGCCCGCACTGCGCGAGTCGCTCCTGCGCGACCGCCATGCCAAGATCCGCGGACTCGCCGCCGACGCGCTGGGCGCCATCGGCCCCCCGGCGCACGACGCGCTCCCCGACCTGCGCCGCGCCCGAAGCGACGCCGACGCAGGCGTGCGCCGCAAGGTCGAGGCCGCCATCGTCGAGATCGACGTGTTCACCGAGTTGCCGGAGTCCGGCCCCGTGGTGCCTCCCGCCAAGGCGGCCCCCGCGCCGGAGTTCGCCGCCGAGCCTTCGATCGAGGCGGACATCGCCGCGCTGTCGACCTCCGGCCACCGCAGCTCCCAGGCCGCCGAGCGCCTGCTGCGCCGCGGCGAGTCGAGTCTCGAGCCGCTGCACCATGCGGTCCGCGCTCCGAACACCTCGACGCGGGAGCGCTTCAACATCATCGCGCTGCTCGCGGAGCTGGGCGATCCCCGCTCGGTCGGGGTCGTGATCGAAGTGGCCACCACCCACGAGCCCGCCCTGATCCGCGACGTGTTGCGGGCGCTGGGCTCGATGCCGCCGGGCCCGCAGAGCTTCGCGTTCCTCGAACGCGTGCTCTCCGATCCGGGAACGTCGGCTCGCAATCGCGGCCAGGCGTTGGTGGCGCTGGTGCTCCAGCGCGAGCTCCGCGGCGCGTCCTGGGCGGCACGGCACCGCGAGGCCGCCGACGTGGAGCTCCGCGCGGCGGCGCTCTTCCTGGCCGCTTCGCTGGGCGACGCCACCGCGCTCGAGCCCGTCACCGCACTGATCGCCGCACAGCCCGGCGCCTCGTTCCGCTACTCGATGCTGCTGGCCCTGGCCGAGCTGGCGGATCCGACCGATTTCGAGGTGCGCGCTGCGCCGGCGCGCGCCTTCGAACACGAGTACGACAGCGCCCATCGCATCGCGCGCTTCCGCAGCGGCGATGCCGCAGTGCGCGCCGACCTGTTCCGCCCCATGCTGATGTCGCGTTTCCCGCACGAGCGGCGCCTGGCGGTGCGCGACCTGCTGGCGCGCGGCCAGCTGGCCGAGCTCGACTCGCTGCTCGAGGAGTGGCAGCACGTGGCTCCCCGGGTGCGCGTCACCGTGGCAGCCGAGCTGCATCGAGCCGGCTACCGCATCGCCGAGCGCGATCGCCGCCTGGTGGTCGAGCGGCGTTCCAGCTGACGCCAGCGGTCGCGAGCGCTCTCCGGCGAAGCTGCCTACCCTCCTCTCCCGACGCGGGAGGGACGGAGATGCAGCGACGGCGGCTCGGACGCAGCGCGCTCGAGGTTTCGGCACTCGGGCTCGGCTGCATGGGAATGAGCGAGTTCTACGGCGAGGGTGACGAAACCGAGAGCATCGCCACCCTGCACCGCGCGCTCGAGCTGGGCTGCAACTTCCTCGACACCGCCGACATGTACGGGCCCTACACCAACGAGGAGCTGGTGGGTCGCGCCATCCGCGACCGTCGCGACCAGGTGGTGCTGGCCACCAAGTTCGGCATCGTGCGCGGCGAGAAGCCGCAGGACCGCGGCATCTGCGGCCGCCCCGAATACGTGCGCCAGGCCTGTGAAGGCAGCCTCGGCCGGTTGGGGGTCGAGACCATCGACCTCTACTACCAGCATCGGGTCGACCCCCAGGTTCCCATCGAGGAGACCGTCGGCGCCATGGCCGAGCTGGTGCAGGCGGGCAAGGTGCGGCACCTGGGTCTCTCCGAGGCCGGCCCCAAGACCCTGGCGCGCGCGGCGGCGGTGCATCCGATCGCGGCCGTGCAGACCGAGTACAGCCTGTGGAGCCGCGACCCGGAGGACGGCGTGTTGGCCGCCTGCCGCGAGCTGGGCATCGGCTTCGTCGCCTACAGCCCGCTCAGCCGCGGCTTCCTGACCGGCGAGATCCGCCGCTTCGAAGACCTGGCCGAGGACGACTACCGGCGCTATTCGCCGCGCTTCCAGGGCGAGAACTTCCCGCGCAACCTCGAGCTGGTCGCCCACGTTGAGGCGCTGGCGAAGCAGAAGGGGTGCACGCCGGCCCAGCTCGCGCTGGCCTGGGTGCTGGCCCAGGGCGACGACATCGTGCCCATCCCCGGCACCAAGCGGCGCCGCTACCTCGAGCAGAACATCGCCGCCCTCGACGTGGAGCTCGACGCAGACGATCTGGCGCGCATCGAGGAGGTCGCGCCGCGCGGCGCGGCGGTCGGAACCCGCTATCCGGAAGCGATGATGGCTTCGATCGCGGAGTAGGGACTCCCACGATGGGCTTCTACGGCGAGCAGATCTTCCCCCGGGCGATGGACTGGATGTTGCGCACGCCCGAGGTGGGGGCGATGCGGCGCCGCGCCCTGGCGCGCGCCCGGGGCGAGGTGCTCGAGATCGGCTTCGGCACGGCGCTGAATCTGGCCCACTACCCGGACGCGGTCGTGAAGGTGGTGGGTCTCGACCCGCTCGACGCGCTCGAGGCGCGCGTGCAGCGACGCATCGGCGAAGCGTCCTTCCCGGTCGAGCGGGTGGGGCTTCCGGCCGACGGCCGCCTGCCCTTCGAGGACGACCGCTTCGACACCGTGGTCAGCACCTACACGCTCTGCTCCATCCCCGACGTCGCGCGGGCCCTCGCCGAGCTGCGGCGGGTGCTCGCGCCCCAGGGCGAGCTGCTCTACCTGGAGCACGGCATCTCCGACGACCCGCGGGTGGCGCGCTACCAGCGCCTGCTCAATCCGGTGCAGAAGGTGATCGGCTGCGGCTGCCAGCTGATCCGCCAGCCCCACACGCTGGTGGAGGAGGCGGGCTTCCACCCGGTGGAGCGCGATCACTGGGTCGAGCCCGGACCGCGCATCCTGTCCGAGATGTACAGCGGCGCGGCGCGCCGCCAGCCCTAGCGCTCCGCCGCGTCGCGGAAGACGAAGCTCGCCGCGTTGCTGGCGCGCACGGCGTTGGCCATGGGCGACTCGGGCCGCGGCTGCGCCGAAGGGTCGATCTCGATCTCCCAGGCGAGCTGCGCTTCCGCGTCGATCGACTCCGGAGCCAGCGGCCGGCAGCGCGCGCGCGGGTTCACCGCCACGAGCGCCGCCTCGAAGCCGGGGCGCTCGTCGTCGAGCAGCGCCAGCCATGCGTCCGGCTCGTCCTCCGCCAGAGCGGTGCAGCGTTCGATCCAGAAGCGACCGCGGCGATCGTCGACGCGCTCGCAGCCGAGGCGCACGTACTCGTGGGGGAAGGCCGGGTCCACCTGGAGCGTCTTCAGCAGCGCGTCGATGCCGTCGCCTTCGATGCCCAGCGCCGCGCGAACCCGCGCCCCCGCCACGGGTGCCACTGCCGCCTGGTGATCGCGGGAGATCTCGCGTGCCACCGCGTCGCCCCAGCGCGTTCGGATCGAGAGGAACGCGGCACGCATCAGCAGGTGGGTGTCGAGCGCGAACTCCCTGCACTGCCGCGCGAGCACCGGATGGGACAGCGACTCGAGCGCGAAGTCGGTCTCGAAGGCACCGGCGTAGTGTTCGAGGCCGCCGTCCGCCACGGGCTCGAGCGGAGCAAACGCGAAGCCGGCGGCGCCGGTGGCCCGCACGGCGCGGGTGACGGCGCGCTCGGGAACCGTGGCCGCTTCGTCGTCGAGGAACACCCTCCAGCGGCAGGTGGGGCCCGCGTGGCCGATCTGGAGCGGGGGCCGGTGCTCGGGCCGGCAGCGGGCCAGCGGATTCACCGCCATCACCGTGGCGTCGAAGGTGGTGTCCTCCATCTCGTGGCAGAGCTGGTGGATCGCCGCTTCGCTGCCGCGGCTGAACTTGAAAACGTCCTGGTAGGCGCCGCAGAAGGGCAGGGCGAAGTAGCCCAGCGTGTCGTCGACGAGCTGGTAGCGCACGTCCATGTACTCGTGGGGAAATCCCACGTCGACCTGGAGTGCCTTCAGGATCGCCGACACGCCGTCACCGGGAACGCCCAGCTGGCGCCGGTTGCGCTCGTTGTAGACCGGGCTGGCGCCGATCCACTCGTCGCAGGCCACGTCGGTCATGGCTCCCGGGCCGAAGCGCGCCGCCACCAGCGGCATCAGGCCGCGGTCGTGGAGATGGGCGAAGAGCATGTACTCGCGGCCGAGCTTGCCGAGCGCGGCTCGTGTCAACCGATCCAGAGCGAAGCCCGGCTCGAAGGGGCCGGCGTAGTCGTCGAGCGTGGCGGGCGAGAGCCGATCACTCATCGGCTGACGCGATCGCCTCCTCCGTGGCGCGCAACAGGCCCGCCGCCCGCGGATAGCCGGCGTAGCTCGCCAGCTGGATCAGCACCTCGCGGACCTGCTCCGGGGTGAGCTCGCCGTTCTTCAGGGCGGCGCGCACCTGGATCTTCCAGGTGTCCTTTTCGCCGAGGGCCCCGATCACGCCCATGATCAGCAAGCGGCGATCGCGTATCGGGAGCGCCTCGCGGGTCCAGACCTCGGCGAAGAGCTGCTCGAGCATCAGGTCGGCGAACGCGCTGGCGCCCTCGGGCGGCACCGCGACGTCGCCGGCGTAGACCTTCTTCATCATCTCGACGCCGCGCTGGCGGCGCGTCGGCTGGCTCATCGAGGCCTCCCGATCCAGGGCCCGTGATCGGCTCGCGGGCTCGCCCGGTACTCTAGCTCGCGCGCGCACCAGACCCGCCACTGCGCGGGAGCACGGCGCTGGCGGGCGTGGGGCGCACTGTGCCAGCCTGGGTCGTGGTCGATCTCCCCGATCCCTCCGCCCCCGTCTCCGAGGCTGCCGGCGTCGGCTACCGACCGTTCGTAGCGGGCATCGCCTCGTGGTTCGGCGCCTGGGGCATGCAGGTCGTCCTGTTCTCCTGGCTGGTCGTCGGCGAGCTCGGCGCGTCGGCCGAGTGGGTGGGCGTGGCGCAGACGGCGGTGATGGCGCCATCGCTGCTGCTCCTGCTCGCGGGAGGTGTGGTCGCGGATCGCATCGATCCGCGGCGCCTGGTGATCGCAGTCCACCTGCTGGCCACCGTTCCGGTGCTGGCCCTCGCAGCCGTGGTGGCTGCCGGACGACTCTCGCTCGGCGCGCTGCTCGCCTACGGCGTCTGCCTCGGCACCGCGTCGGCCTTCGTCATGCCCGCGCGCGGATCCCTGCTGTCGCGGGTGGCCGGTCTCGACCTGATGCGCGCCGTGACCGGCGTGACCATGGTGCAGTTCGGCGCCCAGGCGCTGGGCACGCTGGCCGGGGGCGCGGCGAGCTGGATCGGCAGCGCGCCGATGTTGGTGCTGCAGGCCTGCATCCTGGTGTCCGGAGCGTGGATCACGCGGGCGGTGCCGTCGGGGGCGCCCCCCGTCGAGTCGCACGCGGTCCGCTCACCGCTGCGCGAGATCGCCGAGGGCCTCACCATCGTGGCGCGCACGCCCAAGCTGCGCGCACCGCTGCTGCTGGTGGCTGCGGTCGGCGGTCTCTTCATCGGCCCGTTCACGGTGGTCTTCCCGCTGCTGGTGCGCGATTACTACCAGGGCTCGATCACCGACCTCTCGCTCGTGCTGATGCTGTTTCCGCTCGGCACCATCGCGGGGTCGGTGGCGCTGCGGATGCGCGGCGGGCTGCGGCGCAAGGGGCTGGCGCTGCTGGTCGCGCTCGGCTGCGGCGCCACGTCCCTATCGACCATCGGCTTCGGGCTGCCCTTCGCCGGCATGATGGCCGCCACCTTCGTGTGGGGATTGTGCGGCTCGGTCTTCATCAACTCGAGCCGGACCCTCTACCAGGACGCGGCACCTCCACTCCAGCGCGGTCGCGCGCTGGCCGCCTACCAGCTCGGCTTCCTGGGAATGGCGCCGTTCGGCTCGCTGGCGTCCGGGATGCTGGCTGGTTGGGTGGGCAGCCTCGTCACGCTGTGGATCGCCGCGGGAGCGATGTTCGTGGTGGTGGCTCTCGCCGCGGCGCTCACCGACGTCGCGAGCATGGAATGAAGTCCCGGGCTCTACTGCCGGAACGGCCGCCCGCTCTCGAAGAGTGCCAGCCGCATGCGGATCTCGCGCCCCAACGGCGACGGCCCGGGGCCCACCTGCTCGAGCGCCTGCTTGGCGGTGCGCACCGCATCTTCGAAGCGCCCCTGCTCGGCATAGGCGGCCGCCAGGGTATCGAGCACGCCGGGATCGGTGTGGTCGGTCATCTCGGCGGCGCTGCGCGCCAGCCGCAACGCCTCCTCGCCGTCGCGCACGGCCGGGTCGCTTGCCGTGGCCAGCAGCCACGCCAGGTTGTTGGCGGCGCCCGCCAGACCCGGATTCAGCTCCAGCGCACGCCGGAACGAGGCGGCCGCTGGTCGCACCTCGCCGCGCGCCATCTGGGCGGTACCCAGGTTGAGGTGCGCGAAGGAGTAGTCCGGCTCGAGCTCGAGTGAGCGCCGGAAGTGGCGCACCGCCTCTTCGACCTGGCCCAGCGAGCCCAGCGACGCGCCGAGGTTGGTGTGGGCCTGCGCCGAGTGCGGGTCCAGCTCGACGGCGCGGCGCAGGTGCACCACCGCCTCCGCGCTGCGCCCCAGCGATTCCAGGGTCACTCCCAGTCCGTCGTGGGCGGGGCCGAAGTCGGGCTCGATCTCCAGGGCGCTGCGGTACTTCGCCATCGCCTCGGTCAGGCTGCCCTGGCGCTTGAGGATCGCCGCCTGGTTGTACAACCAGATCACGTTTCGCTCGTCGGAGGTGGGGGGGCGGCGGGCCACCACGCGCTCGAAGAGCACGCGCTGCGGCTCGGGCGCCGACGGTAGCCAGTTCTCGCGCTGCATGCGTTGCCACAGCTCCCAGGCGATCAAGCGGTGACCCTCGGGTGTGGGGTGCACGTAGTCTTCGACCAGGTCGAAGCCCACCAGCCCGTGGGGGCTGTGCTCCTCGAAGATGCGGTCCATGTCGACCAGCACCACGCCTTCCTCGGCGGCGACCTCGCGGACCGCGTCGTTGATCGCGCTGGTGCGCCGCGCCGGCGCCGCGTCGTAGTCGCAAGCCAGCCGATACGATGCGCGCGCCGCATCCCACTGCTCCAGGCCCTCCTGGGCGCGGCCGCGCAGGAAGTGGGTCTCGGCGTGCTGCGGCGCGACGCCAAGCGCGCGGGTGAAGGCTGCTTCGGCCCGCGCGGGGTCCCCCGCCGCCAACGCCCGCTTACCGGCCTCGAACGCCGCGCGCCAGGTGCGGGTCGCTGCCTCGTCGAGCTCCGGCGGCAGCTGCGAGCGCTCCGGTCGCCAGTCGCGCAGATTGGCGGGAACCGTGGAGAGCACCACCCGGGTGCCGTCCGTCTTGGCCTCGCGGACGATGCGGCGCAGCGTCTCGCGGAACTCGGCGGCCACCACGGCCTTCTCCGCCTCCGAGAACACCACCGTCTCCGTGCGGCGCACGAAGGGATCGAGCCGCTGGGCCTCATCGACGCGGGCCGGTCCCGCGCGCCCCAGCAGCGACTGGAGCCCGCCGTACAGCCTCGAGTACGACAGCGCGTGCCGCAGTGCGGCCAGCGGACCCGTGCCGGCATCGACGTCGCGTCGGAAGACGCGCTCGACGAATTCGTTGTGGCCGCTGTAGACGATCAGGACATCGGGCTGGTAGCCGCCGATCTCGTGGGCGACGAAACGCAGCCGCTGGATGGCGTAGGAGATGCCCGCGGCGTTGATCGTCTCGATCGTCCGGTCCGGCTCGGCGGCCGCGATCACATCGCCCAGCAGACCGGTGAAGGCGGTCTCGGCGCCCCAGGGATAGCCGTAGGCGCTGGAGCCGCCGATCGAGAACAGGCGCAAGCCCCCTTCGGGCTTGTCCACCGCGAACGACTGCGGGTTGAACGTGCGGTACTGCGTGTCGAAGGCGCGGGTGCGGTAGCGCTCGCCGTCGCGCTCGAAGACGGAGACCTGGCCGGAGAAGCCGCGGGTCGGGTCCTCGCGCTCGATTACCGACTCGACGCCGATCGCCCAGAGCACGAGCTCGAGCGCCGCGAAGAACGCGATCCACACCGCCACCGCGAGCAGGGCGTTCTTCCAGCGGGAGATCGGGTGCGCGTCGTCGGTCATCATCCGGGTTCGGTGGCGGGATCACTTCCGCACGGACGGTGCAATCTAGCGGTGCTCGCTCGCGAGCGCTGGCAGCCAGACGGGCAGCGCGATCGCGGCGAGGCCCAGCAACAGCGCCGCGAGCCACGGGGAAGGCGTCGCCGGTCCGGGGACCAGCAGCCACAGCGCTGCGACCAGCGTCGAGAACAGGGTGACGGCCGCGGCCGCGGCCGTCACCAGCACGCGGCCCAGCGCCGCTGCGGAACCCGCCTCCCGATACGGACCCCACCAGCCCACCGGACGCACCTGCTGCGCAAAGCGCCGCAGCACGGCAGGATCGGTGGGCGGCCCCCATACGGATGCCGCGATCGCCGCAGCGGTGGCCAGCGCCGCACCGCCGAGCATCTGGACCGCCTCGCCGTCGATCCACGCCAGGGCCAGCGGCGCGAATGCGAACGACACCGCCAGCGCCGCAAGCTCTCCCCATGCCGTGATCCGCCACCAGATCCAACGCAGCACGGTCACCGCGCCGATGCCGGCGCCCAAGACCAGCGTCGCCTTCCAGGCTTGCTGGATCGAGTCGAGCTGGGTCATCACGCCGGCGGCCACGCCCACGATCACCAGGTTGCCCGCGCGCGCCACCCAGACCTGGGTCCGCGGGTCGGGTTCGCGTTCTCGCCAGCTGCGGCAGAAGAGCCGGCCGTAGACGTCGTTGGCCAGGTAGGACGAACCCCAGTTCAGGTGGGTGTCGAGCGTCGAAGCGAGCGCGGCGAGCATCGCCGCGAGCATCAGTCCCAACGCGCCGACCGGAAGCAGCTCGCGCATGCCCACCACGAAGCTGGCCTCCCGCTCGCGGGTGAACGCCTCACCGGCGAGCCCCGCGCTCGGCGGAAACAGCGCCAGCAACGCCAGCCCCAACGGCACCCAGAGCAGGCTGCGCACCAGCACCTGGAGGAACGCGAACCAGACCGTGGCGCGCCGCGCGTCGGCATCGCTGCGGCAGGCCATGGCGCGTTGGGCCAGGTAGCCGGTGCCATCGGCATTGCGCTGCAGCAGCCACTGGAGCGCGAACACCGCCACGAGGCCGAGGCCCACGTCGCGGGCCGCCCATGGGTGCAGCGCGTAGAGCTGTGTGGTGGTGAGCCCGTTGAGGGCGTCCCGCGCCTCCAGCGTCCGGATCGCCGCGAGTACGCCCGCGGCGCCGCCCGCGTGGGTGAGCGCCACTCCGGCGAAGAGCGCCGTTGCCAGCATCATGATCGCGAACTGACCGATGTCGGTGGCGACCACGCCGCGCAGTCCCCCAGGCGTCGAGTAGGCCAGCGCGAAGATCACCACCGCGGCAATCGAGATGCCGTTGTTCGCCGCCAGGACCGGGTCGCCGCTGGCCGAGAGCGCGGTGCCGGTGAGTCGCGCCAGCCCCAGCGCGACCTCGAAGAGCGGGGCGGGCAGCCATGCGTCCCAGAACAGGAAGCGCTCGGCGAAGAAGGTGGCGGCGAAGAGCACCATCGCCACCACCACGCAGTTGAAGCCCAGGCCGAAGAGCAGCGCGCGGGCCGAGCGCAGTGCCAGGGCGCCGCGCCCGGAGTAGCGCAGCTCGGCGAACTCGGCGTCGGTCAGCACCCGTGCGCGCCGCCAGCCCGGGGCGAAGAGGAAGCCCAGCAGTAGGAAGGCCAGGCCGTAGCTCCAGAGCTGCCAGAGCGAGAAGAGCCCCGCGGTGGCGATCAGGCCGGCGACGACCAGCGGCGTGTCCGCGGCGAACTGGGTTGCCGCCATCGAGACGCCCGCCTGCCAGCCGCGGAGCGAACGCCCGGCGAGGAAATACTCCTCCAGATCGCGCGACGCCTGCCGCCGCGAACGCAGTCCCGCGGCGACGGCGTAGGCCACGAAGATCGCCACGATCGCCAGGTCGAGTGCGTGCAAGTCGCCTCAGCCGCGCAAGCTTCGGCTTCGGCCCGACGGCGGAACCGGGCCGGGATGCGCCGCGGCGCCCGGGGCGTTCCGGCCGCTCTCGACTAGACGTCCCAGATGAGCTTCACGTCGGCGTCGGCATCGAGCAGGCCCATCGGGCTCTTCTTGTCGATGTGGCCGATCAGCTGGTTGTAGACGCCGTAGCCCACCAGCTCGCGCAGCCGCGGCGAGAAGGTGCGTGCGATCTGGCGCGGAATGCCGAGCTGCTGGTTCTCCTGCTGGCGCAGGAAGCCGGCGCAGTAGTTCATCGCGATGCCCACCCGGCGCTCGGCGGTCCGGTTCGCCCCGCCGCCGTGCCACATGCTGCCGTTGTAGACCATGACGCTGCCGGCCGGCATCTCGGCGGGCACCGTGTCGTAGCTTCCGAACGGGTTGGGATTGCCCTCGGAGCGGTGCGAGCCCGGCAGCACCCGGGTGGCCCCGTTCTCCTCGGTGAAGTCGGTGATCGCCCACATCGAGTTGCACACGAAGGGTACGTGTGGTTTCGGGACCGGGATCAGCTGGTCGTCGGCGTGGAGCGGTTGCGGCGCCTCTTCGGGACCGATCGCAATCGACGACAGCGACGAGATCAGGCAGCCGGGGTCGAGCACCTGCTCCACGATCGGCAGCACGTTCGGGTGGACCGGGATGCGCTGGTAGAGCTCGCCGTGGACCAGCAGGTTGTAGATGCGGAAGGTGCGCATGCCCTCGAAGAGGTTGCTCGACGCCCGCACGTCGAGCTCGCGTTCGAGCCGGAGCAGGTCCTCTCGCAAGGCCTCGGCGAAGTCGTGCTCGATGGCCCCCTCCACGATGGTGTAGCCCTGCTCGTCCACCCGCTTGGCGTGGGCGTCGATCTCCGCCTTCGAAAGCATGGTCATCCCCTCCGCCTCGGTTCCCCACAAGTATATTCGGCGCGATCGTCGCAGCCACGCTGGGGCGGGGCGGGCTGTGATACCGTGGCACGAACGGTTCCCGGCACAGGAGCGACGCAGATGTCGGTGGATCTCCGCACCCGACGCGACGACGACGTCACGCCCGTGGCTGCGACCGCCTTCTTCTCGCAGCAGCTTCCCGAGGCGCTCGAGCGGGCCCGCGAACTCGTCGAGCCCGGCGCCGCCCATCTGGGGCTGCGGCCGCTCACGATCGAGGTGCAGGGCGAGCGCTGGTCGCTGTCGCGGCGGCGGGACGCCGTTCGCGTCGAGGCCGGGCCGGTGACCGGCGGCGCCGTGCTCCGGCTCGACGCCGTGGCGCTGACCGAGCTGGTGCACGACCGCGTCACCCCGATGACCTTCTTCACCGCGGGCCGGCTCGACATGCCCGCCGGCGGACTGCCCGACGCGCTGAACTGGTGGCTGGTGCTGCGCAGCGCCCTGGACGCGCGGCCCATCCACACCCCGGGCGCCATTACCCTTCGCGACCGGGACGGCTCGCCCCTCGACCTGGGCCGCCGCTTCCGGCTCGACGACGCGCGGGAAGAGATGTCCCACTTCCTGCACGAGGCCGGCTTCCTCCACCTGGAGGGCGTCTTCGAGCCGGAGTGGATGCAGCGCGTGTCCGAGGACATGGACCGCGCGGTGTCGAGCTATCGGGAGGGGGACCGCAGGAGCTGGTGGGCCACCACCGCCGACGGCGTGCGGCGGCTGGTCCGGATGCAGGCCTTCGACGAGCGCTCCGAGGCCGCCGCCGAGCTGCTGCGCGACGAACGCTTCCTCGGTCTGGGGGCCGTCAGCGGCGACGGCCACGGCCACGAGGGGCTGCGCGACAACCGGATCGAGGCGCTCTTCAAGCCGATCGGCGTCACCGAAGGCATCTCCGACGTCCCGTGGCACAAGGACTGCAGCCTGGGACGCCACAGCTACGAGTGCTGCAACCTGACCGCCGGGATCTCGGTGACCGGTGCCGATGCCACCTCGGGTCAGCTGCGGGTGGTGGCCGGTTCGCACCGCGCGCTGATGTGGCCGGCGGTGATCCGCCCGGGCAGCCACGACCTGCCCGAGCTGGATCTTCCCACGCGGGCGGGAGACGTGACCCTCCACCTGAGCTGCACGCTCCACATGGCCCAGCCGCCGGTACGGAGCGAGCGGCGTGTGATGTACACCAGCTTCCGCCTGCCCGCGGTCGCTTCGGCGGCGCGTAGCGAGGCGTTGGCGCGGCTGCGGGAGGTGCGCGAGGGCGCCTACACCACCGTCTCCCAGGAGCCCGCTGCGCCGGTACGGTCCTCGTGATGCGCGCCCGCCCTCTCGCCGTCCTGCTCGCGAGCGTGCTCTGGCTGGCCGCTCTGTCAGCTGCCGCGCCGGAACGGAGCGCCGCGCCCGAGACACCGCAGCCCGTCGCCTCCGACATCAACGAGCGCTTCCTCGATCCCGACCTCGACGTCGAGAGCTGGACCGAGCGCTTCGAGACCGAATCGCGCGAGATCTACGTCGCTCGTGCCGCGATCGTGGATGCGCTCGGCCTGCGGCCGGGCATGACGGCGGCCGACATCGGCGCCGGCACGGGTCTATTCCTGGCGCCCTTCGCTCACGCGGTGGGCGCCGAAGGTCGCGTCTACGCCGTGGAGATCTCGCCGCGCTTCCTCGAGCACCTGCGCGCACGCGCCGCGCGTGAGGGCCTGGAACAGGTCCAGGTGGTGACCGGCAGCGAGATCTCCCCCGAGTTGCCACCCGGGTCGGTGGACGTGGCCTTCGTATGCGACACCTATCACCACTTCACCCATCCCCAGGCGATGCTGGCGGGCCTGCGTCATGCGCTGCGGCCGGGCGGGGCGCTGGTGGTGATCGACTTCGAGCGCGTCCCGGGCCAGACTCGCGACTGGATCCTCGAGCACGTGCGCGCGGGCAAGGATACCTTCCGCTCCGAGATCGAAGCGGCGGGCTTCGTCCTCGAAGACGAGGTGGAGATCGACGTTCTCGAGGAGAACTACATGTTGATCTTCCGGCGTCCCAAGCGACTGCCCATCGACCCCGCCGCTACTCCGTAGCCAACCGCACCAGGTCGGATTCCGAGAGCAGTCCGACCACCCGGCCGGCTGTGACCACCGGCAAGCAGCCGATCCGATGTTCGAGCATCATCCGCGCCGCCTCCTGGACTGGTGTGTCGGGCCCGACGGTGATCGGGTCGTTGGTCATCACGTCCTTGACCCGGAGCGACTCCAGCAGCCGATCCTGCGCGTGCTTGCCGTACCCGAGCGCCCGGGCCAGTGCACCGCGGAAGAGATCGCGTTGGCTCACGATGCCCACCAGCGATTCTCCGTCGTCGTCCAGCACCGGCAGATGGCGGATGCGGGCCATCTCCATCAGCGCGTCACCATCGCCCACCTTGTCGTTGCGCCCGATCGTCTTGATGTCGGTCGTCATCAGGTCCTCGACGCGTTTCTGGCCGGACATCGCACCCTCCTCTCATTCAAATGATTCGACCGGCTATGGCATCCGCAAGGGGGTCTAGCGGATTCGCAGCGAGCGCAGCGAGTGGGGCGGAACCGGGAAGCGGAGCCGGTTGTCCTCGATGGGGAGCGGCTGGGAGATCGGCGTCTCGTCGAGCTGCACCGGTGAGGCGGACGCGATGGCAAAGCCGAGCCGGATCTCCGCCTCCAGCGTTGCGTCGGTCGGGTTGAGCACGCGCAGCACCATCCCGTCGCCGTCCTCCGCTGGCTTGAGACCGGAGAGCAACAGCGCGGCGGGCTCGATGGAGAGCACTGGTTGGGATTCGGGCAGCAACGCGGTCTCCCCCGCGGCCACTGCGCGCAGGCCGAGCTCGGCCTCGCGCGCGGCGGCCGGGTCGAAGCCGGCGAAGAGCGACAGGCGGGCGCGCAACCGTCCCGGACACTGGGCTCCGGGCGTATCGGTCCCCGGTCCGGCGGGGCCCGGGCGGCTGTCCAGGTCCGGCCGCGACAGCGAGCCCACGCAGCGCAGCAGCGTGATCGCCACCGCGCCGGAAGCGGTCACCTCGGCCTCGGGAAGACCCGGCGCCACCACGGTGAGCCCGCCGGCGTGGACGAAGCCCTGGTGCGGGAAGGTGCGCGGTGGCGCCTGCACCCAATCGCGGCCGTCCCGGGCTCCGGGCGTGCGGGTGGCCACGTCGAAGGTGGTGGCGCTGCGAAAGCGCTCCACCGGGCGATCCACCGGGAACTTCATGCGCAGCCGGTAATCCTCGGCCGCGTTGTCCACGCAGATCTCCAGGTCGATGCGGGGAACGCCCGGTGCCACGCGCAGCCGGGTCGCCACCGTCAACGGCGCAGTCTCCTCGCTCCGCTCCCGGCGCGAGGCGGCCAGCCGCGCCGGCGCGTGGTAGCGCCGCACCACGTGCAGCTCCTCGATGCCGCTCGGGTGGCGGCGGCGTTCGACGGACACCTCTTCGAGCACCAGGCCGGGCCCTTCGGCGACGGCATCGAAGTCGTAGCTGTCACCGCGGTCGCCGACGCTCTCGAGTGCGCCGAGACCCGTGAAGGACTCGTCGCCGAAACAGGCCGTGAAGGTACCGTCGGCCTCGACCATGACACGGATCGCGCCGGCGGCCAGCTGCGCCTCGGCGCTTCCGGCCTCGACGGACTCCACCGCGTCCTCGGTGACCACGGCGTCGGGCGCCAGGCGCACCCGGGCGCGGCGCACGCCCAGCGGCGGCACGTCGCGGGCCACGAACTCGAGATCGAAGACGCCGCGTTCCGGCACCAGCTTGAGTCGTCCCACCTCGGCCGGCACCAGCCGCGCCGGCTCGCCGTCCACCGTGAAGCGCATCCGTCCGAGGTCGTGCAAGACGGTCGGGTGCACCGCGTCGAGCGGATTGGCTTCGGGCACCACATAGGGGTGGAAATCGAAGGGAAAGCGCACCACGTCGGTGCGCTGGCGCGGCGACGGGTTCGCCACCAACACGTCGAACTCGCCGGTCCAGGGCGGGCGGCGCTCGGCGCCGAGGCCGGCCAGACGTTCCAGGCAGCGCGTCGCGGTCTGATCCGCCAGCTCGCGGGCGGTATCGAAGCGGGGGCGCATCTGCTCGTGCACCTCGTCGCGCGAGCAGCCGCAGATCGAGTCGTGGGCCTGGTTCTTGAGCAGCTCCTTCCAGGCCAGGCGCAGCGCTGGCGCTTCGTCCGGAAGGCCGTGGCGCTGCCCGAGCGCGGCGAACGGCTCGGCCCAGCCCTCGAGGGCGGCCTCGGCGGCGCGGTTGGCGAGCTTGATCCAGGTGCGGGTCGACCACACGCCCGGGAGCAGCGGCGCCACCCGTGCGCCGACCAGCTCGCCGGTGAAGCGTGGCCGGTCCTGCCGCGCCGCCTCGACACCGGCGACGAAATCGTCGAGCAGGCCGCGTTCGACGGCGAAGCCGCTGGCCCCGGCGATCGCCTCGGCCAGCGTGGCGGTGCGCGCCTCGGGCAGTGCGTGGTCGATGCCGTTCAGCAACAGCACGATGTCGGAGCGGGTGCGCGCTCCCAGCTCCTTGGCCAAGGCGGCGAT
Organism: Myxococcota bacterium; assembly: GCA_041577695.1. Taxonomy (GTDB): domain Bacteria; phylum Myxococcota_A; class UBA9160; order UBA9160; family PR03; genus JASJBO01. The sequence goes on along the minus strand of JBFGIM010000043.1, from coordinate 3,787 downwards.
GCGCGCTCCCGCCGCCTCGAGATCGGCGCCGGGCGCCGTCCCGGCGGCGAAGTAGCCCTTGCCCAGGTGGCACGCGATCACCCGGCTGCCGTCGGGCGCCACCCAGTCGTACTCGGCGGGGAGCTCGTCGATCTCGTCGCCGTGGCCGCGCCAGTACACGAAGCTGCCGATCCCGCAGCCTGCGAGCAGCTGGGGGAACTGCGCCGGGTGGCCGAAGGAGTCGGGCGTGTAGCCCACGCGCGAAACCGGGCCGAAGGCCTCGCCCACGCGGCGGCCCAGCAGCAGGTTGCGCACGTGCGCCTCGCCCGACGGCAGCAGCGAGTCGGGCTGCACGTACCAGGGGCCCAGCGCGATGCGCCCCTCCCGGCAGAGGCGCGCCAGCTCGTCGGCGCGCTGCGGTCGGATCTCCCGGTAGTCCTCGAGCACGACCGTCTGCCCGTCGAGCAGGAAACGGTAGCCCGGGTCCTCGGCGCACAGGTCGAGCACGCGGTCCACCAGATCCACCAGGCGCGCGCGGAAGTCCTGGAAGGTCCGGTACCACTCGCGATCCCAGTGGCTGTGGGTGACGAGGACGGCCCGCATCCCACCAGTCTCCGCCACCGGGCCCGTTCGGGGCAAGTCCGCACCGGGCGGGACCGTCGCGGGCGCTGCGCAGCCGGCTACGCTCCCCGCTGGGCGCTTCGGAGGTCCCATGCCGCAACGACGACACCTGGCAGCGCTGCTCGCCTTCGCCCTGATCGTCTGGGCCTGTGCGCCCACCGGCTCCACCCGGCGCGTCAACCAGCAGATCGAGGCCGGCGACCTGGCCGGCGCGCGCGCCGACCTGGAGGCGAAGCTGGAGCAGCGGCCGAACGACGCGGACGCCCGGGTGAACCTGGGCGAGGTCTACTACCGGATCGCTCGCGACGCGCTCGACCGCGAACGCGACGAAGCTCGCTACCTGCTCTATCTGGAGCGCTCGGTCGACGAGTTCGTCCGGGCCGTCGAGCTCGACCCGCGCGACCCGCGCCCGCACTTCTTCCTGGCCGTGATGGACACCTACCAGGGCGACCTCGACAAGGCGCTGCGCGGCTTCGACAACACCCGTCGGCTCGAGCCCAGCGGGGTCGCCTACACCAACACCGCCGAGATCTACATCTACCGCGGCGACATCCGCAAGGCGCACGCCTTCAACGATCTGGGCCTTCGCAAGGGAGCACCCTACGGCGCCTCGGTCTTCAACCAGATGCTGATCCACTGGAGGGAGGGCGACCTGGACCGCGCCCGCAACGACTTCGGGCGGCTGCGCTCGAGCTATCCCGAGTACATCCAGACCATCAACGTGGCGAAGCTGCCCGAGCCGCCGCGGACCTTCGAGGCGTTTGCCTCCTACTGCTGCGGCAGCCCCGCCTGCGGCCCCTACATGAAGAACGCCTGCCGCGACCTGAGCCTCCGGGTCCAGGAGCGCGAGATCTCCGAGGAGACCGTCCTCAAGGAGCTCCGCATCGAGATGGAGCGCCAGCGCCGCATGCGCAAGGTCTACGAGCGCCGCAAGGAGCTGGAGATCGAGATCGAGGACGAGGCGCCGCGCTAGACACGGTCTTCCCGTCACACCAGCGGACGATCGCAGACGACGCTACCTGCGAAGGCCACCCTCGACGGCCAGCAGCGCCACGCGCTGTTCGAGGTCTTCCAGGGTGCCGACGTGCTCGACACCCGCCGCGGACGCAACCTGGCTCGCACCGGCTCCGCCCAACCACAGGTGTACGTGGTCGTCGAGGCCCGCGCGAAGCGCGGCGACGGTGCTCGCCGCCTTCTGGGCGGAGATCGTCACCAGGCTCAAGGCCAGCACGGAGGCGTCCGCCGCCTCCACGGCGCCGATCAGGTCTTCGACCGGGAGCTCGGGGCCGAGATACACCGGGTTGGCGCCGGCACCGAGCGCGGTGAGGGCCGCCATCAGCAGCCCCAGCTCGTGGCGCTCGCCCGGAGGTGTGCCGAACACGATACGTGGACCCATGAGCGAGGTCGCCGTCGGTACGAGCGCCGCGCCCAGCATCGAGCGCAGCACGCCGCTGGCCAGGTGCTCGGCCGCCATGCTCATGCGACGGGTCGACCAGCGCTCGCCGATCTCCCGGACCAGGGGCAAGGCGACCTCACGGGCGAAGCGCGCCGGCCCCAGCGCCGAGAGCTGGAGCGAGAGCAGCCGCTGGGCCTCGGGGCCCTGCATGCGGTCGAACGCGTCCAGGATCTCCTCGATCCGGTCGGTCGGTGTTGCTTCGACGGCGGCGGCACGGCTGCGAAGCGCTTCGAGCGGCAGGCTCGCCACCTGGCCGATGCGGTGGCCGGCGTCCACGGCCGCCTTGACCAGCCGGAGACGCTCGAGCTCGGCGGCGCTGTAGCGACGGCTGCCGCCGGGCGTTCGCTCGGGAGACACCACGCCGTAGCGGCGCTCCCAGGCGCGCAGCACCTCCGGCGAAAGGCCCGTCAGCCGCGCCACCGTTCGGAGCGGGTAGGTCAGCTCCACCGCCTTCGACTTGTTTCGCTCCACGACGTTGGATTCTATACAAGGAGCCCTTTCTGTCCAGATCGAGTTCCCTCCGTGTACAGCTTCGGGCGCCCGGGTCTGGAATACTGCAGCTTCGCACCGACGGAGGGACGTACCATGGATCGCATCATCCTCGCCTCGGCTCTGCTGCTCGCCACGGCCTGCGCGAGCTACCAGTTTCCGGCCACCAACGCCGCGCGGAGCCAAGCGCCGCTCGCGGCGCAGCTCGAGACGCCCCGGGAGATCGTGCTGCGCGACCTGGTCGACTTCGCGACGGCGTCGAACATGTTCCGGGTGGAGAAGCTGGAGCCAGAGCGCGGCGCGCTGCTTCTCGCCTTCGGCGACTCCGAGCCGGCCATGTTCGTCGACTGTGGCAACTACTCGCCCGGGCTCCTGGGGGATGCAGGAGAGCGCGGACCCTACGTCGAGTATCGGGAGAGGGTGGCGGACGCCCGGCTGATGGCGCGTCTCGCAATCGCGCTCGAAGCGAGCGCGGCGGGGGGCACCGATGTCGCGCTGGACGGCGACTATGTCCTGGAGGACCACTGGAACACGTGGACCTTCGACTCGAGCCGCATGGATGTCCGGCGCGCGGTGACGGGCGCCGGACGTCCGGGGCCCAACCGACCCCGGGCGGGGCCCGAGCGGGGCTGTCGCGCGACCCGGGTTGCCGAGAAGACGGTGCTCGATTTCCTGGCCGCTCGCGACGCGCGGTACCGGCGGCAGGGCAGCTACGACAATCCCGGCACGCCGGGGATCCCGCCGCCGAAGTCGACGAGCATCACGGTCCTCGCCGGCTCCTGGGGCGAGCTGGCCGGTCGCGCCTCGGCATGCGGGGTCCCCGACAACGCGATCGCCTCCTTCAGCAGCCGCGTACACCGGACCATCGACGCTCGCGACGGGCGTGGCTGGGTGCGCCGCGAGGCAGGGGGTCTATACCGCGCTGGCTTCGACAAGGAGAAGGGCAGGGCGGCGGAGTGCGACGCCGTCCTCATGGAGTACTACGCGGTGGCTTCGGCGCTCTAGTCCCGCGGCGGCCTCGTTCCCGGCGGACGGCGACCGATCCAGCCGAGGGCGAGCACGCACACCAGTGCGCCCGTCCCGGCGGCCGGGGCGGCGGGTGGGCGGGCATGGTTCCTCCGTGGCAAGGGCATGCGGCGCGGCATCATGGGGGAAGCCCGATTCCGAGGTCAAGTGCGACGAGCTCCACCTCGATCCTGCGGGTCGGCGAACTTCGGCTCGCGTTTCTGGAGACGGGCCACG
>JBFGIM010000042.1:0-20688 GCA_041577695.1 Myxococcota bacterium | reverse complement strand
GCGAGCCGGTGCCGGCGCGCCAGGGAACGAAGAGGTCGGCGACGATCAGGTCGAAGCGCTCGCGGGTGGTGCGCAGGAAGTTGCGCGCGTCGTCGAGGATGACGCGCGTGGTGGGCGCGGAGTAGACCCCGCGATTGGCGTCGGCGAAGTACCCGCGCGCGGCCCGGGCCACGCCGGGCACCAGCTCCACCAGCACCAACTCGTCCAGCGGGCGAGCCAGGGTCGCGCCGGCGCTGATGCCGGTTGCAGAGCCCACGTGGAGCACGCGGCGGGCATCGGGCGCCAGCAGCAGGGGCAGCAGGCCCTGGCGTTCCTGGTGGATCCTTTCGGCAGTTCCGCCCAGGGCGTAGTGGTTGTCGATACGGATCAGGCGCTCGCCTTCGCGCTCCACCACGGCGACGACGCCGGCCGGCGTGGTCTCGCTGGCCAGCACCCGTTCGCCGCGGGCGGTTCGCGCCGCCGGCAGCTCGAGGGGACTCGCGCGCAACAGGATGGCCATCCAGCCGATGGCCAGCAGGCCGTCGCGCCACAGCCGGCGCCGCACGTGGGTCTCGGGCAGCAGGACCGCAGCGATGGCGTAGGCCAGCGAGAGCGGCACGAAGGCGCCCCACAGCCCGAAGCGGGGCATCAATAGATAGGGAGCAGCCAGGGCGCCGGCGATGGCGCCCACGGTGTTGATCGCCACGACGCGACCGAGCAGCGGTCCCGCGGCGGCGTCGGCGCCACCCCCGGCGCGCGAGGCCAGCGTCCAGGTCAGGGGCAGCACCAGCGAGATGGCCAGCAGCAGCGGCCCCGCCGCCCGAAGGGTCGTCGCGATCGCCGCCGCCGCATAGCCGAGGCCGCCCTCGCGACCCCCGACGAACCCGAGTCCGTCGGTCACGCGATCGAGCCAGGCCGGGAAGCCGGCCGCCGCCAGGGCTGCCGCGACCAGCGCGAATCCGAGCAACGAGTGCGGGTCGATTCCGAGTCGGCGCTCGAGCACCGCTACGCCGGCAGCACCCGCCGCCAGGCAGAGCAACACGCCGATCAACACGGCGCCGAACGCGTAGATCGACTGGTTCATCACCTGGGCGAAGGCCTGCACCAGCAACACCTGGAGCGCGAAGGCGCCGAAGCCGGAAAGCGCCGCGAGCGCCAGCAGCGTCCGCTCCGACACCGCGCCCGATCCGGTCCGGCCGCGCGACCGCGACCTCGGCGCACGCTCGGCCTTCACGTCGGCAGAGGAACCGGGCCCTACTAGCGAGCGCAGCGTCCCGCCGCGGTCGAGGGCCAGCGCGCCAGCGCCCACGGCAACCAGGGCAACGACGGCGAGCCCGTAGGTCGCGGCGACGCCCACGCGCGCCGGCAGGGAGAATGCGGCCAGCGCCGTGCCCGCGGCTGCGCCCAGGGTGTTGACCGCGTAGAGCGCCGAGCCTCGACTGCCCAGGAGATCGGCGCGTCCGACCACGGCTGCACCCAGCGCCGGGAAGGTGGCGCCGAAGCAGAACGCGGCCGGCAGGGTGGCGACGATGGCGAGTGCGAAGCGCACGGCTGCCAGGGTGCCGGGCGACTGGCGCAGCCCGTCGTAGAAGGGTCCCACGAGGGCGTCGCCAGCCCACAGCAGCAGCGGGGTCGCCAGGGCGCCCAGCGCCGCAGCCAGCTCCAGCACGCCGTAGGCGGCCAGGGGTCGCGTCCAGCGGTGGACGCGTCGCCCGGCCCAGGCGGCGCCCAGGGCGTGGCCCGCGAAGAATGCCACCAGCGTCGCCGAGGCCGCGGGCGCGGTCGCCCCCAGCAGCAGGCGCAGCCAGCGCATCCACAGCGTCTCGACGGCGAGAGCGGCCGCGCCGGAGATCAGATAGAGCAGGAGGATTCGCTTCAGGGCGGTGTCCGTAGCTTCGGGGCAGTGATTGCCGGTCAGCCGGTTGGCCGGTCAGCCGGTCGGCGGTGCGGTGATCGGCTCAGCCGAGCATCACCCCGCCGGCCAGCAGGGTTCCCACCACCAACGACGCGACGCCGCTGGCGGTGACCAGCCAGCGGCGACCCCGACGCGACGAGCCGGCGCGTGCGACCGGCAGGCCCAGCGCCAGCGAGAGGACCAGCATACCCGCGATCGTGCCCACGCCGAAGACCCCCAGGTAGGCCAGGGCAGCACCGCGGGTCGGCATGGCGGTGATGGCGAGCAGCGCGACTGCCGCGCTGCCGGCCAGGCCGTGGACCAGGCCCAGCGCCAGCGAGCGCCGCGTTCCCCGCCCCTGGCGCGGCGCGGGAACGTAGAGGCTGCGCACCGAGCGCAGGTTCTGGACGCCCAGCACCAGCAGCCAGGTCGCCACCGCCAGCTCCGCGGCGGAGGTCCAGGCGGGGTTCGCGGCCAGGGGCCGCGCCACCAGCCAGCCTCCCAGCAGCAGGATCATCAGGCTGTGGCCGAGGCCCCAGGCCACGCCGAGCCGCGCCGCCGCCGCCGGCCCGCGCTCCCGCGAGACCATCGCCGCGATCGACGCGAGGTGGTCGGGGTCGGCCGCGTGGCGCAACCCCAGGACGAAGCCCAGCGAGATGGCGGTCAGCACGCGCCCAGCTCGCGCAGCCGCCGTTCCACGCGGGGGACGTCCTCGGGCACGTCTACCGGAATGCTGCGCCAGCCTTCGACGACGGCGACCCGGATCGCGTGGCCGTTCTCGAGGGCGCGCAGCTGTTCGAGGGCTTCGGCACGCTCGAGGGCCGTCGGCGCCATCCGGACGAAGTCGAGCAGGAAGGGGCGGCGATAGGCGTAGAGCCCGACGTGTTGCCACAGCCGGAGTCCGGTCACGTTCTTCTCGCGCGGGTAGGGCAGCGCGCTGCGCGAGAAGTAGAGCGCGCGCCCGCGGCGATCGATCACCACCTTGACCCGGTTCGGATCGCCGGCCGCGTCGGGGTCCGCGGGGTGGACGACCGTCGACATGTTCACCGAAGCGTCTTCTTCGAGCGCTTCCAGCGCGGCGTCGATCACGTGGCCCTCGATCAGCGGTTCGTCGCCCTGGACGTTGACCACGATCTCCTCGTCGAGAGACGCGGCCACCTCGGCGACCCGGTCGGTGCCGGTGGGGTGATCCGGGGAGGTCAGCGCGACCTCGGCGCCGAAGGCACGGCACGCCTCGACGATGCGCGGGTCGTCGGTGGCCACCACCACCCGTGACAGCCTCTTCGAGCCGCGGGTGCCTTCCCAGACGCGCTGCACCAGCGACTTGCCCGCGATCGGCGCCAGCGGCTTGCCCGGGAAGCGACTGGCCCCGAACCGGGCGGGAATCACGGCGACGGCTCGCATGTGGCAATCCTAGCAGGGCGTGGCCGGCCTCCGTCCGGACCCGATCCCGGAGCCGCGATGCGGCGCTAGCGACGCCCCGGACGGCGGGTACATTCTCCCCGTGCCCCCCTTCCTCGAAGACACTGGACCGACCGTGCATGCGCCGGTTCTCGCGATTGCGTCCAACAAGGGCGGGGTCGGCAAGACCACCCTGGCCACCAACCTGGCCATCTACCTGCGCGCGCTGCTCGAGGACCTGCCGATCCTGCTCGTCTCGCTCGACGACCAGCAGATCGTCGATCGCATGTTCGCGCTGGGTGAGCATCCCTGGGGTGACGGCAACCTGAAGCACGGCTGGGCCGAGCGCAGCCTGGCCCGGTTGGTGCAGCTAGGACAGTACGGGGTCCACTACGTGCCGTCGGCGCCGGAGACCGCGCTGCTCAAGGCGCGCGCCGAGGATCCCCGCACGCTGTCGCGCATCCTGGACGCCACTGCCTGGGACGGCCTGGTGATCGTGGACACCAAGAGCGACCTGGAGGCGCTGACGCGCAACGCGCTGTTCGCCGCCGACCGGGTGCTGGTCCCCGTCTCCGACTGGTCCTCGCTCGAGGAGGCGGCCAAGATCTTCCGCATTCTCGAGCGCGACCGCCGCGAAGACCGCGCCCGGGTGCTGCTCACCCTGGTGGACCGCCGCACCCGCGTCGAGCGGGCCGGCGAGGAGCTCGCCGAACACCTGCGCGACGAGGTTCGCAAGCGCGGCTGGTCGCTCTGCGCCACGTCGCTGTCGCGGAGTCCACGGGTGGAGGCGTTGAACTCGGGATCCCAGCGGCCACTGTCGGTGCTGCACCACGCCCGCGGCACCTCGGTGCACCGCGAGCTGCGCGCCCTCGCCGAAGAGATGGCCGACGAGCTGGGTCTCGTCGGCGCGCCGCGGCGCCGGGCTCCGGCTGCCGCCCCGGCGGTGGGCGCCGCCGCCAATGGCCTCAAGGCCGCGCTGCTGCGCGGCCTGGGCCGAAGCTAGCTCCGGGAAGAAGAGGAGCCCGCGACCTCGGTTGGGGGAGGGGGATCCGAGGCCGCGGGCGGGGTCGTCCCACGGGCGTCCGCGCCGTCGAGCCGAGGCTCGCCACGCGCGGCGCTGGCGGGACCGTCAAAGTCTTCGGGCACGCTCCCGGGCGGGGTTGCGGCGTCCCATCACGGCGAGCCCGGCCAGTCCGGCCAGTCCGCCGCCCACCGGCAGCGCCGTCGCGGGCTCCGGCGCCGCCAGCGGGGCCGCGGCTTCGGAGGTCATGAGATCCAGCCCGAAGTCGGTGCCCGAGAAGACGGCGCGGCGGATACCCGCGAGATTCTCGATGCCCAGGAAGTTGCTGCCCCAGGAGGCCAGGTCGACGGTGGCGACCGAGAGGCTCTCGAGCAGCGCGATGCTGGCGTCGTAGACGTCGAGGGTCACGTTGGTCAGGACGAAGCCGGTAACGTAGGCGCCGACGCGATCCTGGTCCGCTGCGAAGTCGAACTCGATCGAGACGGTGCCTCCGCTCGGATGGGTGGCACCGATGTAGCTGCTACCCGACGGGACGTCGCCGGCATCGTTCACCAGGCGGAAGCCGCCCCAGTTGTTGGTGACGTCGTTGCCCAACGCGAAGTCGTGCAGGAAGGCGCCGCCGTTGTCGACGCCCGGGTTCGGGCCGCCCAGCTCGGCCGCGCCGCTGGGCAGCGCCAGGTTTCCCACCAGCGCCGGTGCCAGCAGCGAGTTCACGTGCACGCCCATCAGCGTGACGTTGCCCACGTTGGCGCCCGCGGTCTGGCCCTCGAAGTCTTCGGCCACCGCGCCGGCACCGAAGGCGCCCGGCGCGATCGGCGTTGCCGCTGCCGTGCCCGCAAGGCACGCGGCCGTCCAGGCCGCGAGTAGAGTCGTCGAGAATTGCCCCATGTTCTCCCCCCCTTCCCGGAGGAGCCTATGAGCAAGGCGCGTGCCCAGACGGTGTTGCCGGCGCGCCCTGCGGCGACTGCGGCGCCAAGTGTCGACGGCCGCGCCGGTTCTCGTCGAGTTGCCGGCGGGTGTCGCCGAGCGCGCCGCAGGGCGCACGGTGACGTAGCGGGGCGCCCACAGTGACGGGATCCGTCACCCGTGACGCGTCGTGGCCGCTGCTGGCCGTGGGCCGGCCCCTCCGTCATCCTGTCGAGTCGGCGGAAGCGAGGAGGTGCGCATGGCGACGTTCGGAATTCTCGTGGGAGGCGGCCCGGCCCCCGGCATCAACGGCGTGATCGGGGCGGCTGCGACCCTGGCGCTGCGCAACGGGGCGCGGGTGATCGGCTGTCTCCACGGCATGAAGTGGCTGATGGAGGGCGACACGACCCACGTGCGCGAGCTGGACGTCGAGACCGTCTCCGACATCCATCTCCGGGGCGGCTCGCTGCTGCACACCTCGCGCGCGAATCCCACCAAGAACCCGGAGCACCTGGCCAATGTGGTCAAGTCGCTCCAGACGCTGGGAATCGACCATCTGATCACGATCGGCGGCGACGACACCGCCTTCTCGGCGCGCCGGGTCGCCGAGCAGGCGGCCGGCCAGATCCGCGTCGTGCACGTGCCCAAGACGATCGACAACGACCTTCCGTTGCCGGAGGGAGTTCCCACCTTCGGATACGAGACGGCCCGGGAGCACGCCGCCCTGGTGGTCGAGAATCTCCAGGAAGACTGCCGCACCACCAGCCGCTGGTTCTTCGTGGTGCTGATGGGGCGCAAGTCGGGCTCGCTGGCGCTCGGCGCCGCCAAGGCGGCGGGCGCGCCGATCTGCCTGATCCCCGAGGAGTTTCCGGACGGTCCGATCCGGCTCGACGACGTGGTGCGCACGATCGAGGGCTCGATCGTCAAGCGACGGGTCCAGGGTCATCCCCACGGCGTGGCGGTCATCGCCGAGGGCATCGCCGAGCGGCTCGACCCGGACGACCTCGAGATGCTGAAGGACGTCGCCCGCGACGAGCACGGCCACATCCGTCTGGCCGACGTGCCGCTGGGGCGCGTGCTGCGCACGGCCGTGTCCGACGCCCTGGGCGCGCGCGGTGTGAAGATCGCGACGGGCGAGAAGGACGTCGGCTACGAGCTGCGCTGTGGCAAGCCCTGCGCGTTCGACCGCGACTACACCCGCGACCTGGGGGCGGGGGCCGTCCGGGTGCTGCTCGACGGCGGCCGCGACGTGCTGATCACGCGCCAGGCGGACCGCATCGTCCCGGTGCCGTTCTCCGAGCTGATGGACGCCGAGACCGGCCGCACCAAGGTGCGCATGGTCGATACCTCGAGCGACTGGTTCGGCCGGGCCCGTGCGCTCCAGACCCGGGTGGAGGCAGAGGACCTGTCCGACCCGGAGCGCCTGGCCGACCTGGCCGCCGCCGCGGGTCTCGAACCCGAGCAGGCCCGCGCCCGCTACGCGCCGATCGCGTAGCGCGACGGCACCGGCCCGCGATGGCTGCCCTCGACCTGTTTCGCGACGCGGGGGCCGCACTTTCGCGCTTCACCGAGCGCTGGGTGCCGGATTCGTGGGTGATCTGCATGATCCTCACCGTGATCGCGCTCGCGCTGGCGATCGGGGGCGCCGGTGTAGGTGTGGAAGAGGCCGTGCTCGCCTGGGGCAACGGCATGTGGAACCTGCTCACCCTCGCCATGCAGTTCACCATCGCGATGGTGGCGGCCCACGCGTGCGTGACCTCGCGTCCCATTTTCCGGCTCCTCGACCGGCTCGCCACGCTGCCCGATCCCGCGCGCCCGACCCAGGCGGTGCTGCTGGCGGGGCTGTTCTCGCTGGTGACGGCCTACCTGAACTGGGCGCTCTGCCTGGTGTCGTGCGCGCTCTTCGTCCCCTTCGTGGCGCGTCGCAATCCCGACACCGACGTGCGCGTGCTGATTGCGGCGGCCTACCTGGGCCTCGGCACGGTGTGGCATTGCGGTCTCTCCGGCTCCGCGCCGCTGATCCTCGCCACGCCCGGCAATCCGCTCTTCGAGCCGGCGGCGGGGCCGGCCGTGGTGGACCGGCTGTACCCGGTCACCGAGACGCTCTTCGCCAGCTTCAACCTGGTCTACATGTTCGCGATCGGTGCCCTGGCGCTGGCCGCGGCGGTGGCGCTCCACCCGCGCCGCGATCGGGTGACCTTCACCCCCGAGCAGCTCGATGCCATCCTGCCGGCGCCGCCGGCCGAGCCGCCGCCGGCCCGCACGCCCGGCGCCCGGGTCGACGCCTTCCCCGGCTGGCTGTGGCTGGCGGCGGCGCTGATCGCCTATCCGCTCGGCCACGCCATCGCGACCCAGGGGTTCGGGACCGCCTGGACCATCAACTCCTACAACATGGCCTTCCTGGTGGTGGCCCTGCTGCTGCACCGGCGTCCGCTCACCTTCCTGCGCGCGTGTCGCCAGGGCGTGGACGCGGCGTGGGGGATCATCCTCCAGTTCCCGTTCTACTCGGGCATCTTTGGGCTGATGACCTTCACCGGCCTCGGCCACTGGATCGGCCAGGGCTTCGCGCGCTTCGCCAGCACCGAAACCTATCCGGCCGTGGTCTACGTCTACTCGGCGGTGATGAACCTGTTCGTGCCTTCGGCCGGTTCCAAGTGGCTGATCGAAGCGCCCTATCTGATCCCGGCCGGTGAGCAGCTGGACGTGTCGGTGGTGACGGTGTTGCTCTCCTATGCCTACGGCGACTCCACCACCAATCTGATCCAGCCGTTCTTCGCGATCCCCATGCTGGCCGTGACCCGACTCCGCTTCGGAGACGTGGTGGGATACACCTTCCTGATCGCCGGGGTCTGTGGCGTCGCCACCCTGGTGGCGATGGCTCTGATCCCCGCGAGTCTCTAGACTCGGGCCCCGTGAGCGATCGCAACGGCATCCTGGTCGTGGGCGGCGGTCTGGTGGGATCCACCCTCGCCGAGCTGCTGGCGGCGGACGGCCACGATGTCACGCTGATCGAGCGCAGCGCCGAAGAGGCTCGCGAGCTCAGCGCGCGCCTCGGCGACGTGCGGGTGATCTCGGGCAACGGCGCCACCGGCCCGGTGCTGCGCGATGGCGGCATCGATACCGCCTTCATGGTCATCGCCGCCACCGACTCGGACGAAGTCAACCTGGTGGTGGGGCTGCTGGCCTCCTACTTCGAGGTGCCCCGCCTGATCGTGCGGGTGCGCGAGGCCGACCACGCCGGCTCCTTCGAGCTGGTGCGGGGCGACCGCGTGCACGAGTACGTCAGCATCAATCCCACCGAGGCCGCGGTGGAGAAGATCCTCACCCTCCTCGAGGTTCCCGGCGCCCAGGACGTCACCACCTTCTTCGACGGAGAGCTGGTGGTGGCGGGCTTCCGCATTTCGGACCGCTCGGATTTCGTGGACCTGCGCATCTCCAACGTGAACCTGATGTTCGCCGGCTCGCCCGCCCTGGTGGCGGCGATCCGACGCGGCCGCGCTTGGATCATCCCGCGCGGCGAGGACGAGCTGAAGCAGGGCGACGTGGCCTACTTCGCCGTCGACCGCGAGCACCTGGGCAGCGTGGTCGAGCTGATGGGCGCGGAGGGAGGCGCCCAGCGCGAGGTGATGATCGCCGGCGCCAGCCCGGTGGGCCTCGCGCTGGCCAGGAGACTCGAACGCGACAAGGCGCGACGTGGCGGCGAGCTCTTCTTCGACGAGCAGAAGCGCCGGCAGCGCGGCAGCCGCGTCACCCTGATCGAGAAGAACGAGGCCGACGCGCGTCGCGCCGAGACCGAGCTCCAGCACACGCTGGTGGTGCACGGCCCGCCCACCGACCAGAACCTGCTGGAGGAGGAGGAGGTGGACCACGTCTCCACCTTCGTGGCGGCCACAGCGGATCACGAGACCAACCTGGTGGCCGCGCTGCTGGCCCGGCGGCTGGGGGCGCGCCGGGCGTTCGCGGTGGTGGACAACCCCGCCGTTGCCAACCTCGTCTCCGAAATCGGGATCGACGCGCCGATCACGCCGCGTCAGCTCGTGATCGACCTGGCGCTCGGCTTCATCCGGGGAGACCGCGTGGTGTCGGTTGCGACGCTGATGCAGCAGGGTATGGAGGTCTTCGAAGGTGAAGTCGACGCCAAGAGCGTGCTCTGCTCGGGACCGATCAAGGACCTGGTGAATCATCTGCCCGGAGCCCTTGTGGTGGCGGTCAAGCAGGACGGCAAGCTGGTGGTGCCGCGCGGCGACTTCCGCATCGCGTCCGGCGCCCACGTCGTGGTGATCACGACCCAGGGCAACACGGAGCGCATCGGCAAGCTGCTCTCTTCGTGAACCCCGTCGCCAACGCCCATCTGATCGGGTGGATGCTGGTCGCGGTGGGCGCCTTCCAGGCGGTGCCGGTGTTGGTGGCGCTTCGCGCCGGCGAGGCGGTGGAGCCGTGGCTCTGGAGCGGTCTCGCGGCGCTCGCGCTCGGATCCTCCATTGCCGCGTCGGCGCGAACGGGCGGCGGGCGCGCCGCCTGGCGGCTCCAGGCGAGGGACGGCTTCTTCCTGGCCGGGCTGGGCTGGCCGCTGGCGTCGCTCTTCGGCGCGCTCCCCTTCGCGCTGTCGGAGACGCTGGGACCGCTCGACGCGTTCCTGGAGGCCGTGGCGGGCTTCACCACGACCGACGCCACCGCGCTGCACGTGGACGATGCTCCTCGCAGCATCCTGATCTGGCGGGCGCTCATGCAATGGATGGGGGGCGCCGCCGTGCTCGTCTTCGGCGTGGCGGTGCTGCCGCTGCTGCCCACGGGCGGCATGCAGGTGTTCCGAACCGAGCTGCCGACGGGTGCGCGCCGGCTGGCGCCGCGGGTGCGGACGACGGTGCGCACCCTCGGCGCACTCTACCTGTTCCTGACCGCGGCGGCCGCGCTCGCCTTCGTCTTCATCGGCGACATGTCGGCCTTCGACGCGATCTGCCACGCCTTCTCGTCGCTATCGACCGGCGGGCACTCGACCCGCACCGAATCCCTGGGCGCCTTCGGCGCCGCGTCGCGGGACGTGGCCGTCGTCTGCATGCTGCTGGGTGGCACCAGCTTCGTGGTGGTGATGCGCTCGCTGACCGCACGCAGTCTGCGGCCCTTTTGGCAGGACGGCGAGTTCCTCGCCTATGTGGCCGTGGTGGCCGGCGGCATCGCGCTGCTCGCCGTGGGCGGTGCGGGCTCCTTCGACGACGCCGTGTTCCAGGCCGTATCCGCCGTCACCACTACCGGTTTCCACACCCGGGACGTGGACGCGTGGTCGGGCTTTGCGCAGCTGGTGGTGCTGCAGCTGATGGTGATCGGAGCCATGGCCGGCTCGACCTGTGGCGGGCTCAAGAGCCTGCGGCTGCTGTTGGGATGGCGCGCGCTGCGGACAGCGATCGGCCGCCTGCTGCACCCCCACGCGGTGCGCTCGGTGAAGTACGCTGGTCGCTCGCTCTCGGAGGGGGCGGTGGGCGGCGTCTGGGCGTTCTTCACCGCCTACGCCCTGGTGGTGTTCGGGGTGGCGGCGCTGCTCGCCGCCAATGGCTACGAGGCACGCGCTGCGCTGGGCGCCTCGGTCGCCGCCGTGGGCAACGCCGGCCTCTCGCTCGGCGGCTCGGCCTCGGCCGACGTCCACGCGCTCTCCTCAGGCGCCAAGTGGGCGCTCTGCGCCGCCATGCTGGTGGGCCGACTCGAAGTGATGACGGTACTGGTGCTGCTCTCGCCGGCTTTCTGGCGGCGCTGAGTCTCGGCAGCCGGAGCTTCAGAAGCGGATGCGTGTGGCCTGACGACGCCCCGAGGTCCGTTGGAGCAGGGCGCCGAGGATCATGCCGGCGGCCAGGATCGACGCGCCGGTGATCAGGTACGGCCAGCGCTCGCCCGCCTTTAGGTCGAGGTTCTCGGCCGTCAGTCGCCGCAGCTCGGCCTCGCGTTCGGTGTCGCGCGCCACCAGCCGCTCGCGCTCGGCTGCCAGCTCGCTGCTCGAGCTCTGGTTCTCGTCGAGCGACTTGCGCAGCGTTTCGACCTCGGCCTCGAGCTGCTCGACGCGCAGCACCGGCGGCGGCTGCGGCTCGAGGAAGCCGATCGGGATCCAGCCGCGGGTGCCGTCCTGGGTCTGAATCTGGGTCCAGCGCTCGCCCCGGCTCAGGACCACGACCGGGTCGCCGGTCTCGAGCACGCCGAGGATGCGGTGTCCGGTGCTCGCTCCGGTGCGGAGGTTGACGCGGACCTCGCCTCCGACCCAGGCCTGTTCCTCGGCCGAGGCGGCGCCGGCCGGCGCCAGGGCCAGCACGGCAAAGATCAACAGCTTGACTCCCATGCGCGCGGATGCCCCCACGGCAGCCCTCCCTCGAAGCGGGATGCTGGCTCCCCGGGCAGGACTCGAACCTGCGACAAGTCGGTTAACAGCCGACTGCTCTACCAGCTGAGCTACCGGGGAAGAAACGACGGACCGGATTCTAAGAAGTAAGGCCCGAAAATCAATCGGATCGCGGCACGGGGCCCGGCCCCCTCACTCGTAGCGGATCTCGAGGATCTCGAATTCCCGGGTGCCCCGAGGCACGCGCACCTGCACCACCTCCTCCGGGGGCTTGCCCAACAGGGCCCGGGCCACGGGCGAGCCCACCGAGATCAGTCCCTGGGCCACGTCCGACTCGTCCTCGCCGACGATCCGGTACGAGACCTCGTCGCCGCTCTCGGTGTCCATCAGCAACACCGTGGCGCCGAAGCGCACCGCGTCGGGATTCTGCCCAGCGCTGTCGATCACCTGGGCGCGGGCGAGCTTGTCCTCGACCTGTACGATGCGCGACTCGAGCTGGGCCTGGCGTTCCTTGGCGGCCTCGAACTCGGCGTTCTCGGAGATGTCACCGTGGGAGCGCGCTTCCTCGATGTCCTTGACGTTCTGCGGACGCTCCTCGGACTTGAGCCGCTTCAGCTCCTTCTCGAGCAGCTGGTAGCCGCGCGGAGTCATCGGGACCCGTTCCGACATGGACTCCCCCGTTAGAATTCCCGCCGGACATCATCGGCGTCGAAGCCGTCGGCACGAAACGAAATCGACGCCCTCGGGGGAGGGCGCCGCGCCCTCGGAACCTACCCGTCGCGAACGGCGTGTCAACGAGGATCGGGACTTCGATGAGTGAAAGACCCCGCGGGGGATCGACAGGCCAGGAACGGGCGTCCCAGCTTGCCCCCGGCGCATGGCTCCGTCTCGGCCTGCTCTTCTACGGCGTCCTTGCCGCAGTGGCATGGCTGTGGCGTTCAGGCCTCTACGGAGAGCCGCTGCTTCTATCGGGTCCGGGCTCGCAGGTCCACGGGGTCCGCGACGTCGCGCTCGGGCTGGCGGCGGGCGCGCTCGTGGTCGGTATCTCCGGACCCCTATCGAGGACCGGGTCCGGTCGGGCCCTCGCGCGGTCCCTGGCGGCCGCCCTCGGGCGGCTGCCGGTCCACTACTGCCTGGCGCTGGCGCTGGCCAGCGGGATCGGCGAGGAGCTCTTCTTCCGGGGCGCGCTCCAGCCGCGCGTCGGCTGGCTCGCCGCCAGCGTCCTGTTCGCCGCAGCCCACTTCGTGCCCCGCTCCTCCCTCTGGGTCTGGAGCTTGTTTGCGCTGGGCGCGGGGCTGCTGCTGGGCGGTCTGTTCGAGTGGACCGGCAACCTGGTGGCGCCGGTGGTGGCCCACGTCGCCATCAATGCGATCAACCTGGTCCGGCTGGTCCGACTGGGTCGCGAACAGCCCTAGGAGCGCGCTCGCAGCGCCACCGCGTCGATCTCGATCTGGACGCCCATCGGGAGTGCCGCCACCTGCACCGTGCTGCGCGCAGGGTGGGGCTCGGCGCTGAAGTGGCGCGCGTAGACGGCGTTGATGCGCGGGAAGAGCGCCAGGTCGGTGACGTACACCGTCGTGCGCACCACGCGCTCGAGCGAAGATCCCGCCGCCTCCAGCACGGCCCGGAGGTTGGCGATCACCTGCTCCACCTGCTCCTCGACTTCCCCGGCGACGCACTGGCCCGTGGCGGGATCCAGCGGGATCTGTCCCGCCGTGAACACCCACTTGCCCACGCGGAGGGCCTGGGAATAGGGGCCCACCGGGGCGGGGGCCGCTTCGGTTCGGACCGCGCGGATCTTGCGGCTCACCGGATCTCCTTCAGGCGCCGTCGCGCTTCAGCGGATCGTGGAAGGTGGCATTCACCGCGCGCACCCAGGCGCGGCCGCCCCGCACGAACTCGATCACGTTGACGCAGGCGAAGTCCTGTTCCAGCCCCAGGGCCCGGGCCAGGGGCAGCCCGAGGAAGTGAGCCAGCAGGAAGCGGTTGAGGCCGCCGTGGGCCACCACCAGCAGCGGAGAAGGCCCGCTCTCCACCAGCTCGGAGAGGGTCGTCAGCGCGGCGTCGAGCCGCGCGCCCACGGTGGTGCCGTCCTCGAAACGGACCTCCGAAGCGGGGCGCTCTTCGAGTGCGCGGGCTAGCGCGATGTAGCCGCGCGCCACGTCGCGAAAGGTGCCGCCGGCGGGCGGATGCAGCGGCAGCTCCACCAGCGTTTCGTGGGGTTGTGGATCCAGCCCGTGAGGAGCCGTGACGATGCGCGCCGTGTCGCGCGCGCGCCGGAAGCTGGAGCTGTGGGCGGCGCCCAGTGGGTGCTGCGCCAGCCAGGCAGCCACCTCGCGCAGCTGCGCCTCTCCGCGCGGCGTGAGCGGCAGCTCCGGATCCTCGCCGGCGCTCGCCATGGTCGCATCCGTACGGGCCGGATAGGTCTCGCCGTGGCGCATCAGCAGGAGCCGGGCGCCCTCGGGCCAGGTCGGAGTCATCGGGGTTCGGGCTTCAGGCCTCGGCTTCGGGCTCGTTCTCGAGGATGCGTTCCTCGAGCACGCGCAACAGGTAGCCGATCAACAGCAGGTTCGGCAGACGCTGGAGCGTGTCGCCGCTCAGCCCCTGGGCCACGCCGAAGTCCTCGGCGTACTTGCGGAAGAAATCGAGCGTCTCCAACGGAACGTTGCGCGCGAGGACCTCGTTGACCTGCGTAACTTCCAGCTCGCCGAAGAGATCGACGAACTCCCAAGCCAGTTCCGTGTGGTTCATCGCTCTCTCCAGGTTTCCGCCGATGCCGTTCCGCGGAGTGCCGCAACGCGGCGTGCGAAGTGGCGCGATCGTGACACCGGTGCCAAACCTTGTCAACGAAAAGCCGCCGAAACTATTGAGGAAATCGGGATTCCAGGGCGAATTCGCGGGCGCTCGCGGCGCTCTTCGCGGCGCCTCGAGCCGACACTTCGGCGCGCTTCGCGTGACGGCGCGGGGTCTGGGCCAGGGAGTTGCCGGTTGCCTTCCGCCGGCAACCCGGTTCAGATCGAGCGCTCGTCGGAGCCGGGCGACGGCAGGTCGGGAATCGACTCGAACAGCGTTTCGCGAACGAAGAGCGGCGCGCCGTAGCGCAGGCCCAACGCGATGGCGTCGCTCGGGCGCGAGTCGACTTCGTGGGCCGTGCCGTCGACGCGCAGTACGACCACGGCGTAGTAGGTGCCGTTGCGGAGCTCGGTCACGACCACGCGTTCCACGTCGCCGCTCAGCTCGTCCAGCAGCCGCTTGGTCAGGTCGTGGGTGTTGGGGCGCACGGGCTCTCGGCGGCGCATCTCGGAAGCGATCGAGCGCGCCTCTGCGAAGCCGATCCAGATCGGAAGCTCGCGGTCGCCCCGGGTCTCGCCCAGGATCAGGATCGGCGTTCCCGAGCGCTCGTCGATCACGAGCTTGCTCACCTCGACGGCGATGTCCGAGAGCTTCGGCCGCGGCCCGGTGTCGGCGCCGCACGCCAGCATCACCAAGGTGGAGATCGACGCGATCGCGATGAGAGGGGTATGGGTGCGCAACTCGATCACTCGCTCCGAGTGCTCGAGCGCCGACACGCCACGCGCGGCGCCGGTGAACCCCATGGCTTCGACGCCGGTGCGCCCGGGTCGGGAGCCCGAGGCAGGAGGCTGGTCGGGGCGACTGGATTCGAACCAGCGACCTCTTCGTCCCGAACGAAGCGCGCTACCAAACTGCGCCACGCCCCGACACTGAGCCGGGGCGAGTATGCCCCTTGGCTCGCCGGCCCTCAAGCCGGCCCCGGATCCCACCGGATTCCGCGGCGGGGCCCTAGAATCGGCCCCGGCGGCAATCTTGGAGCGGATGGAGCCCGGATGATCTGGACGGCGGAAGCAGCGGCGAGTCTGGCCCTGGTGGCGGGCTTCGGGGTGCTGGTCGCCGCCGTCGCGCTCGCCCACCGGCCGGGGCGCTGGATGGCGAGGCCCGGCGCCGTGCTGGGCGGAGTCGCGCTCCTCTCGGCGTCGGCGCTCGCGGCCCTGGTCGACCTCCAGCCGCCCGCGCTGAGCCTCACCCTGGATCCCTCGACCGAGCCACTGCTGCCGCGCGACGACCCCGAACGCGCGCTCTACGAGCAGAGCGTGCGCGAGTTCGGCGACGACGAGATCTTCGCGATCGCGATGCAGACACCGGACCTCTTCCAGAGCGAACACCTGGAAGCGCTGCGGCGCGTGCACGACGAGGTGGCGCGGCTGCCCGGCGTGCGTCGAGTGCGGAGCCTCGCCGACGTGGTCACCTTCCGCTACGACCCCGAGCGCGACTGGGTGGACGTCGGCCGTCTCTTCGATCAGGTACCCCGTTCCGAGGACGCCCTGGGTCGCCTGCGCGAGCGCGCCCTCGGCGACCCCCTGTTGCTGCACACGGCGGTCTCGCCCGACGGAGGCACGGCGGGGTTGTCGCTCAGCTTCCGGTCGATGACGGACCGGGAGTTCATCGAGTCGCGGCTCGACGATCGCATCGCCGAGATCCTGCGCGACAGCCGGCGGCCCGACGTGGCCTTCGCCGTGGCCGGCCGTCCCCACGCCAAGGCCCAGGTCTATCGCGGCATGGTCCACGACCTGCGCGTGCTGATCCCGCTCGGCCTGCTCGCGGTAGCTGCGGTGTTGACCCTCGCCGGCGGTTCGCGGCGCGGCACGTTGTTGCCGCTGGCCACGGTCATGATCGCCGAGCTGTGGACCTTCGCGCTGCTGGCCGCGCTCGGCCGTCCCCTGACGCTGCTCAGCACCGTGCTCGGTCCCGTGCTGATCGCGGTCGGGAGCGTCTACGGCGTGCACGTGATGGCGAGCTACACCGAGATCCAGCGCGACTCCGATCCGGCCGAATCGGGCGCGACGCTGGCGTTCCGCACCCTGGCCCACGTCCGGCTGCCCGTGACGATCGCTGCCGCCAGCACCCAGATCGGCTTCGCCGCGTTGCTGCTGAGTGACGTTCCCGCCGTGAAGGAGATGGGGGCATTCGCGGTGCTGGGCGTCGCCTGCGTCACCCTGCTGTCGCTGACCGCACTGCCGGCCGCCCTGGCGCTGCTGCCCCGCCGCGACGGCTCGAGCCTGCCCGGTCCGCTGCGCGCGCTCCACCATCGCTTCGATCGCGGCATGACCGCCGTCCTCGACGCCACCGCCGGCCTTTCGTTGGCGCGGCCCTGGACGGCGATCGGGGCCACGATCGCGCTGGCGGCGCTCTCGGCGGCGCTGATCCCGCGCATCGTGATCGACACCGACTACCTCTCCTACTTCGACCCGGACTCGGCGGTGCGCCGCGACTTCGAGCGGGTCAATCAGCTGCTCGCCGGCGCCATCCCGCTCTACGTCGTGGTGTCGGGCGCGGGGCCCGGATCGATGCGCGAGCCGGAGGCGTTGCGCGCCGTGGAGGTGCTCCAAGCCCGGGTGGCCGCGCTTCCGGGCACCAGCCACACGGCGTCGTTGGTGGACACCCTGCGCGCGCTGAACCGCGCGATCGAACGCGATGACCCGACCCAGGAGAAGCTTCCCGACTCGCGCGCCGGGGTCACCGAGCTGCTCCAGCTCACGCCCAAGGACGAGGTGAGCCGGCTCGTCAACGCCAACCACAGTCGCGTGAACCTGGTGGTGCGCACCGGGGAGGTCGGCTCCCAGTCGATCCGCGAGCTCGCCCAGGGCATCCGGGACGCCGTGGACGGCGCGCTTCCGCCGGGCGTCAGCGCGGCGCCCACCGGCAACGCGTTGCTGCTGGCCCGCAGTGCCGACGGCATCGCGCGCTCCCAGCCCCAGACCGTCGCGCTGGCCGCCATCGCGATCTTCGGACTGATCGCGTTGGCGCTGCGCTCGCTGCCGCTGGGCCTGGTGGCGATGGTGCCGAACCTGCTTCCGGTCCTGGTCTTCTTCGGCATGCTCGGCGCGGGCGCGGCGCCGCTCTCGCTGCCGACCAGCATGATCGGATCGATGGCGCTGGGGATCGCCATCGACGACACCGCGCACTTCCTGGTGCGCTACGGGCGCGAACGCCGTGCGGGCGCCGACCCGGAGCGAGCGGCCTGGGCCACGGTGGTGGCCGTGGGCCGGCCGATCGCAGTGACGTCGCTGATGCTGGCGGCGGGATTCTCGGTGATCGCCCTGTCGGGATTCGCGCCGCTGCGCGAGTTCGGCGTGCTTTCCGCCCTCACCATGCTGGTGTGCGTGATGACCGACCTGCTGATCCTTCCGGCCCTGCTGGCTCGCGGGCGCGCCTGAGGTCCGGCGCGAGGGCCTAGTGGGCCTCGAGCCGCGCCGGGTCGAAGGTCTTGCGCGGAATCGTCGGGTTCGGTTGCAGCTCGTCGATGGTGAGGCGCGAGTAGCTGCCGAGCTGGAGGTGCTTCATGTCGGTGTGCATCGCCACGTAGATGCCGCCGAAGTCGCGCACCGCGGCCACGGGGGCGCGCAGCTCCTTCAACTCGACGCCGGCGCGATCCCAATAGACCGAGCGGAGCACCACGAAGCGCTCGCGCTCCACCCACACGCGAAAGCGCGAGTACTCGGAGTCGGTGGCCGGGTCGGGCACCACGTCGACCACGTGGCAGGACCTGCCGTCGAAGCTCTCGTCCGGGAGGCGCTGGTAGGTGGCCTCCTCGATCTCGCGCGGCACCACGTCCTCGAAGGAGAAGTCGCTGCCCAGCACCGGCTCGCCGCGCAGGTTCACGCGGCTGACGCGGCGACGGCTGGCCAGGTAGACGAACTGGTCATCGGGTCGCTCGTGGTTGTTGATGATCAGGTAGCCCGAGAAGCGCAGGTCGAAGGGATGCGTGTAGCGGATCATCGATTTCGAGAGCACGCCGCGGACGGGCTCGCCCGCCTCGTCGCGGAAGCTCTGCCACATCACCCGCATGCGCGATTCCTGCTCGTTCCCGGCCCGGTCGCCCGAGACCAGCCGCGCGCTCTGCTCGAACGAGTCGAAGCGGTTGGCCAGCACCCGGTCGTAGATCTGCCGTCCGGTGAGGGGGTCGTCGTCGGGCGGCGCCGCCAACGGCTCCGAGGCGCCGATCGCCAGCGGCACGAGCAGCGACAGCAACAGCCGATGCGACGGGGGACGCAGGCGCAACCGGGCACGGGGGGATCGCATCGCCGATCTAGGGTAATACATCCGCGCGGGGAGGCCCCGCCGGAGGATGCGGCGTGGGTTGGTTCCTGGCCGAGCGGGGGGCGGAGGGCTCCCACATCGATTCGCTCGACGGGCTGCGCGGATTCGCGGTGCTCCTGGTGCTGTGGAGCCACCTGTCCCTGTTCGGATTGCACCCGATCCCCGGTGTCGACCTGGTGGGAGCGGGCAAGTACGGCGTCTTCCTGTTCTTCTCGCTGAGCTCGTTCCTGCTGACCCTGCCGTTACTCGAGCGCACTCCCGCCCAGCTCCGCGAGCCGCGGTTGTGGCTGCGCTACGCGCTGCGTCGCGTACTGCGGATCTATCCGCTCTACACCGTGGTCCTGGTGTTCAGCTGGTTCACGACCTCGGTCCTGGGCCGCAAGATCGCCATTCCGTTGAGCGGCGAAGACCTGTGGCGCCACTGGCTGCTGCTCGACGGCAAGAAGATCCTCTGGGCCATCCCGGTGGAGTTCAAGTACTACCTCCTGATCCCGGTCTTCGCGGTGGTGGCGGGGGTCGTTCTTCGTGGGCGGGGCGTCTGGATCGCCGCGGTCTGTATGGCGGCTGTGGCCGCTTCGTCGTGGCTGTGGCCCGCGGAGGCGTCGGTGTTGGAGGGAGTCGACCTGGGCCCCTACCTCCCGACGTTCCTGCTCGGGGGCCTCGCCGCCGACCTGCACCGCCGATTGCGAGAGAAGCCCCTGTCGCGCCCGATCCGCATCGGCTTCGAGCTGGTGGCGGTGCTGAGCCTGGCGGGCTCGCTGCTGCTGATCCCCGCGATCGCCAGCTGGGTGAGCGGCGAGCTGGTGGAGCGCGACCGCTTCCAACGCTCCTACGTGTTGTTCGGCACGCTCTGGAGCGCCCTGCTGGTGGCGCATCTGCACGGACTCGGCTGGATCGCCCGCGGCCTGTCGCTGGCACCGCTGCGCTTCATCGGGGTGATCAGCTTCGGCCTCTATCTGTGGCACCTCTCGGTGACGGTGGTCACGTACCAGCGCCTGCCGGGCGGCCCGACGGCGCGGGCCTGGGGTGTCGGCCTGGCCTGCATCGCAGTCGCGACGATCACCTATCTGGCCGTAGAGCGACCGTTCCAGCGGCTCGGTGCCCTCGACCCGCGCACCCGCGCCGGCGATCGCCAGATCCCCACAGGGCCGTGCGCGTGAACCCGCGTCGAAGAAGAAGTGACGAACGCGCGACGGACCGGTGTGCGCCTGGCTCCCGGCGGTTGCAGGGGTAGAGTCTCGGATCGTGAGTTCACGCGTCCTCGTGGTCGACGACGAGCCCGATCTGCGCGAGCTGATCCGCGACACCCTCACCGATGCGGGCCATCGGGTGGAGACCGCCGCCAGTGGGCGGGAGGCGCTGGTCGCGCTCGGCGAGAGGACCCCCGACCTCGTCGTGCTGGACCTGATGCTGCCCGACGTTCCGGGCACCGAGATCTGTCGCCACATCCGAAGCCGGCCCGAGCTGGCCGACGTGGTGGTGCTGATGCTCACCGCCAAGTCAGAGGAGGTGGACCGGGTGGTGGGCTTCGAGCTGGGCGCCGACGACTACGTCACCAAGCCGTTCAGCCCACGCGAGCTGGTGCTGCGGGTCCGGGCCCTGTTGCGGCGCCGGGAGGGCGGCGGGTCCGACGCACAGCGCCTCGAGCATCACGAGCTGAGCCTCGATCTCGAGCGACACCGCTGCTTCGTGGACGGCGCGGAGGTGGAGCTGACCGCCAAGGAGTTCGAGCTGCTTCACACCCTGATGCGCCGCCCGGGCCGCGTGCTGACGCGCGAGCGGCTGCTCGACGAGATCTGGGGCTCCCACGTAGTCGTGACGCTCCGCACCATCGATACCCACCTGAAGCGCCTGCGCGAGAAGCTCGGCGTGGGCGGCAGCCGCATCGAGACCGTGCGCGGCGTGGGCTACCGCTTCTCGGAGTAACCCGCCGCGCTCGGTACACTGCGCGTCGAGGAGATCGCGCGCGTGCAGAACGACCGCCGGGCTCCCTGGCTCATCTCCGCGGCGGCCGCGCTGGCGGCAGCGGCCGCGGCTGCGCTGGCCGGC
>JBFGIM010000041.1:0-20794 GCA_041577695.1 Myxococcota bacterium | reverse complement strand
GACTCACCGACCCAGAGCGCGGCGCGCGCCGCGCGTGGCTCGGGACGGGCCGGCGGCGCCGGGCCCTCTACCGGATTGCGGCCGACGTGCGGGGGCGCGCCCTCGAGCGGCGGCTGCGCGCCGAGGGTGCGGAGCCATTGCTGCTCTCGACCGACTCCGACCCGCTCCAGGCGCTCGGCCACTTCTTCGATCGGCGCGACGCGCGACGCCGACGGCTTTCGCGATGAGGCCGGCAGCGCTCGCGCTGGCTCTGCTGGCGTGGAGCGCCTCCGCGCTCGCGGCGGCGCCAGACTCTCCGCAACCGCTGCACCCGCGCGCCACGGTCGTGATCGAGCCACCGCGCATCGGGGTGGGACAGCTCGCGGAGGTCGAGGTGGTGGCGGTGACGGCACCGGGCCACCGTCTGCTCCCGATCGAGCCCCCGGCGATTCTCGACGGGCTCTGGGTGCTCGACGCGGTGATCGAGCCGGTGGAGCGCGAGTCGCTGCGCTGGACCCATCGCACCCGGATCCGCGTGCGCGGACGCAGCGCCGGCTCGGCGCTGTGGCCGGAGCTCGACCTGGCGCTCGAGGGACCCGAAGGAGAGCGCTGGACGCTGCGCACCGATCCGCGGACGCTCGAGGTGGTTTCGATACTCGAGGAGTTCCCGGATCGGGTGGCGCCGTTCTCGTACCGACTGCCCGAGGTCGAGCCCGCGCTTCCCGCCTGGCTGGCCGCCGCCGCCGGAGCCGCAGCCACCCTCGTCGTCGTCCTCGCCATCGCCGCGCTCCGGCGGCGCCACCACCGCCGCGAGAGCAGCGCGCCCAGCCCCATCGGAGCGCCGTGGACCGAGGCCCTCGACGCACTGGCGGGCGCCGCTGTGGCGGCCGATGTCGACTGGCGCAGCTCCAGCGACCGGGCGGCCCGGGCATTGCGCCGCTACGTGCGCCGGCGCTTCGGGATCCCCCTCGAGAGCTGCACCACCGAGGAGCTCGAAGCGCGCACGCCGCCCTTCGTACTGGCGAGCCGTTGGCCCCGATTGTTGCTCCTGCTGCGCAGCCTCGACGCGGACCGCTTCCGGGCCGAGGGTGACGCGCGGGCCGTCGAGCGCCTGCACGCGGTCCTGTCGGACGCACGTCACTGGATCGAGGACTCGATCCCCCCGGAGGTCGAGCGGTGAACGCATTCGGCGTGGCCGGCTTCGAGCAGCCGCTCTGGTGGCTCGCCGCTGCGGGATTGGCCGCGGTCATGCTGGTGCGCGCCTGGCGGACACCGCCGCCGGCATTGGCCTGGCCCGCCTGGAGCGAGATCGAGGCCGCCGGCGCGCGACACGTGGACTGGGTCCGTGGACTGGCGTCGTGCCTGCGAGCCGGAGCCCTGCTGGCGCTCGGCGCGGTGCTGGCGGGCCCGGTCACCGAACGCGCGGCGCCGCCGCCGCCCGAAGTGGGCCTGGACGTGATCCTGGTACTGGATACCTCGGGAAGCATGCGTGCCCTCGATGCAGAGATCGACGGCGAATGGCGCACGCGGCTCGACCTGGCGCGGCAGGTGGTGCGCCGTTTCGCCCTGGAGCGCATCGCCGAGGGCGATCGCGTCGGCCTGGTGGTCTTCGGGGAGACCGCCTTCACCCAGTGCCCGCTCACCCGCGACGGCCGGCTGCTGGCGCGGGCGCTGGAACGGGTGGACGCGGGGATGGCGGGCGAGGCAACCGCGCTGGGCGACGCACTCACCCTGGCGGTGAAGCGCGCGGTCCCCGCCACCGAGGGCGCGGTCCCGGCTCCGCGCGATGGACGTGTGGTGGTGCTGCTCACCGACGGTCGCAGCAACGCCGGAGCGGTGCCTGCCGACGTAGCCGCCGGCGTCGCCCGCGCGCGCGGCGTGCGCGTCCACACCGTCGGCATCGGTAGCGAGGGCGAGGTCGCGATGGACCGGCCGCAGGGCGCTGCGGGACACGGGTTGCGCTTCGAGCGCCACGACCTGGACGCGGCCACCCTGTCGGCGGTGGCGCAGAGCAGCGGAGGTCGCTTCTTCCGCGCCAGCGGGAGCGAGGACCTGTTGGCGGTCTACGCCGAGATCGACGCCCTCGAACGGGTGCCGCGACGCGGCGCCCTGCCGCCACGCCGCTCTCCGCGTCCGGAGCCCTTCCTCGCCCTGGCCGGGGCATTGCTGCTGGCCGAGATCGGAACCGCCCGCGGCCTGGCCCGGAGCCTGCCGTGAGCGGCCGCTGGATCCATCCGGAGTGGCTGCCCTGGGCGAGCGCTGGAGTGGCGCTGGCGGCAATCGCGGCAGGGCTCTCGTGGGCGCGCGCCCGCCGACGCGCTGCGCGCCTGCTCGGCGATGCGGGCCTGGTCGGTCCCGGTAGGCTGGCGCGCGACCTGGCTCTGGTGGCCGGCCTGGCTGCGATCGCCGCTGCCTGGCTGGGCCCGCAGCTCGGGACGCGGACACTTTGGCTGCCTTCGGCCGGCGCCGACGTGGTGCTGCTCTTCGACGTCTCGCGCAGCATGGACGCCGCCGATGTGGCGCCCAGCCGTCTGGCCCGCGCACGGCGCGCGGCGGCGGGCGTATTGGCGGGACTCGGGGCCGGCGACCGCGCCGCACTCGCCGCGTTCGCGTCGCGCGGCGTGCTGCTGACGCCGCTCACGCCCGACCGCCATGCCCTGGTCGAGCTACTCGCATCGATCGACACCGACCTGCTCCACGAGACCGGCTCCCGTCTCGACGCTGGCGTGGCCGCAGCAGCGAAGGCGTTCGAGCGCGACAGCGAGCGCCCGCGAGTCCTGGTGGTGATGAGCGACGGCGAAGCGCCGCGGCAACGGCGCGATGCCGGCGCCGCCGCAGCACGCGAAGCCGGGGTCCGGGTGGTGGCCTTCGGCATCGGCAGCGAGGACGGCGCGCCGTTGCTCGACCTGGGCGTGCCGCTGCTCGACGAGAGCGGCCGTCCCGTGGTGTCGCGTCGCGATCTCGAGCGACTTCGCGCGCTCGCCGACGCCACCGGCGGCGAGGCCTTCGCGGCCGACCGTTGGGGGGATGTGGACCTGGGTGCGGCGCTGGTGGCGATCCGGCGCGACGCGGGGAGTGCCCCGGGCGAGCCGGTCGCGCGCCAGGTGGCCGCGGTGCACGTGGTCCCGTGTGCCGCGCTGGCGTTCGCATTGCTCTGGCTCGAGGCGACGACAGCGGCGGTCGGCTCCCGGAGGCGGACGCGGGCGGCGGCGGCGAGCCTCGCGCTGCTCGCCGTCCTGGGCGCCAGCGACGCGGTGTCCTGGTTCGAAGAGCAGCTGCGTCGGCGACCGGGCGATCCCGCACTGTTGCTCGCCCTGGGCGTGACCCGCGCCGAATCGGGCGAGCCGGAGGCCGCGGCGCGGGCGCTGGAAGCCGCGGCGCTGGCAGCCGACGATCCGGGACTCGCCGCCCTCGCCTACTACGATCTGGGTGTGCTCGAGCTCGACCGAGGTCGCTACGAAGCCGCGCGGGACGCCTTCCTGGACGCCTTGGTGCTGCATCCCTCCGACCGCCGCGCGCGCTTCAACCTGGAGTGGACGCTGCGCGCGCTGGAGGCCGTGCCTCCAACGGAACCGGCGGCCGGCGCCGACGCATCGGGTTCGCCCGAGCCCGAGCCATCTGCCGGCGACGACGACGGTGGCGCCGAACGCGAGCTCCCCGCTCCGAGCTCCGACGCTCTCCCCGCTCCCAGCCACAGCGACGATCCGGATGCCTCCACCCACGGCGAACGTTGGGCGCCCGACCTCGACGAGGCCGAGGTGCGCCGCTGGCTCGAGGCGGTGGGAGACGAATCGGGACAGGCGCTGCGCCGGCAGGCCCGCGAGGGGGAAGGCGCACCGGGCCGGGCGGCGAACGGTCCGCGCTGGTGAGACGGGCGCGAAGGGCCTGGGTGCTGTGCGCGTTGCTGCTCTGGCAGGCCGACCCCGTTCGCGCCGAGGCGTTGGCGCCGGCGTGCCGCGCCGAGGTACGGCTGGAGCCCGAGCGCGCCTTCGTCGGCGAGCAGGTGATCTACCGGCTGCACATCCTGCGCCGCCCCGAAGTCGTCGCGGTTCGCTGGGAGCAGCCGCTCGCCTTTCCGTCCTTCCGCAGCGAGTGGCTGCCGGGCCGCCGCCCGGACCCGGACATCGGCGATATCGGCTCGGGGGCGCTGGTCTACGAGGAGCGCCGCGCGCTCTTCCCGGCCCGCGCCGGACGCCTGGAGGTTCCCGAGGCGCGACTCCGCTGCAGCGTCGGCCAAGGGGACGCGCTCCGTACCGTCACCGTCGCCGTTCCGGCGCTGACCCTCGAGGTAAAGGCGCTTCCCGAGCGCGGGCGCCCGGAATCCTTCGCCGGGCTGGTCGGGCCGCTGCAACTCGACGCCGCGGTCCTGCCGGGGGAGATCGCACTGGGGGAGTCGACGCGGCTCTCGATCCGGGTGCACGGCACGGGCAACGTGTGGAGCGCGGCGGAACCGCTGGACGTCGAAGCCACGCTGCCCGGTGTGGACGTGCTCCCCCAGCCGCCCCAGGTCGACGTCGACGCCGGCGAACGCGTCGTGGCGCACAAGAGCTTCCGTTACGACCTGGTGCCGCGCCGGACGGGAAGGTTGGTGATCCCTGCGCTCCATCTCGACTACTTCGATCCGATCGAGCGACGCTTCGCGCGAGCCGAGACCCGCCCCATCGCGATCGCAGTCGGGCCGGCCCGGGCGACGCCCGCACCGGATGTCGAGCCGCCCCCGACCGAAGCGGCGCCGGAGCTTCCTCCGCACTCGGCGTCGACTCGAGGCCGCATCTGGCTGGCGGTCCTGGCGCTGGGCTTGGCGGCTGTCGCTGCGGTGGCCTGGCGACGCTTCTCGGGCCGCAGCGATCCGGTGGAGATCCATCTCCTGGAGGCGGAGCGCGCCGAAGCCAGCGGCGACAGCGAGGCCGCCCGGCGCGCGCTGGACCGCGCACTGAGAACCGCGCTGGCCCGCTTCGTGCCGCAGGCGCGCGACGCTTCGCCGGAACGGATCGTCGGCACGGCACCGGCTCCGGCGCGCGCGGCGGCGCTGGCGCTCGAGGCGCTCGAGCAGGCCCGCTTCGGCGGCGGCGGCACGGCGCCGGACGTCGCCGCGGTGCGCGCGGCCCTCGAGCGGCGCTGATCAGCGCGGCGCCAGACGCGACCAATCGGCCGGTGTGTTGGCGTTGGCGAGCGCCAGCCCGTCGGGGTCGAGCACCTTCAGGTCCTCCGCGGCCAGCGCGCGGGTCTCGACCGCTTCGAGCAGCGCCTGGAGGGCGAGCCGGCTCGCGTCGAGCTGAGCGCGGGCGGCGGGCAGCACCGCCTCGCACCGGTAGAGCGCGCAGAGGGGCTGGAGGCGGGTGCCGTCGTGTGGCGCCACCACGTCGGCCTCGGGCCAGGCGACCAGTCCGAGCAGCAGCTCGGGCGTGAGCCGCGGCAGATCCGTCGCAACCACCAGGACCCGCGGCGCCCGGGCGGACTCGAGCGCCCCCACCAGTCCGCGCAGGGCGCACTGGGGTCCGTCGGGATCGGCCACGCGACGGCCCGGCGCGTCGTCCGGCGGCTCGCCGCCCACCAGCACGACGTCGGCGAAGAGCCGGGCGAGCAGCTCGGCGGTCCGCGCCGCGACACTGCGGCCCTCCACCAACAGGTGGGCCTTGTCGCTGCCCATGCGCTGGCTGGCGCCGCCCAACAACACGGCACCGGACACGTTGGCGATGCGGTCGGCGGCCCCGTCGCTCATAGCCCCGAGTCGGACTCGTACAGGAACTCGGGATCCAGCAGCTGCACGGCGACCCGGGCACCAGCGGCCAGCTCACTCGCCCCGGCCGGGAACACCAGCAGTCCTTCGGCCAGCGACATCGAACGCAATACCCCGGAGCTCTGGTTGCCGGTGCTGCTGGCGAGCACGCGGTCGCCCTGGCGCTCCAGGTGGACGCGCACCAGGTGCAGGCGACCCGGCTTCTTGTGGAGCGGATGGGTCAGCTCCGCGGTGATGCGCGGCCGGAACCAGGTGCTGTGGCCGGCCAGCTTGCGCAACGCCGGGCGCGCGAACTGATCGAAGGTGACCATCGCCGACACGGGATTGCCGGGCAGGCCGAACACGCGTGGACCGTCGGGTTGGAAGCGGCCAAATGCCAGCGGGAAGCCCGGCTTGATCTTCACGCCCCAGAAGATCAGCTCGCAGCCCACCTTCTCGAGCACCGGACGCACGTAGTCGCGGTCGCCCACCGACACTCCCGCCGAGCTCACGAGGACGTGGGAGGTGAGGCCACTGCGCAACACGCGCTCCAGGTCCTCGGGCGTGTCGCGGGCGATCCCGAGATAGACGGGCTCGGCGCCGACCTCGCGGCACTGGGCGGCGATCGAGTACGAGTTGGACGAAACGATCCGCCCGCCCGACGCGTCGCGGTCGGGTTCCACCAGCTCGTTGCCGCCCGACAGGATGGCGACCCTCGGCCGCTGGTGGACGGCCACCACGTTGCGCCCCAGCGACGCCAGCAATCCCAGCTGGCCGGGGCCCAGCACGGTGCCCGGCTCGAGCACGGTGTCACCGTCCCGCACGTCCTCGCCCGCGGGACGAACGTGACCCCCCAGCGGCGGCGCCACCCGGATCCGTATCCGGTCGCCGGAGCGCTCGGTGTCCTCCTGGCGTACCACCGTATCGGCGCCGGGCGGCACCGGCGCGCCGGTGAAGATCCGCGCCGCGCAGCCCGGGGCCAGCGGGCGGTCGCGTCCGCTACCGGCCGCGATCTCGAAGGCCACCGGCAGCTCCACGGGCACGGCGGCCAGGTCGGCGGCCCGCACCGCGTACCCGTCCATGGCTGAGACGTCCCACGGCGGCAGGGTGCGGCCGGAAGCCACGGACTCGGCCAGCACGCGTCCCTGGGCCTCTGCCGCGGGCACCGTCTCCGCCGGCAGCGGCTCACAGGCCTCGAGGACCAGCCCCTGGGCCTCTGCCGCGGTCAGCTCGGTGCGCATGCCGCGACCTTACCGGGCCCGAGGGGCTCGCGTAAGGCGCTCGACGCTCCCGCGACCTGGGGCTAGCTTGCTCAAAATATGGGCACTTCTGCCGGATCTCCTTCCGGCACGGGCTTTGGCGCGGTGGTCGCCCAGCCCGCGACACACTGGACTCCTCCCCATGGCGCACCGCTGAGATGGCCCGCGACTGGAAACGAGTGCTCGACGCCGTCCTCGACGGCGTGGTGGTGCTCGACGAGACCGGCCGGGTCGAGCGGCTCAACGCCGAGGCCAACCGCATCCTGCAGACCTCCACCCAGGCGGCGGCGGGGCGACCCGTGGAGCACCTGCCCGGCGCCGAGGCGTTCGCCAAGAGCGTGCGGGAGGCGCTGGCCCTGGGCAGCTCCCAGATCGAGAACGAGATCGCGCTGACGCGCCGCTTCGGCGAAGCACTGGTGGTGGACGTCGCCGCCTCGCCGCTGCTCGACGAGTCCGGCCGCACCGATGGCGCCGTGGTGCTGTTGCGCGACCGCACCATCGGCAACGCACTGCGCCAGGCCGAGCGCGAGCGCAGCGAGACGGCTGCCTTCGGGCGCATCGCCGCCGGCATCGCCCACGAGGTGAAGAATCCGCTGGGAGGCATCCGCGGCGCGGCGGAGCTGCTGTCCCGAGGCGCCCGCGAGGACCGGGCCCGCGAGCGCGCCGACCTGATCGTCCGCGAGGCCGACCGCATCACCGCGCTACTGGACGACTTCCTGATGTTCTCCCGCGGCGAGAGCCTGCGACTGGCGCCGGTGAACCTGCACCGCGTGCTCGACGACGTGCTCGATCTCCTGGCGGACGACCCGCTGGGAGCCCGCGCCGAGGTGCAACGCGTCTTCGACCCGTCGATCCCCGAGCTGCTGGCGGACGGCGACCGCCTGATCCAGGTCTTCCTCAACCTGGGTCGCAACGCTTTGGAGGCCCTGCCCGAAGGCGAGGGCGCGCTGCGCTTCGCGACGCGGCTGCGCCTGGACCACCGCATCGACGTGGGCTCGGGCAAGCGGGCGCCCACGGTGGAGATCGACGTGGAAGACAGCGGCTGCGGCATCCCCGAGGAGATCCTCCACGAAGTGGGGACTCCCTTCTTCACCACCAAGACCCGGGGTACCGGGCTGGGACTCGCCCTGACCCGGCACTTCGTCGGTCTCCACGGCGGCGCGCTCCAGCTCGAAGCCCTCGAATCCGGCGGCACGCGCGCTCGCGTCGCGCTGCCGCTGCGGAGGCCGGTATGAGCCGTGAAGGCGCCGAGCGGCGCGCCCGGGTGCTGGTTGCCGACGACGAGACCTCGATCCGCTTCGTCCTGCGCGAAGCCCTCGAGGAAGCCGGCCACGAAGTGACCGACGTGGACTCGGGCGATGCCGCCTGGCGCGAGCTGGCGGGCGAGCCTTTCGACGTGGCCTTCCTCGACATCCGCATGCCGGGCCCGTCGGGACTCGAGCTCCTCGAGCGGATGCGGGGCATCGGAGGCGATACCGCGGTGGTGGTGATCACCGCCCAGAACACGCTCGAGAACGCGGTGGAAGCCATGCGCAGCGGTGCGTTCGACTACCTGCTGAAGCCGTTCCAGATCGCCGAAGTGCTGGCGCTGGTGGAGAAGGCGCAGCGCACCCGGACCCTGCAGCAGGAGGTGCGCACGCTGCGCTCGCGCGAGGGCGAGTACACGCCGCCCGAGCAGCGGATGGTGGGTCGCAGCCCGGCGCTGCTCGAGGTGTTCAAGACCATCGGCCGGGTGGCGGGAAGCGACGTTCCGGTGTTGATCACCGGCGAGAGCGGGACCGGCAAGGAGCTGGTGGCCCGCGCCATTCACGCGGCGAGCCCGCGCGCCGCGGGTCCCTTCGTGGCCGTGAATGCAGCCGCGATCCCGCGCGAGCTGCTCGAGAGCGAGCTCTTCGGCCACGAGCGCGGCGCCTTCACGGGCGCCACCGAGTCGCGGCCCGGGCGCTTCCGCGAGGCCAGCGGCGGCACCCTCTTTCTCGACGAGATCGGAGACATGCCGGCCGAGCTCCAGGCGAAGCTGCTGCGGGTGCTCCAGAGCGGCGAAGTCACGTCGGTGGGTGGCAAGCGCGCCGAGGTGATGGACGTGCGGATCCTGGCCGCCACCCATCGCGATCTCGACGCGGGCGTGCGCGACGGACGCTTCCGCGAAGACCTGCTCTACCGGCTCCGCGTGGTTCCGGTGGAGATCCCGCCGCTGCGCGAGCGCCCCGAAGACATCCCGGTGCTCGTCGAGCACTTCATGCGGCGCTACGCGGCCGAGCTCGGCACCCAGGCGCGCTTCCTGTCCGATGCGGCCGTCGAACACCTGGCGGCCCACGACTGGCCGGGCAATGTCCGCGAGCTCGAGAACGCCATCAAGCGAGCCCTGGTGCTGGCCAGTCAGGAGGTGCTCGCCCCCGAGGACTTCTCGTTCCTGCGGCGCGGCAGCGAGTCCAGGACGGCCGACGGAGCGGGCGGTTCGCTCGAGGATCACGTGCGCGAAGAGGTGGACGCGGCGCTGCGCCATGGCGAGAACAGCGATCTCTATCGCCAGATCCTCGAGAGCGTCGAGCGACCGCTGCTGGAGGTCGTGCTGAGCCACACCGGCGGCAACCAGCTGCGCGCCGCCGCGCTGCTGGGCATCAACCGCAATACGCTCCGCAAGAAGATCGGAGAGCTCGGCGTCCAGGTTCCGGGGCGCTCGTGAGCGGCGCCGCGCGGCCCGACCCGCGGCGCGTGGCCGGCCTCTACGTCGTCGCCGACGACGACCCGCGCTGGCCGGGCGACCCGGTGTCCCAGGCACGAGCCGCGCTCGCCGGGGGAGCCGACGTCATCCAGCTGAGGGCCAAGCATGCGGTGGACCGGGTCGCGCTGGAATGGGCGCGACGCATCGGGGCCCTGGCGCGCGACGCGGGCGCACTCTTCTTCGTCAACGACCGCTTCGACCTGGCCCTGGCTGCGGGCGCCGACGGCGTGCATCTGGGGCAGCGAGACCTGTCGCCGAAGGCCCTGCCCGAAGTGGCGCGCGCCCGGCTGCGGGTCGGACGTTCCACCCACACACGCGAACAGGCCCGTGCCGCCCTCGACGAGGAGGTCGACTACATCGCCTTCGGTCCGGTGTTCGGCACCACCTCCAAGGAAACCCGGTACGGCCCCCGCGGACTCGAAGCGCTGGCGCAGGTGGCCGCGCTGGTCGCGCCGTTGCCGCTGGTCGCCATCGGCGGCATCGACGCCGCGCGCTGCCCACAGGTGCTGGAGGCGGGTGCGGCCGCGGCCTGCGTGATCTCGGCGGTGGCGGGCGCTCCCGATCCGGAGACCGCGGCACGCGCGCTGAGCCGCGCCTGCAGCTTGGGGAGCGCTGGATGAGCGACGCGGGCCTGCGCGCGGTCTCGGTGCTCGGCCTGGTGGTGTGGGTCGCGCTCGCCTGGGCGCTGTCGCTGGACCGGCGGCGCATGCCGTGGCGGACCGTGGGCTGGGGGCTCGGGCTCCAGTTCGCGCTCGGGCTGCTGTTGCTGAAGACCGGCGCCGGCACCGTCTTCTTCGCGGTCGCCCGCGCGTCGGTGGGCGCACTCACCGGGTGGACCCAGGCGGGCGCGCGCTTCGTCTTCGGCTCGCTGGCGGACACCGGCTTCTCGATCGTGGTGAACGTACTGCCGGTCATCGTCTTCGTCGGCAGTCTGTTCTCGATCCTCTATCACCTGGGCCTGGTGCAGCGGGCGGTGGCGGCGCTGGCCCTGGTGCTGCGCCGCACCCTGGGCACCTCTGGTGCCGAGAGCCTGGCGGCCGCCGCCAACATCTTCGTCGGCATGGTCGAGGCGCCGCTGCTGGTGCGCCCCTACGTCGAGCGCATGACGCGCTCCGAGCTCTTCACGGTGATGGTGACCGGAATGGCGACGGTTTCCGGTTCGGTGTTGGTGGTCTACGCGGGGATGCTGGGCGTCGACTATGCCGGCCACCTGCTCACGGCGAGCTTCCTGGCCGCGCCGGCGGGCATCCTGGTGGCCAAGGTCATGGTGCCCGAGATCGAGGTGCCGGAGACCGCCGGCACCCGGGGCGCCCAGGTCGAACGGACCGCGGTGAACGCGGTGGATGCCGCCGCCATCGGCGCCCTCGCCGGGCTGCGGCTGGCCGGCTACGTCGGCGCGCTGCTGCTCGCCTTCGTGGCGCTGATTGCGCTCTGCAACGACGCGCTCGGCGCCGTGGGCGGATGGTTCGGCGCACCGGAGCTGACCCTCCAGCAGCTTCTCGGCTACGCCTTCGCCCCGCTGGCCTTCCTGCTCGGCGTGTCGCCCCAGGACGCCTCGACCGTCGGCTCGCTCCTGGGCATCAAGACGGTGCTCAACGAGTTCCTGGCCTACCAGCAGCTGGCCGCGCTGATCGAGGCGGGCGAGATCTCGTCGCGCTCGGCGGTGGTGGCCTCCTACGCCCTGTGCGGCTTCGCGAACTTCGGGTCGCTCGCCATCCTGTTGGGCGGGTTGGGCGGCATGGCGCCGAGCCGGCGCCCCGAGATCGCGCGACTCGGCATGCGCTCGATCGCGGCCGGGACCCTCGCCACCTGCATGGCGGGCTGCATCGCGGGAATCCTCTGGTGAGGCGCGCCTCGCTGTGGTTGGCGCTGGTGTGGCTGGCGACCGCGCATACCGCCGATGCGCAGGCGCCCGCCGAGTTCACGGTGCTCACCTACAACACCCACGCCCTGCCGGCGTGGATCGCGCGCGACGATCCCGAGCGGCGTCTGCCGCTGCTCCTCGAGCGCGCCGGCGCCTACGACCTGGTGCTGCTCCAGGAGGACTTCGCCTACCACGAACGCGTCCTCGAGCACGCGCCGCACCCGCTGGTGGCGCGCGGCAACGGACCCACGCCCGGCTGGCTCGGCTGGTCGGGGTCGGGCCTCACGGTGCTCGCCCGTGCACCAGCGCCACGCGTCGAGCGCGCCCAGCCCTACCGCCACTGCAACGGCTGGCTCGGCGCCGGCAGCGACTGCTTCGGCAACAAGGGCTACCTGATGCTCCGGCTGCGGGTGGCCGAGGGCGTCGAGATCGACGTGTGGAACACCCATCTGGACGCCGGCTTCGACGATGCCGACCACGAGGCGCGTGCGATCCAGCTCGACCTGCTCGGGGACGCCATCGTTCGCGAGAGCCGTGGCCGCGCCCTCGTCGTGGGCGGAGACTTCAACACCGACTGGTCCCGGGCCCGCGACCGGGCCCTGCTCGAAGCCTTCGTGGCGCGGATCGGCGCGACCATCGCCGTGAGCAACGCGCACCCACACTGGCCGCTGCGGCTCGACTACCTGCTGGTGCGTTCGGGCGCGCGGATCGCGTTGGAGTCCCTGAAGGGCGGTGTGGCCGAAGAGTTCGTCGACGCCGACGGCAGCGCGCTCTCGGACCATCCGGCCCTGTGGGCGCGCCTGCGCGCCAGTTCCGCCGACTAGGACGTGGTGGAGATGCCGCCGTCCACCGGGATGACGGCGCCGGTGACGTAGGCGCCGGCGCGCGACGCCAGGTAGATCGCCACGCCCGCCATGTCGTCGGGCGCGCCGATGCGGCCCATCGGGCACGAAGCCACGATCGCGTCACCGAAGCGGTCGAGGGTCTCCGCCATCATCTTGCTCTCGAAGGGCCCCGGCGCCACCGCATTCACGGTCACCTTGGGCGCCAGGCGCCGCGCCAACGCGCGGGTCAGGTGGTGGACGGCAGCCTTGCTCGACGAGTAGGCGTAGGTTTCCAGGGCCGGCACCTTCAATCCGTCGATCGAGCCGATGTTGATCACCCGCGCCGGATCGCCCGCCGACGCAGCCGCCTCCAGCGCGGGGCGCAGGAAACGGGTCAGGTCGAAGGTCGCCTTCACGTTGAGGTTCATCACCTTGTCCCAGCCCGACTCGGGATAATCGTCGAGGGGCGCTCCCCAATTGGCTCCCGCGTTGTTCACCAGCACGTGCAGGGCCGGCTCGCGCTCCGCGATCCATTCGGCCAGGGCACGGGTGCCGGTCTGGTTGGAGAGATCCGCCGGAACGCCGGTGCAGACCCCGAGCATGCCGAGCTCGGCGGCGGTGCGTTCGCAGGCCGTGGCGTCGCGCGACGCGGCGTAGACGTGGGCGCCCGCCTCCACCAGTCCGCGGGCGATCATCAGACCGATGCCGCGGGTTCCGCCGGTGACCAGGGCCACCTTGCCCCGAACGGAGAAGAGATCGGAGGCGTCGCTCACGAGCCGCCTCCGGCGCGGCCGACGGCGCCGGTCGCCTCCTCCCAGGCGCGCCGCAACACGAACTCCCGGTCCAGCCGCAGGATGCCGGGAATCACCATGGCCTGGTAGCCCGCGTCGGTCTCGAGTTCTTGGGACAAGGTCTCCTCCAGCGAGCGCCCTTCGCGCGCGGCCTCCTGGCCGACCGACCAGAGCTCGCGCAGGAAGTGCTGGAACTTCTCGACGCCGGCGCGGTCGGTCACCACGCCGTGACCCGGGATGACGCGGTCGAAGTCGAGCGCCAACACGCGGTCCAGGGTGGCGATCCAGGCCTGGATCGAACCCCCCGCCTCCAGGTCGATGTTCGGATAGCGATTGTTGAAGAGCAGGTCGCCCAGGTGGACGACCCGATCCTCGACGAAGAGAACCACCAGGTCGCCGTCGGTGTGGCCGCGGCCGGGATGCACCATGCGGATCGTCTTGCCGCCGATCGCGATCTCGTGATTCCGCTCGAAGGTTTCGGTCGGCAGGGTCTCGGCGGCGGCGCCGGTCCAGAAGTCCCCATCGAAGGCGAGCATGTTCGAGCGCGTCCGCACGGTGGAGACGATGCGCGTGCCGGCAGGGAACGCCGGATTCCCGTGGGTATGGTCGCCGTGGTGGTGGGTGTTGATCACCATCTGTACGGGCCCGCCGGTCAGCTGCTCCGCCTGCTCGCGCACCCGTTCACCCTGCATGCGGAAGGTCAAGGTGTCGACGACCACCGCGCCGCGCTCGGTCGCGAGCACGCCGACGTTGCCTCCGGCCCCGAAGAGCACGTGCACGTCGTCGGTCACGCGTTCTGCTTCGACCGTGGCCACCTGCCAGTAGATCGCGATGCCCGCTGCCGCGATCAGCACCAGCACCGCCACCACGCCCCAACGCAACCAGCGGCCCATGGAACCCCCTTCGAGGCCGGCGATTATAGAGCGCCCGGCGCGAGCGCGAACCCGCGAACGCCCGATTCGGGCTCGGGGGGGAGGATTGCGCCGATCAGACCTAGACTGCCGGGCCGCCGCCCGCGCCTCGGGCGCGCTTCCCAGGAGGTCCGATCATGGATTCGCTCGTGTACCGCTCGCGTCGTTCCGGCGCGCTTCTCACCGCGCTGCTGGTCGCGCTGGCTTCCGCGGCGCCCGTCGCCGCGCAGACCGGCGCCGACGCGCCGGCCCCGATCGTCGGACACGTCGATCGACTCGAGCGCCAGACCCCGCGTTCCTCGCTGCACGGCTACCTCACCGCGGCCCGCGAGGGCGACGACAGCACCGCAGCCGAGTACCTCGACCTCAGCCGCATGAGCCCCGAAGAGCGCGCCGAGCGCGGCCCGGAGCTGGCACGCAAGTTCAAGACCGTGCTCGACCGCACGCTCTGGGTCGAGCTGGAGGCGTTGTCCGACGAGCCCG
The DNA here is from genome assembly GCA_041577695.1 of Myxococcota bacterium. GTDB lineage: Bacteria > Myxococcota_A > UBA9160 > UBA9160 > PR03 > JASJBO01. Next base: position 6,239 of record JBFGIM010000041.1, on the reverse strand, counting down.
AGGGGGTCGAGGACGACGAGCTGCCGGAGTTCCGCGACCGCGTGGGTGTGATCCGCACCGATACGGGCGCGGTGAACGTCTTCGTGGATCGGGTGGACGGACCCGACGATGCGCCGATCTGGAAGATCTCCGCCACCACCGTCGAGCGGATCCCCGCGCTCTACGAGGAATTCGGCTACGGACCGCTGGGCGAGTGGCTGCCCGAGCACTTCTTCACGCTCAGCCTGTTGGAGATCCAGCTCTGGCAGTGGATCGGCCTGCTGGCGCTGGTCTTCGTCGCATACCTGTTCGCCTGGTTCGCGGCTCGCGCGGCCCTCGGCGTCGTCCGCCCGCTGGTCGCGCGCTCCGACTCCACCCTCGACGACCGCCTGCTCGAAGTGATCGCACCACCGGCCCAGCTCCTGGTCGGCCTCGGTCTCTTCACCGCGGGCAGCCGACTGCTCGGCCTAGCGCTGCCGGCGCAGAACTTCTTCCGCGGGCTGGAGAAGACGCTCGCGGTGCTGGCATTCACCTGGCTGATGTTCCGCCTGGTCGATCTCTTCAGCAGCTGGATGTCGACGCGTCTGAAGTCGCAGGGTCGACCGTCGGCGACCGCCGTGCTGCCCATGGGGCGGCGCCTGGCGAAGGGCGTGTTGGGGCTGCTGGCCTTCCTCGCCGTGCTCCAGAATCTCGGCGTCAACGTCACGGGCCTGCTGGCGGGCCTCGGCTTCGGCGGTCTGGCCTTCGCGCTCGCCGCCCAGAAGACCCTCGAGAACGCCTTCGGTGGCGTCACGGTGCTGGCGGACCAGCCGGTGCGCGTGGGCGATTTCTGCCGCTTCGGCGACCGGGTCGGCACCGTCGAGGACATCGGCCTGCGCTCGACGCGCGTCCGGACGCTCGAGCGCACCGTCGTCACCGTACCCAACGCCGAGTTCTCCACGCTGCAGCTGGAGAACTTCGCGCCCCGCGATCGCTTCTGGTTCCATCCCCGCATCGGGCTGCGCTACGAGACCACGCCCGGACAGATCCGCTACGTGCTGGTGGAGCTGCGCCGCATGCTCTACGCGCACCCGGCCGTAGACCCGGATCCGGCGCGCGTCCGCTTCGTCGGCTTCGGCGCGTCGTCGCTGGACATCGACTTCTTCGTCTACGTGAACGCGGCCGACTACGCCGGCTTCCTCGAGGTCGCCGAGGATCTGAACCTGCGCGTCATGGACATCATCGAGCGCGCCGGCACCGGCTTCGCCTTCCCGTCGCAGACGCTCTACGTGGGAAGCGACGGCGGCCTGGACCCCGAGGCGGCCCGGAAGGCCGAGGAGCAAGTGGCGCGCTGGCGCGAGGAGGAGAAGCTTTTCCTGCCGGGCTTCCCGCCCGAGGAGATCGAGGCGCTGCGCGGCACGCTCGACTATCCCGAGCGGGGATCGGCGGTGAAGGGCTAGTGGACGCCGGGGGTTCCGACGACGGTGCCCGGGTCGACCCCCAGCTCGCCCCAGACGTGCTCCCAGAGACGGTCCTCGTCCACGTCGAAGATCGTCTCGGGCGAGAGCGGGGCGACGATCCAGGCGCCGGCGGCCAGCTCGTCCTCGAGCTGGCCGGGGCCCCAGCCCGCATAGCCCAGGAAGATGCGCAGCTGGTGCGGCGCGTGGGCTGCCACCCTGCGCAGCGCCTCGAGCGAGCCGGCGAAGTGGGTGCGTTCCGACACCGAGGTGACCTCGGGCACGCCGGCCAGCGCGGCCTCTCCGGCAACCACCCATCCGGTGTTGGGCTGCACGGGTCCGCCCCAGTGGATGTGCCGATCGGGCTCGCCCTGCCAGCGGATGCCGAGGGATTCGCAGAGGTCTGGCGCGCACACCTCGGTGGCGCGGTTCAGCACCAATCCGATCGTGCCCTCTTCGTCGTGGTGCACCAGCAGAACGACGGCGCGCCGGAAGTTCGGGTCCTGAAGATCCGGCATCGCCAGCAGCAGCGCAGGGGCCAGGGAAGACTCGACCACGCCCAAAGCGTAGCGGAAGGGCGTCTCCCGCGCGCAACCCGTCGCGGCTTCGATACCCTCGTCGGTCATGCCGCCGGAGCAATTGGCCTGGCAGGCGCTTACCGCGGCCGCGCTGTTCGCTGCGCTGTCCCTGGCGGGCGCTGTCCTCTCGCGAGAGACGCTGTCCGAACGACTCGGCCTGCGACGCGGCAGACTCGAACGCGCCGCGGGGGCGCGGGCGGTCGCGGGCATGCTCGGCCTCTCCCACGCCGTGGATGCCGCCTTGGTGCTGCTGGGCTGGCGCGGCAGCCCCGCTCTCGAACGTCTCGACCAGTCGCTCGCCGGTCTGGGACCGGTGGAGCTGCTGTTTCCGCTGGTCGCACTCGCCCTGGGCGCCGCGTGCGCGGAGGAGCTCTTCTTTCGCGGGCTGCTCCAGCGCGGCCTGGCACGCCGCCTGGGAGAGCCCGCTGCGGTCGGGTTGGCGGCTCTCGTGTTCGCTGCGGTGCACGGCGACTGGGTTCACGGCGTCGCCGCCTTCTTCCTGGGCCTGTACCTGGGCGCGCTGGCGGTGCGCGCTGGCTCGATCCGGATCTGCATGGTGGCCCACGCCGCCAACAATGCGGTGGCGGTGCTGGAGGCGGCCCAGGGCTGGCATTTCCCCGGGGGCGAGGTTCCCGCCCTGGTCATGGGGCTGGCCCTGGCGGCCTGGGGAGTGCGTCCCCCTCTGCGTCCACCGAAGACTTGAGCGGAGCTGCGATCCGGCCGATGTGCAAGCTGGCAGCATCCGAGCGGGTGCAGGGGAGGCACATTGGGCTCGTTCTCCGTAATGGTCGTCGACGACGGTGAGCTGGGGGACGTTCGAAAGACCCTGGCGGATCTCTCGGTGGATTTCGTCCACCTGAGAGGCGGCGCGGTGCCCAGGCAGCTCGAGCCGCCCTCCCAGCTCTTCATCACCACCGCGCGCCGGGCCTCGCTGGCCCGCGGCTGGCTCGAGAATCGACCCACCTGTGTTGCCGTGGTCGAAGAAGATTCGGTGTCGCTGCGCGGAATGCTGCGCACGCTCGGCTTTGCCTACCTGGTGCGGCGCCCGATCCATCCGACGGCGCTGCGCCTGACGCTGCTCTACTCGCTCTATCGCGGCGAGGAGCGCCGCGCTGCGCCACGGGCACCCATCGGCGAGGAGGTGACGGTGCGCCACGGTCTGCGCACCCAGAACGCGCTGCTGGCCGACCTCTCGCCCCACGGCTGCCGGCTGGCGTGTGAGCACCCGCTCAAGGAGGGATCCCGCGCCACCGTCCAGCTCCCCCCGGCGTTGCTGGGGATTTCGGGCGTGTCGTTGACCGGTCGCGTGCTCTGGGTGGACGAGCAGGAGGATGCCGAAGGACCGAACCGTTACAACATGGCGCTCCGCTTCGGCAAGATGAAGGAAGAGGTGCGCGAGCGCATCCGGCACGCGGTCGCGACCGTCAACCTGATGCCCGAGATCGAGGTCCCCGTACCGCGGCTGCCCAGCACGGTGGTGGTGCCGGAGCTGCCGAACGCGCCACGCGCGACCGCAGCCGCGACTCCGGTGGCGCCCGCCCATCCCGTCGCGCTCGACGAGAACGAGGCGAAGGAGCGCCGCGTCGAGCCGCGGGTCCACTACCAGGGACGGGTGCTGGCTTCCCTCGAGGACCAGATGCACCGGGTCTTGCTGGGCCGGGACCTGTCGGCGGGCGGCATGCGCATCGAGCGGCATCCGGAGCTCGACGTCGGCGCCTCGCTACGCCTCGCCATCTACGACCCGGACCACGAGACCCCGGTCGTGGTGCAAGCCGTCGTGCAGCGCGACCACGGTCCCAAGGGAATGGCGGTGGTCTTCGAGAGCGTGGACAAGGAGACGGCGCGACGCCTGGAGGGCCTGGTGGCCGCTCTCCCCCTCGTCGAGCGGCTGGAGGACGGCGAAGCCGGCGCCCTCGGAACCGTGCTGTCCCAGATCGTCTCCTGATCGCCCCTCCGCCGGTCCCGCCCCTGGCGGGCATGGGTGTCCGTCCGGTATAGGTCCTGCCCCGCGCCCGCACGGGCGCCACGGAGGTAGGATGGCCCGGAGCAAGAGCAAGAAGAAGCGCGTCCAGCACCGCCGCAACGTGCGCCACAAGCAGCGTCGGGAACGTCGCAAGGCCGCCATCCGGGAAGCCCGACAGCGCTAGATCAGCCCGAGGAGGCGGTCGCCGTCCGGATCGGTCGGGCGAAGCCGTCGGCCCGCTCGGGCGAGCAGCGATTGCGTTCGCAGAAGATCTCGTGGAACACATCGGCGGCGATCTGTGAGGCGCTTCGCCACCAGAGCTCTCCGTTCACCACCAGCGTCGCGATGGCCAGGCGCGGATCATCGGCCGGCGCCACGCCGATGAACCACTCGTAGCGTCCGTCGGGGTCGTGTCCGCTGAGACTTCCGGTCTTGCCGGCGACCCGGATCGAATCGAGCAGCGGTCGTCCCCGGTGACCGCGGAAGGCACGGCGCGCGGTGCCACTGACGGTCGTCCCCACCAGCGCACGGCGCAGCTGACGGGCCTGCGCCGGCTCCCAGACCCGGCGGCGGATCGGCGCGGCCAACGGCAGCGTGGCACCTTCCTCGTCGATGACCCGCGCCACCCAGCGGGGTGTCGTCAGCTCGCCCTCGGCCAGCGCGGCCGCCATGCGCGCCGCGGCCAGCGGCGCGATGCGCGAACCCCCCAGACCCGAGGCCAGCCGCCCCAGGTCGAGCGTGTCCTCGATCGGATCGGCGGAGCCCGCGGCGTGGCCCGGGCCGGGCGACTCGAACAGTCCCAACTGCTTCATCTCGGCCAGGATCGCCTCGGCGCCCAGGTCGTGGACGCCCCAGCGCCCGAAGCACTGGTTGTTCGACATCGCCAGGGCGCGCCCCAGCGACGCGGTGCGTCCGCTGCGGGGCGGCTCGAGCAGGCGGCGCGTCAGACGATACGGGTTTCCCACATACACACAGGATCGCTCGAGCGCCCGCGACGAACGGCGCAGCAGCGCCGAGGTGGTGACCACCTTCATCAGCGAGGCCGTGGGATAGGCCTGGTCGGCCGGGAAGCGCTCGGGATCGGTCGAGGCGTAGGCCAACATGCGCCCGTCGCGCGGATCGAGCAGCAGTACGTGACCCAGCGCCACCCGACCGCGGCTCAGCACCCGGCGCACGCGGTCGATCAGCTCGACGTCCAGGGTGTACTCGATCTCGAAGCGCCGACCGTCCGGCCCGGTGACGCGCTCCCGCAGCGGGCCGCCGCGGTCGAGCGACGCCTGCAGCCACTCCGAGTGGATGGCCTCGCCGGAGCGGGCTCCCGGCGGCAGGCCCGTGAGCAACCATTCGGGCGGATCGGAAGCCCCGGCTGCGAGCGGCGCCGCCGTCGTGGCCGAGCGAGATCGGGTCGCAGCGGGCGGCTCCGGAGGGGATCCTCCGGCGGACACCGGCGGCGCTTGCGCCACCTCGGCCGCTCCCTGCGAGGGACCCTCGGCGCGCAAAGCCTGGGCCGTGGCCCAGCCCACCAGGAAGGCCACTGCGCCCAGCGCTGCCAGCGTCAGGCGACCGCGCCGCGTCATGCGACGCCGCCGAGCCCTCTCGACCATGGTTCCCCCCTCGAGCAGCCGCTTCGGCTGCGTCGGGCCACGTTCCACCTACATCGGTCGGTCCGGCGTGGGGGGAGAGTCCGCCGGACCCGGATCGCTAGAGCGCCACGACCTCGTTCACCTCGGGCACGGCCTCCTGGAGCCGCGCCTCGATTCCCAGCTTGAGGGTCGCCGTCGAGCTGGGACAGCCGCTGCACGACCCCTGGAGCATCAGCTCCACGCGGCCCTCGCGGTAGTCCACGAAGAACACGTCGCCGCCGTGCTGCGCCACATAGGGTCGGATCTCCTGATCGAGGATCTGGCGGATCCGGCTGGCCACCGGCCCCACGGCCGATTCCTCCGCGTCCTCGAAGTCGGGCCCCAACGCCGACTCACCGCTGGCCGCGAAGCCCTCCAGCGCATCGATCAGCGGCTGGGCGAGCTCCGGCCAGGCCAGCTCGGGCCGCTTCGTCACGGTGACAAAGGGACCGGCAGCGAAGACGGCGGTGACTCCGGACACGGCGAAGATGCGCGCCGCCAGGGGCGAAACGGCCGCGCTCGGCGCCTCGGTGAACGAGGCGCTGCGGCCCGACTCGATCAGCGGGCTGCCGAACACCCACTTCACGCTGTCGGGGTTCGGGGTGCGCTCGGCGCGCATCTGGAGATCCATTGCCATCGGGCTCCGGCGGGTCCAGGGACT
>JBFGIM010000040.1:0-21041 GCA_041577695.1 Myxococcota bacterium | reverse complement strand
GGTGCGCGGGGTCGACCCCGCCGAGCTCGGCGGCGCTCCGTGTGTGGTTCTCGGCGAAGCCGGCGCGTTGGTGATCGCCTGGGACCTGGGCGGGCGAGCCGGCCTCGACCTGCTCGCAACGCTGCGGCGGGATCCGCGCACGGCCGCCGTGCCGGTCGCGCTGTGCAAGCACGCACCGACGCGGGCAATGGTGCGGGCCGCGCTCGCCGCCGGTGCCCGGACCTTCCTGTGGGCGCCTGTTTCAGCGGAAACGCTTCAGGAGCGTCTGCTCGTGTACGCGGCGGAGCCCGAGGCGACCGACGCGCCGGATCCGGATGCGTCCGCCGGGGGCGAGGACGCAGCGGCGGCCGACGAGCAGGACGTCTCGTGAGCGGCGTGGTCGGTGTGATCCAGGCGCGCGCGGGATCGTCCCGGCTGCCGGGCAAGATCTTCGCGCCGCTCGGCGATCGCCCGTTGCTGGCGGCGTTGGCCCAACGGCTGCGGGGCGCCCGTGTGACACGCTGGTGGTTGGCCACCAGCGCGGCAGCGGAGGACGACGTGACGGCCGCCTGGGGCGAAGCGCTCGGTCTCACCGTACACCGCGGACCCTGCGAGGACGTGCTGGCGCGCTTTGCGGCAATTGCGCGGACCGAATCTCCGCGCTGGATGGTGCGCGTCTGCGCCGATGCGCCCTTCCTCGATGCCGCGATCGTCGACCGGCTGCTGGCCGCGGCCCTCTCGGCGAGCCCGGAGATCTCCCTGGTGGAGGCGCCGCCCGGGCTGTTGCCGCTGGGTTATGCGCCCCAGGTAGCCCGCGGCGACGCCGTCCTGCGTGCCGACGCCGCGGCCGCAGAGAGCCATCACCGCGCCCATGTCCTCACCTGGGTGGCGGCCCACGAGCGCATCGCCAAGGCAGAGCTTCCCACCAGCTGGCCGGCCCGGCCCCGCTGGCGCTGGACGATCGATACCGCCGCCGACCTCGCCATGGCGCGCGCCGCGGTGGAGGCGTTCGGCGACGCCTGGCCCAGCGCGGACTACCCGACCATGGTCCGCATCCTCGATGCCCGTCCCGAGATCGCGCTGGCGAACGCCCACGTGCCACAGAAAGCCGTCGAGGAGGGCTGAACGTGAGCGGATCCTGGCAGCTGGAAGGGCGGGGCATCGTGGTCACGGGAGGCGGTGGCCATCTGGGCCGTGCGCTCGCCGTCGGACTCGCCGAGGCCGGGGCGATCGTCGTGGTGGGCGGGCGGCGTTCCGGCCCGCTCGAGGAGGTCGCCGAGGAAGCGGTCCGGCGCGGCGCGCGCGGGCGCGTGTTCTCGCAGGTGGCCGACATGGTCAGCGAGGCGGACGTACAGCGCCTGCTCGATCGCGTCGAGTGCGAGGCCGGCGCCGTCCACGGCTGGGTCAACAATGCCTACGGCGGTCCCGGCGGATTGCTCTTCGACGTCGAGCGCAAGCAGGTGGAGGCTGCGCTGGGGTCGGGCGTGGTGGACGTCGTGATGGCGACCCGCGCCGCCGCCGAGCGCATGGTGCCGCGTCGCGAGGGCTCGATCGTCAACGTCGCGTCCATGTACGGCATGATCTCGCCACAGCCGACCACGTACCAGGCGCATCCCCAGTACCACAATCCGCCGGCCTATGGCGCCGCCAAAGCGGGCGTGATCCAGTACACGCGCTACGCGGCCTGTCACCTGGGTCCGCGCGGCATTCGCGTCAACAGTGTTTCGCCCGGACCCTTTCCGCGTGACGAGATCCGCGCGGATGACGGCTTCGTCGCCGAGCTGGCCTCGCGCGTGCCGCTGGCGCGGGTCGCAGAAGCCCACGAGATCGTCGGCCCCGTCGCCTTCCTGCTGTCGCCGGCGGCGAGCTTCGTAACCGGGCACAACCTGGTCGTGGACGGCGGCTGGACGGTCTGGTGAGCGGCGCACTGGTGCTCGGCACCGCCCAATGGGGCATGCACTACGGCATTGCCAATGTGGCCGGTCCCCCCGAGCGAGACGAGTTGAAGAGACTGCTCACCCTGGCACGGGACGCCGGCGTTCGCGCCCTCGACACGGCGCGCGCCTACGGTACCAGCGAGCGTCGGATCGGTGAGCTGGTCGCCGAAGGCTCGGACTGGGAAGTCACCACCAAGCTGGCCCCCGACGTCGCACCCGACGGGATCTCGGCGTCGGAAGCCGAGGCCCGCACGCTCGAGAGCCTCGCATCGAGCCGCCGCGCCCTGCGGCGCGGGCGGCTCGACACCGTGCTGTTGCACCGCGCGGCCCATCGTCACGCCGTCGGCGGTGCGGTCTGGGCGATCCTGAGCGGCCAACGCCGGAGCGGAGCGATCGGCCGCCTCGGCGTCTCCGCAGCCACGCCCGAGCAGGCCGAGGCGTTGCTGGGGGACCCCGCGGTGGAAGTGATCCAGGTGGCCACGAGCCTGCTCGATCAGCGGCTGCTGCGGTCGGGCTTCTTCGAGCACGCGCGCCGCAGCGGGCGGCAGGTGGACGTGCGCAGCGTCTTCCTCCAGGGCGTCGCGCATCTCGAGCCGGACGCGCTTCCGGCCGCGCTCTCGCCCCTGCGCGAGCCGCTGCGGAGGATCTCGCGCTGGTCTCGCGCCCGCCAGCTGGAGACGGCCGAGGCGTTCCTGCTCTTCGCCCGCACCCTCCCGGGCGTGCGACTCGTGCTGGGCTGCGAACGGGGCGATCAGCTCGTAGCGAACCTGGCGACCTGGCGCCGGCGTCCCCTCGACGCGGCCGAGTTCGCCGAGCTGTCGGCGCTGGTGCCCGCGCTGGACGCGGCGGTCCTCGATCCGGCTCGCTGGCCGGCGAGTTCCGCTACCAGTCGCTAGTCGTCTCGTAGCCCAGGCGGACCAGGTCTTCGCCGGCAATCTCCTTGAAGATCGACCGGTGCGGCGCGCCGAAGAAGCCCCGCCAGTCGCCGCGCTGGCCGCGGCGCACGTGCCGGGGTGCCGCGTGTCGCATCGCCTCGAAGTCGGTGGCAGCGACGGCGGTTTCGGCACCGCCGGGAATGCCGAGGTGCTGCGCGATGGTGGCGATCGACGCGTTCCGGTCCGACGCCAGGTCCTCGAAGCGCACCAGGTGGTAACGGTCGGCGCGCGCCCACCAGGCGCGGACGTGGTCGCGCCAGGCTCGCACCTTCGACGCGAAGAAGTCGTGATCGGCGTAGATCTGCTCGAGGTTCTCGTAGCGGTGGTCCGGATAGAGACGCAGGATCGCCGGCGTCACCAGGTAGTGCAGCATCGAGTTCACCACGTCGCGGCCGTCGCGGAGCAGGTAGAAACGATGGCTGAAGTCGCTCTCCCAGGGTTCCAGCAGGTCCGGCCGGTCGTGGCTCCAGACGAGCGTGGACGCGTCTCGCGCCAGCGGCCACGAAACGGGCAGGAAACGGCAGCGCATGTCCGGGAACTGGATGTGCCAGGCGCCGTCCACCAGCTTGAGGTTGTCGATGCGATGCGCGTCGGGCATGCGTCTGGTTTCCGGGCACAGCGCGTCGATCGCGGCGCCCACACCACTGCGCTCGACGAAGGAGCGGAAGCAACCGCGCGACTCGAGCACGGCCGACAGGGCCCGATGGGTCAGGTAGTTGCCGGACTTGGAGTAGCCGCACTGGAGCACGCGCAGATCGGCCTCGGGCGCCTCCTGCCGGGCCTCGGCTAGGGCCGCTCGCATACCAGCACCGTGTTGTTCCCGACGGGGTCGCCCGGGATCACCACGCGCCCGGCCTTGATCCCGATCACCGCGCGCTCGCGGAAGCGACGGCCGCACAGCGCACGGATCTCGGCCAGCGAGAACTCGCGCAGATGGTGGGGGTTGAGCGGGACCCGGCCCAGCGCATTCTGGGGCGTGCTGAGCACCAGCAGCCCGCCCGGCTGGAGCACCCGGTACAGCTCGTCGACGAAGGCCTCGGGGTCGGTGTGTTCGATCGTCTCGAAGGAGGTGACGGCGTCGAAGAAGCCGTCGGGAAAGGGCAGGTGGGTGACGTTCGCCGCCAGCGGCCGGATGACGCCGTCGCGGGTGCCCGCGCGCTGGAGGGCACGAATGGCCCCCGGGTCGCAGTCCACGGCCCAGACCTCGTCGGTTCGCTCGGCCAGGAAGCGCGCTCCGCCGCCGTCGCCGCAGGCCGCCTCCAGCACGCGACGTCGCCCGGCCAGATAGGGAGCCGCCAGCTCGTAGTGGAAGCGCGACTGGTCGCCGGCCGCCGTGCGCCGGCTCGCGTCGCCGCGACTGTGCGCGGCGGCGTAGATCTGGCGTGCCCGGTCTCGCCAGGCGTGGAGCCTGGCGTCCGGATAGCGGGGCAGGGCGGCCAGGTGCGCCCAGCGCTCCGCGCGGTCGGGGTGACACAGGGCGATCTTCGGGTGCACGCGGAGCGCCGGATCCGCCAGCGACGCGTCGAGGCGCCGCAGGGCGCCGACCCGGTACACCTCGGAGGCGAACTGGGGCGGAAAATCGTCTGGGAACTTGATGCACTCCAGGTCGGCATCGACGGCCATGGCCGCCATCTCGATCGTCTTCTCCAGGTCGAAGAAGCAGTGCTGCGCGTCGCAGCGCGCCACGATGGCGTCGTCGGGCAGTCCCTTGACGGCCGTCACCAGCCGCGCGAGGGGATCGGCGGCGGGGCCGTAGACGCACTCCACCGGGCGATCGCGCCAGGCCGGCGCCAGCGCCTCGAAGGCGCCGCCGCGATCGAAGTCGGGCAGCACCAGGAACACGGGTACCTCCGGCATCGCCTCTGCGATGCGAGCCAGCGTCCACTCGACGACCGCGCGGCCGTCGAGTCGGGCCAGGCAGGGATCCGCCGCCCCCTTCCACGAGCGCGAGCTTCCCTGCACCAGGAACGCGTCGATCGGCTTCTTCACCAGCGGTCGTCCTTCTCGTAGCCGGTGGCTACGAGGGCCTCGCCCGCCACCCGCTTGAAGATCTCCACGTGCTCGGCCCGGAAGGCATCGCGCCACTCGCCGCGGGAGCCGCGGCGCATGTGGCCCGGAGCCGCTCCGGCCAGCGCCGCGAAGGAAACCGAGCGAGCCAGCCGTTGCGGGTCTAGCTCGACCCCCAGCCAGCTGGCCACGTCGTCGGCAGTCCGGACCGGGTCATCCATCAGCGTCTCCAGGCGGACCAGCCCGAAGCGCTCGCGGTTGCGTCGGTACGACTCCACGTGCTCGGCCCAGCCCCGTGCGTAGCGTTCGAAGAGCGGCAGGTCGGCGTAGACGTCGCGCCAGCAGCGGTGGCGGTAGTCCGGGTGCAGACGCAGCATCTCGGGTCGCACGACGTGGTGTGCCATCGAGTGGATCACGTCGCGGCCGTCGCGCAGCACGTACACGGCCAGCGAGAGCTCGGAGAGCTCCGGGCGCCGCACGACGTCCGCCGCGTCGTGGGTCCACGACAGGGTCGAGGTGCCGAAGAGCAGCGACGGGTCCACGGGCAGGCGGCGACACTCCGGATGGGGAAACTCGAGTTCGCAGCGCCCCGAGGCGAACGAGAAGCTGTCGACCTCCGCCACTTCGGGAAAGAGGATCTGATCGGCGCAGCGGGCCTCGATCACCGGCGCCAGCCCGCAGGTCTGCTTGTAGGAGACCAGCCGGCCGGCCGCACGCAAGGTTCCTGCCAGCAGGCGGTACACGCCGTAGTTGCCGGACTTCGGGAAGCCGCATTGGAGTACGCGCGACGTGGACACCGACCCTCCCACGCCTCACAGCACCGCGAAGGCGATGTTGGCATCGAACGGAAACTTCTCGAGCCGCAGCTTCGAGAGGTCGAACGACTCGAGCATGGCCTCGGTCTCGCCCGGCCAGAACGCGCTGTTGACCTCGTCGAACGCGATGACCGAGCCGCGCGGCATGCGGGGCCGCAGCCACTCGAGAGCGATCTTGGTCGGCTCGTAGAGGTCGAAGTCCAGGAAGAGCAGCGACACCACCAGATGGCGGTTGCGGCGCACGTAGTCGGGAATGGTCCGAAGCGCGTCCCCGCGCACCAGCTCGATCTTGGGGAACCGGCTCAGCGGACGCCGGTTGTCGTAATCGGCGATCAGGGTGTTCAGCTCCCGGTAGATCTCGGGACCGGCACACCAGCCGCCGGCGGTGCTCTCGGGGTTGTCCACGCCCGGCGCGGGCGCATCGCGCTCGGTCACCTCGGGAAAGCCCTCGAAGGTGTCGAAGCCGATCACGCGGCGGTGGAAGGCGAGGGGCTCGAAGGTCGAGCACAGCTTGGCCCACGCCATCACGCCGCCGCCCTGGTGGACGCCGCATTCGACGATCGAGCCCTTGACGCCCGTGATGCGGCGGAACAGCTCGTAGCGCGCTGCAAAGCGCATCAAGTGGTTGCGGCCCACGTACTTCTCGAAGCTCGCCAGCCGGATCGACACGGGCGAGGGCGCCTCTTCGAAGCGCTGCGCTTCGCTCGGGGGCGCCGCGAGGGGCTCTACGGCTGCCATCACGCCTCTCCGCCGCGCTCGTAGCTGCGGCGTGCGGGCTCCGGGAGCGACTCCCACGCCCGCGCGAAGTCGTCGGCGCCCGCCGACGTCAACGGCTGGGCGAATACCAGGTCCCAGGTGCTCGGCGGCACGGTGAGGATGTCCGCGCCGCCATGGATCGCGGCGCAGAGGTGGCGCGGGTTGCGCAAGCTGGCCACGAGCAATCGCGTCGGCGAGCCCATCCGCTCGAGCATGCGCGTCGCGGTCGACACCCGCTGGGTCCCGTCCTGGCCGAAGTCCTCCACGCGGCCCAGGATCAGGCTCACGTACGCCACGGGAACCCGCGCGAAGGCGATCACCTGGGCGGGGTCGAAGGCGAGGGTGATGTTGCACTCGATCCCGTCGCTCGAGAGCGCCCGCGCTGCCTCGAGTCCGGCGCGGTTGGCGGGAAGCTTCACCACAACATTCGGTGCCGTCGCAGCCAGCGCGTGACCCTGGACCACCATCTCCTTGGCGTCGCCGCAGGTCACCTGCGCCGATACCGGTCCGCCGATGCGCTCGGTGATGGCGCGCAGCTGGCGCAGCGGATCACCGCCCTCGCGGGCCAGCAGGGCCGGGTTGGTGGTGACGCCGTCCACCAGCCCCAGCGGCTCCCAGCGGGCGATCTCATCCAGGGATGCGGTATCGAGAAAGAACTCCATCGCGAACCTCCGATGCGTGGGCGGAAGCGGCTTCCGCGGGTTGGTCGTTGCAGTCGACCTCGAAGTGCACGGCCTCGATTGCGGCCTCGGCGCGGGCGACCGCCTGCTCGCCGGTCGCACCCCAGGCCAGCACCGAGCCGGCGCGCCGCGTGTGGTCGGTGAGCGGGAGGATCCAGTCGCCGGGCTCCGCGCCGAGCTCGACGTGGAATACCCCCGGGAGCCGCCGCGCCACGCGTTCGCCGGAGATCTGGATCAGGCGCCCGGGCGTCGGCGCGAAATAGCGGTTGGCGACCGGGCGCGTATAGCGCGGGGTCACGCGCTGGCGGGTCACGCGGCTTCCGACGGCGGCCAGCGCGGCGGCCTCGATCAGATCGACGCCCGTGGAGAGCGGGATGGTGCGGGTACAGAACGAGCCCCCGCTCAAGCGCGCGGCGATCTCGATCACCACCGGCCCTCGCTCCGCATCGAGCACCAGGTCGCCCTTGACGATGCCGCGGTCGATGCCCAGCGCCGCCGCGGCCCGTCCGATCACCCCGTCGACGGACTCGGCGATCTGATCGCGGCGGGTGCTCGGCTGCAGGCCGCCGTTCTCGATCACGAAGGGGGCGCAGCGATCGAGCCACTCGTAGTTGCGATCGGCGAGGCCCGGCGTCACCGGGCGCCCGTCTTCGGTCAGGAAGGACTCGCTCGAGATCTGCGGCCCGTCCATGAAGCGCTCGATCATCACGCGGCCGGTCGGCGAGTGGGCACGCGAGGCGCGATAGGCCCAGGCCAGGTCGATACCTGCCGTCAGTCGAAGCACGCCGCGAGCGCCGCGGCTGTCCACGGGCTTGAGTACCGCGGGCAGGCCGAAGTCGGCCACGCGCATGCGCAGCTCGGCGAGCGAGCCGACCGAGGCGAAGTCGGGGGTGGGCACGCTCGCCGCCCGCAACGCCTGCTTCATCGCGAGCTTGTCGGTCGCCAGGCGAGCCGCCTCGAGGCGCAGGCCGGGCAGGTCGAGGGCGGCGGCCGTGGCCGCGACCGTCAGCGGCACGTCCGAGGCGATGCAGAGCACGCCGTCGAGGCGGCGCTCGCGCTGTAGCGCGCGAGCCGCAGCCACCGTCGCCTCCACATCGTAGGTGCTGGCGAGCAGGGGCTGGTCCGCCGCGCTCAGGCCCGCTGCCCTGGGGTCCAGATCGCTCACGGCGACCCACGCTCCCAGGTCGCGCAGCCGCGCGATTCCGGGAACGGCCTCCGCTCCGCCGCCCACGACGAGCAGCGAGCGGCCGGCCAGTGTCCGGGTCACCGCACCCATGCGCCGCCGTTGATCGAGAGCGTCTGCGCGGTCATGTAGCTCGATTCGTCCGAGGCCAGGAAGACCGCTGCGCCGGTGAGCTCGTCGTAGCGCCCCAGGCGACCGAGCAGCACCAGCGGCAGGATCTTCTCCTTGAGGTCGGGCGGCATGGTGGTGTCGGTCAGCTGCGACTCGATGACCCCGGGCGAAAGGCAATTGACCGTCACGCCCCGAGGCGCGACGAAGCGCGCCATGCAGTGGGTGAGGGCCATCACGCCGGCCTTGGCCGCGGCGTAGGACGGCGTGCGCGGTCCACCGTACTCGCCCGAAAGCGATCCGATGTTGATCACGCGTCCGCCGCGCGGAAGGTGCGGCAGCACCTCCTGGCAGCAGCGGAAGACGCCCTTCAGATCCACGTCGAGAACCGCATCCCAGTCGTCATCGCTGATCCGGTCGAAGTCTCCGGTGATGTTGATGCCCGCGTTGTTCACCAGCACGTCGATGCGGCCATGGTCGGCTGCCACGCCGTTCATCACCGCGCGCACGCTGTCGCGATCGCGCACGTCGAGCCGGCGCGGCGGCTCGCAGCCGCACGCGTCGGCGAGCTTGTCGGCCTCGCTGCCGTGGCTCAGGTAGGTGGGGATCACGCGCGCGCCCTCGCGCGCGAAGGCAGCGGTGATGGCCGCCCCGATGCCGGTGCTGCCTCCGGTCACGATGCATACCTTGTCTTCCAGGCGCACGCGGGGTCCTCCTGCGGCTATGCCGCTTGGTCGAGTCGATCCACGATGCGGGTGGCGCCGTCGCCGTCGCCCACCAGGGTGCGGGCGCGCTCCGATGCGTGTTCGCACCACGTCGAGTCCAGTGCCGTCTGGTCGAGCCGCGTGCGGAACGCGTCGGCATCGAAGCGCGATCCTTCGGCTGCCAGCGCGCCGAGCCCGCGCTGCTCGAGGCGACGGGCGTCGGGTCCGTCGCTGGCGTGATGGGTGACGTAGAGCGCGGGCACGCCGAAGCACGCCAGCTCGTAGACGGTGGTTCCGAAGCCCGCGATGGCAAAGCCCGCCCGTCGCATCAGCAGACCCATCGCGGTCCGGTCCAGCTCGGCGTGGACGCGCCACCCGAGCGCCGCGAGTCGCTGGAGCAGTGCGGGGTCGGCGCGGAAGCAGCGCCCCAACACGCAGTGCACGGGGGGGGCATCGGCACCGAATCGGCAGCGCAGGGCCTCGGCCAGCGGCTCGGCGCTGGCGCCGGTGAGGCCGCGCGGATCGGCGCCGCCAAAGGTCACCAGGATGCGGTCGCGCAGCGGGGCGGGGTCGTCTGCGGCCAGCGCGCGCAGGCGCTCGCCGATCACGCAGAATTCGGCGCCCTGTACCAGGCGCGGATGGTCCAGCTGCTGCGAATGCAGGTTGGGGAGGACGGTGAGGTCCGCCGCGTCGACCGCATCGATCCGGTCCAGCACGAGGCTGCGGGCCCCGGCCTCGCGCGCGCGGGAGAGATCTGCTGCGATCGGCTCGCGCGTGTCGAACATCACCCAGTCGGCGGGTGCGGCGCAGTCCTCGGGACCGCGCCAGACCGTGAGCCCCGCGTCGGTCAGCTCCTCCCGGACCAGGCGGCGCACGTCGTGATCGCCGCGCAGGTGGATCACCACCTCCCAGCCCCGCGCGTGCGCCTCGGTGGCGATGGCGAGGGTCCGCATCCAGTGGCCCAGGCCGTGGCGACGGCCTGCGGTGGCGAAGCAGCGGAGAATCGGCGCGCTCACGCGGTGAACTCCCCGCGCAGCTCCCGCAGCGGACGCAATCCGTCCCGGGGATCCGCGCGCCATGCCCGTTCGTTTCGCTCGTCGTCGGACGGGCCGATCTTTCCGCTGCCGTCCGCGCGCTCTGCGACACGCACCTCGCCGATCAGGCGCGCCATGGGCTCGGGCAGCCAGCAGTGACCGGGTGCGAACTCGTCTCCGCTTCCGTCCAGGTCGAGATGGAACTCGACCATGTCGGCGCCGAAGCGGTGCACGGCGCGCTGCACGACGCCCGGCTGGGCGCTGTGGTCGGACCAGCCCACACGGAAGCGCTCGAACGAGAGCGGTGTTCCCAGCGCACGCAGCGAGTCGAGGGCCGCCAGGTTGGCCTGGTCGGCCGGGGTCGGATAGGCCGAGACGCAGTGCAGCAGGGTGAGGTCGCGGCAGCCCGCCTCCGCCAGCACGGTGCAGGCGTGCGCAACCTCGGACTCGGTGGCCATGCCGGTCGAGAGCACGAGCGGACGCCCGGTGGCGGCACACGCGAGCAGCAGGTCGTCCCAGAGCAGCTCGTAGGATGCGATCTTGTAGAAGTCGACGTGGGGCGCGAGCACGTCCACGGCGCCCAGGTGGAACGGCGTGCAGCCGAAGCCCAGGCCACGCTCGCGCGCGCGGCGCGCCAGGATGGGGAGGAACGATTCGGGCAGCTCCCACCGCTCGCGCTCGCGATGCTTCGCGCTGATCGCGAGGACTTCGGGGGCGAAGAGCTCCTCCACCCGGAAGAGCTGGAACTTCACCGCCTGACAGCCGATCTCGGCGGCCCGGTCCACGAAGGTCAGGGCGCGCTCGAGGTCGCAGGCGTGGTTGCTGGAGACCTCGGCGACGAACTCCACCGTTCGCGCGCTCCGCGCGGCCGGAAGAATCTTCTCGGTGTGCGTTTCGGTCTGCACGGCGAGACTCCACTTTGAAACGAAGCACGTACTTCGCGTGCCTTGCGCAACGTGAGTGCAAGAGGCGTGCCCTTCAAAGGGAGGTCGTCTCGCCTGCGTTTGCGGGCCTTCCATCGGCGTGGCCCGCCCGGCTCGAGTTGGCATCGCTCTTGCTCACTGTCTGCCGCAACGACATGGAGGTCGCGGTGATCCATCTCCGATACAACGAAGAGAGCCGCTGGCTCTCACCCGAGGATTTCGAGAACGTGGGCGAGGTGGTGGACGAGTGCCTGGGCGCCCAGCGCACCGAGCACCTGATCGCGGTCTTGCGCGTGGATGGCTTCGAACTCGACCAGGACGAGTTCGACGAAGCCCGAAAGCTCGGCCTGGAGGGTGTCTCCCGCATCGAGCTCGATTCGCGCTGTTGCCGCGCCGTGGGTCTCGACGCGCTGGAGAGCTCGGCCGAGTACGCCGGGGCCGTGTCGCGGGCGCTGGCGGGCGTCGCCGAGCACTTCCGCGACGGAGCGATCGAGGAGGCCAACCGTCTCTACGTGGACGCCCTCGACGGGCTCGACGTGCTGCTGCACGCCATCGACCTCGCCGCACGGGTCCTGGACGTCGCCGAGACTCCCCTGCTCGGGCTCGCCCGAGAGCTGCAACCCTGGTTCGCTCAGCTCACCGAAGCCCACGCCCGGGAGGACTGGGTCACCGTTGCCGATCTGCTGCAATTCGAGCTGGGGACACGGATGGCCGCCTGGCCGGGTCTCATCGAGGAAGTCCGCGCGAGCGCGCGCGGCGTCGCCGAAGGAGCACACTGATGTCGACCGACAGGGACCAGCGCGCGTTCTACCGGATCAAGACCTGGATTCCAGCCCGCTGTCGGCGTGCCGAGCCGGCCGACATCGTGGCGGTGGAGCAGCGCGTCGCGCGCGGTGAGGACTCGCGCTACGCGAACCCGGCGCAGGCGCCGCCCGAATGGGCCATCGAGCTCGACCTCAAGCTCCATCGCATCCTGTCGCTTCTGGAGCCCGACCGCCCCATGCCCCTTTCCGAATCCGACGCCGTC
This sequence comes from Myxococcota bacterium, assembly GCA_041577695.1. Classification (GTDB taxonomy): domain Bacteria; phylum Myxococcota_A; class UBA9160; order UBA9160; family PR03; genus JASJBO01. The sequence goes on along the minus strand of JBFGIM010000040.1, from coordinate 8,953 downwards.
TCGGTGGTGCTCTCCGGCGCCGGCCTCGAGCTGGAGAGCGAGGCCGACCTGGAGCCGGGCGAGACCGTCCTGGTCGAGCTGCGCCTGCCCGAGTCGCCGCCGCGCCTGGTCGAAGCGCTGGCGGAAGTGGTGGGCGAACGCCAACCCAGCTCTGGCGCGGGCCGATTCCGCATCGCCCTGGCGTTCCGCACCATCAGCGAGTCCGACCGCGAGGCGGTCGTTCGCGCCGTCTACCGCGAGGAGCTCTCCGCGCTGCGCCGGCCCGGCTCGGAAGGTCGCTCGGCGTGAGGAAGCTCGTGCTGCTCGGCACGGTCGCCCTGGTCCTGGCGTTGCCGGGCATTGCGCCCGCGGCGTCCGATCCCGCGGCGTCCGATCCGGCGGCGCCCGATCCGGCGGTGCCCGATCCGGCGGTGCCCGATCCCGGGGCGCCAGATCCGGCGGTGCCCTCGGCCTGGGCGCTGCTCGGAGCGGCCGTGCCTTCGACGCCGCCCATCCTGCTGCCGGTCTGCCGTTCCTCGGGCGAAGCGTCTCGACCGGCTTGTCGCTCCGCGGCGCGAGCGCTGGAGTTGCTGGAGCGGGGACTGCTTCCCGAGGCAGCCGGTGCGGCGCGATGGGCTCGGGTACTGGCGGGAAGCAACGCGCCGGCCATTCGCGCCGGCAGCGAGTTCCTGCGCGCCGAAGCACTGCGGGCGTCGGGGCGGGTCGAGGAGGCGGCTGGCATCTACCGGTCGCTCCGCGACGACCCGTCGCCGAGGCTCTCGCGCGCCGCGCGTCTGCGGCTGGCGGATCAGGCGTTCGAGGCGGGCCACTTCGAGGCTGCCCGCAGCGCCTACGAGGAGCTGTTGCCGTCCGCCGACGAGCTGGGCTCGAACCCGGCACCCTGGGCCGTGCGAGCGGCCGAGGCCTCACTGGCCACCGGGGATGCCGAGGCGGCGCTCCACTGGCTCGAGAGCGCCCTGGCGTCCAGTAACGACGCGAGCATCGCCGAGCAGATCCGCCTACGCACCGCCGAGATCCTGGCGACGACGGATCGCAGCGCAGACGCACGCGAAGGTCTGGTGGCGCTCGCAGCGTCCGGCAGCGACGGCGTGGCCGCGCTGGCCGCCGTGCGTCTCGTCGAACTCGACGGGTTCGCCGCCGTCTCCGACTTGAAGGCGCATCTCGAGCCGGCGCTCCGCCCGTCGCATCCCCGCCTCGCGGCCTGGTCGCGTCTGGTGCTTGCGCGCGGTCAGCTCGCTGCGAACGAGCTGGAGGAATCCCTGGACTCGCTGACACGGCTGCTCGTGGATTCGCACGCGGCCAGCTACGAAGCACAGATCTCGGACACGCTCGACGAGGTCCTCGATCGCACGACCGATGCGGCCGTCGAGCAGGATCCGTGCGCGCGTCAGATCGAGATCCTCGGCTGGCGCCGGGACCTGCTGTCGCGCAGGGCGCGCCGGCCGGACGCGCTGGTGCTGCTCGGGCGCTGCTACTCGGAGTTCGGCCTGACCTCCCAGGCGATCGAGCTCTACCGCACCGTGGTGAAGCGATTCGGGACCGAAGGCGCCGAGGCGGTCGCGCTGCCGCTGGCGCGCTCGTCATTGGCGTTTGGCGACCTGGCGCTGGCAGAGGTGACGGCCCGCGAGCGGCTGCGGCTGGCGGAGGAGTCGGAATCGCCCGAGCGGGATGCCTGGCGCCGCCTGCTGGCCGAGATCCATCTGGCCGCCGGCCGACCCCGGCAGGCGCTGGAGCTGCTCGAATCCTTCGTCGGGCTCGGTGGGGGCGGAGGTCCGCGCGCCGAAGACGTCGCGATGATCTCCGAGGCCATCGCTGTACTGCCCGCAGACAGGGCTTCGCGCGAGCTGCTCGGGGTCACCCTGAGCAACGCCAGTGACAGCGAGCGCAGAGCGCATCCCGAGCTCTTCGGCCGCGCGGCCCTGGTGGCGGCGCACCTGCATCGCCACGCGGGGGATCTCGATCGCGCGCAGCGTCTCTACGACGAGGCCTGGCAGCTGCTGCCGCAAGGGCCGCGGAGCGACCAGGCCGCCTATTGGCGTGCGGTCACCGCAGCGGATCCCGGCGTCGAGCGCCAACGACTGCGGGAGAGCGCCGCCGACACCGCCAGTACGTGGGGAGAGCTGGCACGCAATCGACTGCAGGTGGTGGAGCTGCTGCAGCGAGCAGGAAGGGAGCCGGCCCCGTGGAGCGCGCCGAACTCGGGCTGATCTTCGCGGAGCGGATGCGGGCGGCACTGACGCGACTCGAGCTGCTCTCGAGTCAGCTGTTGCGCGAGGGCGGCACACCGCGATCGCGACGGCTCGCCCGCAGCATCGCCCGTGCGACCGCTGACCTCGAGACCCTGGTGAGCCGCAGCGCGGCCCTGCTGAGCCAGGGCCGCGAAGGGGCGCGGCCCGACGCCGACCTGCGCAGCCTGGTCGGCGAGCTGCGCGAGAGGCTCTCGTCCGCCCTCGAGGCGGCCGGCCTGATCTGGACCGACGCGGCGGTTCCCGAGGATCCCGTGCACGGCGACCCGGCCGTTGCGCGTCGAGCCGCCCTGCTGCTGCTGCGAATCGCCACGGCGCGCGTCGATGGAAGCGGCCGGGTGCGACTGGCGCTCGTGACCGAGCCCCAGGGCTGGGCCCTCGAGGTACGGGTGGGACCGGTCGACCCGGACCTCGCGAGAAGCGAGCCCCCCGAGCTCGTCGCGCTGCTGGCCGAGCATCCGCTGGGATTCGAACGCGAGCCGCTCGGAGACGGCGAGCTGCTGCGGCTGCGGATGGGCGGAGGGGCACCGTGCGCCGGGTGCTGATCGTCGAGCCCGACGACGCGCTGCGCACCGCGCTGCTCGACGCGGTGGCTGGCTCGGGCTGGCAGGCGGAGGGTGCCGCGAGTCTGCAGGGGTCACCGACCGACGCGGCGTCCTGGAACGCGATCTTGATCGACGTGTCCGCGGCGGACGGGCTGGAGGGCCTGGCACGACTCGCGGGCGGCGCATCGACGACAGCGGTCGTCGCCATGGGTCCGGCGGACCGGCCGGGACTCGCGGTCCGGGCGGCGGCGCGGGGGGCGCGCGCGTTCCTGGGCAAACCGTTCCGGATCGGTGCCCTGGAGGCGGCGCTGACCGGCATCCACACCGGACCCGATCCGGCCCCGGCCGTCGAGCTGCTGACCGAGGAGCCGGTGATGGCGCGCACGCTGCGCGACGCAGAGGCTGCGGCGGCGAGCGACGCCACCGTGGTGATTCTCGGGGAGAACGGCAGCGGTCGCCGCCGGCTGGCCCACTTCATCCACGGCCGCAGTCACCGCCGCGACGGCCTGCTGGTCGAAGTCGAATGCGGCGCGCTCGGCGAGCGCGCGACGGAGGCGCTCTTTGGAGCGGATACGAGCGGCGCGGGGCGCGGCGCCACCGGGCAGGCGACCGGCGGCTCGCTGCTGCTCCAGGAGGTGGACGAGCTCCCGCTCGAAGCGCAACCCGGGTTGCTCGGTGTGATGCAGTCGCCGCGCCGGCGGGAGGCGAGTCGACCCGCGCTTCCCCGCATCCTGGCGACGGCGCGCCGCCCGCTGGCGGAGGTCGTCGCAACCGGAGCACTGCGCCAGGATCTGTGTCATCGCCTCGAAGTGATCGTGCTGCGCATTCCGCCGTTGCGCGAACGGCCGCGCGACCTCGAGACGATGGCGCGCCTCCTGATCGAACGCGCAGCTTTCGCCCAGGGGGCGGAGCCCCCGCGGCTAACGCCGGGCGCCCTCTCGGCGCTGAGGCGCCAGTCGCTTCCAGGCAACGTGCGCGAGCTCGAGAACCTGGCCGAGCGCGCGGTGCTGCTCTTTCCCGGCCGCGAGATCGACTTCGACGCGCTGCGGACCGGGATCGCTCCCGCGAGCGAAGCCCCGCACAATCTCAACCTGCGTGAGCTCGAGCGGCAGACGGTGATCCGGTCGCTCGCCATCCACGGCGGCAACCGCACCCACGCCGCTCGCGCCCTGGGCATCAGCGCGCGCACCCTGCGCAACAAGATCCGCGACTACGGTCTCCGCTGAACCCGGCAATTTCTTCCACTCCGATACTTCGCTTTGCAACGTGAACGGCCGCCGGGCTCCGGTCCCGAGGCTGGAAACGTGCCGAAAACCCATTGGATCCAGCTACTTGAACCTCCAGCCCGCGATTGGCACGCGGGTTGCTCCAGAGAGGGGCGGCGGATTCGTCCGCAGGGAGGAGGCCAGAGCGTGGGCGGACTGTTCGGAGACACCATCGGTGCCGTTGAAGCGGCGCTGCGCTTCCGTGTCGCCCGCCAGGGCGTGCTCGCCTCGAACGTCGCCAACGCCGACACGCCGGGCTACCGGCGCGCGGACATCGCCTTCGACAAGGCGCTCCGCGCGGCCACCCCCGCGGTGGCGCGGCGCCACCCGAACCACCTCGCCCAGGAAACCGGCGATCCGCGCTGGCGCCCGGTGGTGGAGCGGCGCACGCCGGGCCCCAACGGCAACGACGTCGACGCCCACGGCGAGCTGATCCGTCTCTCCCGGAATGCCGGAGCTTTCAACGAGCAGGCCGAAGTGATGGTCCGGCTGCTCGAACTTCGTCGCACGGCGATCTCGTCGCGGCGCTGAGCAGGAGTGAACCCATGACGTTGTCGGAGATCACGGACATCGCCGTCTCGGGACTGGTGGCCCAGCGTGCGCGCATGCAGGTCACCGCATCCAACATCGCCAACTCCCGCACGACGCGTACGCCCGAGGGCGGGCCCTACCAGCGCCGCGATCCGATCTTCGAGGCGCAACCGCTGAAGGGCAACGACTTCGGCGATCGCCTCACCCGCGCGGTGCGCTCGGTGCGCGTGCGCCAGATCCAGGTCGATTCACGTCCCGGACCGCAGCGCTTCGACCCCGGTCATCCCGATGCAGACGCCGACGGAAACGTCCGGCTGCCCAACGTCAACCCGTTGGAGGAGCTGGCGAATCTCACCTCGGCGAGCCGCGCCTTCGAGGCCAACCTGGCGATCCTGCGCAAGTCGCGCGAGATGGGCGAGGCGGCCATGAGGATCGGCCGATGACGATCGAGGCGGCGCGACTCGGGCTCGAGGCCGGCCTGACGCCGGAGGGCCCCGCGAAGGCCGCGAAGGGCAGTCACTTCGCCGACCGCCTGCTCGAGCTGGTGCGTGAGGCCGACCGCGTCCAGAAGCACGCGGAGCACGAGGCGGAAGAGCTCAGCGCTGGCCGCGGTGGAACCGTCGAGACGATGGTCGCGCTCTCCAAGGCCGACCTGTCGCTCCGCTTCGTGACCGAGGTGCGCAACCGCGCGCTCGAGGCGTATCAGGAAATCATGAGGCTGCAGGTGTAAACCGTGAGCGAATCCAACCGGCTCCAGAATCTCCAGACCACCTTCGCGGCATGGCCGCCCGCGCGGCGCGCCGCGTTCGCAGCCAGCGCGCTGGGCTCGCTGGCGTTCTTCCTCTGGATCGGCTTCGGGTCCACCCAGGGGGGCTACGGCCTGCTCTTCGGCGGGGTCTCCGCCGAGGAGATGTCCCGCATCGTCGAGACGCTCAAGGAAGAACGCGTGCCCTACCGGCTCGAGTCCGGTGGCACCGCGGTCTACGTCCCAACCGAGTCCGTCCACGAAGCGCGCATTCGGCTGGCGGGTCGCGGCCTGCCGTCGGGCGGCGGCGCCGGCTTCGAGCTCTTCGACAAGCCCGACTTCGGCGTCACCGACTTCGTGCACCGGGTGAACTTCCGCCGCGCCTTGCAAGGGGAGTTGGCGCGCAGCATCGCCCAGCTCGATCCCGTACACCGCGCGCGCGTCCAGATCGCAATTCCCGAGCGCTCGCCCTTCATCGGAGACGACAGCCGCAATCCCAGCGCCTCGGTGGTGGTGCAGCTGCGCTCGGGCTCCGAGCTGTCCCGTGACCAGGTACGCGGGGTGGTGCACCTGGTCTCCTCGAGCGTCGCATCGCTGGCCGCGGAACGGGTGACCGTGGTCGATCAGCGCGGTCGGCTGCTGGCGCCGGCCGGGGACGAGGTGGACGCGGCGCAGCCCAGCGGAACCGGAGACTACCAGGCGCAGCTCGAGCGCGAGCTGTCGCACCGCATCCAGGCCCTGCTCGAGCCCGCCGTGGGCGGGGGTCGGCTGGTGGCGACGGTGCGCGCCGACCTCGACTGGACCCAGACCGAGCACACCCGCGAGACCTTCGACCCCGAGTCGCAGATCGAACGGAGCGAGCAGCGGACCGTCGAGAGCGAGCAGCAGATGGCGTCCGGACCGAGCGGCGTCCCCGGCGTGCGATCCAACCTCCCGGGCGGCACCGGCTCCTCCCTCGATGCCAGTGGCAACCAGAGCACTCGCACGGTCGAGACGATCAACTACGAGATCAGCAAGACCGTGAGCCGCTCGGTGGAGCCCGCCGGAACCATCACGCGATTGACCGTGGCGGTGTTGCTCGACGGCAAGCCGACCGGCGATGGCACCTTCGAGGCGTGGGACGAGCAGTCGCTCACCCGTTTCGAGGAGCTCGCCAAGCGCGCAGTCGGCTTCAACGAAGAGCGCGGCGATCAGCTCACCCTGAGCACCGCGCCATTCCTCGTGATGGATTTCGAGCCGGAGGCGGAGGGGTTCGACATTCCGCCCCAGGTGTTCGGGCTGGTGAGCGACGCCCTGCGCGTGTTGGCCGGCGTGATCGTGCTGCTGCTCTTCGGGCGACTGGTGGTGAAGCCGCTGCTCGGGACGCTGGGCTCCATCGAGGGCACGGCGCTGCCGGCCCGCGTCTCGGATCTGGAGGCGCAGCTCGCCGGCGGCGGGAACCTCTCCATGCCGGGGGGCACGGAGGATCGGACCGCGCGCGCCCCAATCGAAGACCTGGCTCGCGAACGCTCCGAAGACGGTGCCAAGACCCTCCAGGGCTGGCTCGGGGAAGGGTAGCAAGGGGCGCCCGTGACGAATACGCAGAAAAGCTTCGCTCCCGGCGGATCTCCGCGTCAGGGTGCGTTCGTGCCGGCCGAGTCGCTTGCAAGGCATCGCTTCGTGGCCGACGAGCTTCCCTCCCGCCAGGGCGAGGCCGCAACCGACGCGGATTTACCCGCCGCGGTCGAGATCGACTTCGAGGCGGCGAAGCAAGAAGCCTACGAAGCTGGCAGGCAGGCCGGACGCGCCGAGCTGCCCTGGCGCGAGGCCGAGCGGGTAGAGCAGGCCGCGGCCTCGCTCGAACGGGCCGCCGAGCGACTCGATTGGCTGGGAGAGCACTACCTGCTGGCGAACCGGCAAGCGACCGTGGAGCTGGCGCTCGCGATTGCGGAGCGAATCCTGGGGCGCCGGCCGCAAGCGGATGCCGAGGCGCTGGCCGCCGTGCTGGCCCAGGCGCTCGGAACCCTGGACGCCTCCAAGCCGGTGACGGTGCGCGTGCGGCCCGAGGAGCTCGCCGCGATCGAGAGCGGGCTGCGCGAGCGGGTCGAAGCCCTGGAACGGGTCCACTTCGAGGCGGACCCCCGGGTCCCGGCCGGTGAGGCGCGTCTGGAGAATCCCGACGCCCGCATCACCACGCGCCTCGACGAAGTGGTGGGACAGGTCCGCGAAGCGCTCGGTGACGCGTTCTCCGGCGGAGACATCGAATCGTGAACGCCAACGCCGGCGATTCCCATTTCTTCGAGGCGTGCCACCGGGCACTCGAACGGGCCGAGGTGGCGCCCCACGAAGGGCGCGTGCGCTCGGTCATCGGTCCGGTGATCGAGGCGGATGGTCCGCGTGGAGTTCGCGTCGGATCGGTGTGCCGGCTGCGGCCGGCAGAAGGGGGCGACGGCTTCGACGCCGAGGTGGTCGGCTTCCGCGACGACCGCTTCGCATTGATGGCGCTCGAGTCGCCGCGAGGAATCGCGCCGGGATGGCGCGTGACGTGTCGACGGGCGCGGGCCGCCGTTCCGTGCGGACCCGAGGCCCTGGGGCGCGTACTCGACGGCCTCGGTCGGCCGCTCGATGACGGTCCGGCACTGCTCCCTACGCGGATGGCCCCGCTGCACCGCGAGCCCGAGCCCGCGCTGGTACGCCCCCGTGTGACCCAGCCGCTTTCCCTCGGCGTGCGCGCGCTCGACGTCCTCACCACCGCCGGCCGCGGAGGCCGGCTCGGCATCTTCGCCGGTTCGGGCGTCGGCAAGTCGACGCTGCTCGGGCAGATCGCCCGCTACACCGACGCCGACGTCGCGGTCATCGCCCTGATCGGCGAGCGCGGACGAGAAGTGCGCGACTTCCTGGAGCGCGATCTCGGCGACGCCTTGGCCACGTCGGTCGTGGTGACGGCGACGAGCGACGAGTCGGCGGCAATGCGCGTGCGCGCAGCGCTCGCCGCCACGGCCATCGCGGAGTCGTTTCGCGACGAGGGTCGCCACGTCCTGTTGCTGATGGACTCACTGACCCGCTTCTGCACCGCTACCCGCGAGATCGGGCTGGCCGCCGGGGAGCCCCCGGCTACCCGCGGCTATCCGCCCTCGATGTGGAGCTCGCTGCCGCGTCTGCTGGAGCGGGCCGGAACCGGAACGCGGGGCGGAAGCATCACCGGCATCTACACCGTCCTCGTCGAAGGCGACGACCAGCTCGAGCCCGTGGCGGATGCGGCTCGTTCGCTCCTCGATGGCCACATCGTATTGTCGCGCAGGCTGGCCGAGCGCGGGCACTTCCCCTCCGTCGACGTGCTGGCCAGCGTGTCGCGCGTGATGCCGGATGTGGCCTCGCCCGATCACCTGCGGCTGGCCCAGTCCGCCCGCGAGGCGCTCGCCGTGTACCGCGACGCCGAGGACCTGATTGCCACCGGCGCGTACCAGAGCGGCGGCGATCCGCGCATCGACGCGGCGCGCAGACTGGAGCCCGCGCTGCGCGAGTTCCTCCAGCAGTCGCCGGACGAGCGCAGCGACGTGGCTCAGGCGCTGGCGCGCCTGACGGCGCTGTTCGCGGAGGACGCGTCGTGAGGAGCTTCCGCTTCCGCCTGGAGTCGCTGCG
>JBFGIM010000039.1:0-21127 GCA_041577695.1 Myxococcota bacterium | reverse complement strand
TCGTCCAGGCGGGCCTCCAGTCTGTCGAGCACCACGCGACCCCTCTCGGCAGCCGCCAGGGCCGAGGCGAACATCCGCTGCGACATCTCCACTGCGGCGACCGGGCTGACGTCGGCGCCGTCGCGCCGCAGGGCCAGCTCGTTCTGCTGCGCTTCGCCCTGCACCAGGACCTCGATCCAGGGCAGCGCGTCGAGCTCGCGCCGCACGCGGCGCTCGTAGCGCACCACGGCGCGCAGGACCTCACGGGCGGCCGCCGGTGCGGGATTGCGCCGAAGCTCTCCGGCGGCCCGCTCCGCGCGGCGCACACCGCTGCGCGCCTCGCGTTCCAGGCGATGGAGCGTGCGCCGCGCCCGTTTGATGCGCCTGCTCACCGTGCCGCGCTCGACGGGCGGTGCCTCGTCGAAGGCGCGTTCGATGACGGGCTGGCACCCGAGCGCGTCGGCGGGCAGCTCCCCGATCGCCTCGGCGAACGGCAGGTGGTCGATACCCGGAATCCGCGCTCCGCCCTCGGTGCAGTTGACCAGGCGCACGTTCCGCTCGGCGAGCCAGGCGCCGATCCCGCGGTAGTGTTCGATGAAGGACGCGTAGCTGCGCGAGGTGGCGACGGGCTCGCCGTCCCAGCCCGGAACCCGCAGCAGATCGTCCTTCGCGGGTGCCCCGGTCGGAGGCGCGATCCCGAGACGCTGCTTCTTCTCCGCCAGGCCGGTGAACACGAAGCGGCCTTCGCCGACCTCGCGGTACGAGACCATCTCGTAGGCGCTGCCCGAGGCATACACGCGCCCCCCTGTGAAGGCCAGGTCCTGGCCGATCAACAGGATCGGATCGGCGCCCAGCACCGCCGCCACGTGCACCGCCGATTGGGCGACCGTCGCACCTCCCGCCAGCCACCTGCGGTCCCCGTGACTCTCTGCCAGCCAGCAGGCGAAGGGGTTGGGCGCCGGGTACGCCACGAAGCGGGCCCGCGCCTGGGCCTCGAAGACCCGCTCGTGCACCGAAGGCGCCAGGACCAGCGCCAGATCCGAAGCGTGCCCGTCTTCGGCGAGCTGATGGGAGACGTCCTTGCTCTCGAGCACGTGTACGAGATCGGGTCGGATCCCGGCGGCGCGCAGCGCGGGCAGGGCCTGACCGATCGCGATCACGAGAAGGCGATGGGATTCGCGCGCGAGCAGCGGAAGCTGGCGGTCGAGGGACGGACCCGCAGCGCACACCACCGCAGCGCGACCCGGAAAAGCGTCGAAGAGTCGCGACAGACTCGGCGTCTCGAGCAGCGCGTTCGCGTTGTCGGCGGTCATGCAGGCCCAGCGATCGGCCATGACCACCCGTGTCCGGGCGGTGATGTCGGCGGCGTCCTTGACCCGCGCCAGCCGCATGGCTGCTTCGCGGGCCACCCCCGGGTCGAGACGTGCGAGGGTCGGGTGGGGCAGCACCCGGGCAGCCAGCCCGGACGCGTACAGCGTGGCGAAGATCGCACCCAGCTCGTCGGGCCCGCCCGCCCAGTGGACGTCGGGGTCGCCGATCCAGGGCAGCTCGCCGCGCACCTCGAGAACCGCGCGCAGCCGTGCGACGGACGGCTCGTACACCAGCACCGGAACGCGGCGGAGAGCGCGGTAGGCCTCTACGTGGTGGCCCAGCGCCAGACCGAGCGCGACCAACAGGTCGGCCGGCTCTTCGGCGGCCCGGTCCGCGAGCCTGCGCCCCTCGCCCTCGGGATCGTAGGCGGAGGCGAGCCGGATGCCCCGATCCACCAGCGTGCATCCGCCGGAGGCGACGGACTCGCGCTCGATGCCCGCCGGGTCGGCCTGCTCCACGGCATCGGCGAGACGGCGATTGCGCCGGCGCAGATGCTCGAGGTTCCGCTCAAACGCCTGATGCGACGTCAACGCCGAGCTCCGTCCGGACCAACAGGCCCCGGTCTATGGCCAGGGCGACGCGGCGCGCGATCTCGGGATCGCCGCCATGCCCGACCAGTGAGAAGGAAAAACGCCTCGCGCCCCGGAAGAAGGTCGGCCGCGTGTCGTCGGTCTCGACCGCCGTGTAGTGGAGGCGCAGCAGGAAGCGCTCGTCCACGTCGGAGAACTCGAGCATCGGCACCGCTGCGGCGCGGGCCCGGTCGCAGATCACCGCGACGCCACGATTCGCATCGCCGACAGAAACCCAGCCCTCGCTCGCCCCGAGACAGGAACGTGCCGAAACGAGCGGACTCGCCGGCAGCGGATGGTCGACGCGGATGCCGCGCTCCAGGGCGAAGTGCTCGACCGTCTCGCCCCCGTTCACGGTCGCGAAGCCGAGCGTCCCCCGATCGAAGGCGTCCGGCAGACAGCTGAATGTCGCCACCCGGAGCGATTGGAGTCGCACCTCGCGCAGGTGCACCTCCTGGATCACGTCGAGGCGCGGGCGATCGTTGTAGAGCCGATAGGTCTTGCGCCAGCGACCGATCGGGGTGTCGGTCTCGAAGCAAATCACGGTGCGCAAGGGCCCGGCCCACAGCTGTCGGCCTCGGCTGACCGGTCGCAGGTCGGCGATCTTCTCGCCGCGATCGGTGACCGCCACCGCGTGCGCCGAATAGAAATCGGGCGCATAGGCGACGTCGTCGAAGGTCCCGTGCGGGATCGTCCCGATCAGCGGCTGGGCCGCGATCGATGGAAAGCGCAGCTCGTCCAGCGCACCGCCGCGATGGGTCAGGAAGCGGGCCTCGACCGTCGGCGTCGAGACGCGATGCGGCAGGGCCTCGTCCACCTCGACGGAGCGCGGCTCGGGCACGACGCGAAGCGAGAGCTGGGCGCCGGGCTCGAGTCGGGGCGCCACTACCAGCGTCGCACGCCGCACGCTGCCGTCGCGGTAGCGATCCTCCACTTCGAGCTGCGCGAGGCCCGGATCCAGACCCGGCGCCTCGACCCGTCCCGCCTGGAGCCGACCGGGGGGAAATCGCAGCGGCACCTCTACTGGGTCGCCACACCACGGCTGGAGATCGGTGTTAATTAGTACGGCGGCATCGCCCTCGGCGAGAGCCGGTGCCGCGCCCTCCAGCGCATGGCGCAGCGAGCCCGAGAGGCGACCCGCATCCTCGTGGAAGCCATCGATCTTCTCCTCGGTGGCGCGGGTGCGCAGGTCGCTGCGCCACAGCTCCACCAGCGCGTCGTCGCGCCGGGGCAGCTTCTCACCCGCCAGGCGCATCCGCCGGCGGAGCGCGAAGCACCGGGTGTTGAGCCCGAGTCCGTCGCGCCCCGAGACGGCCCAGCGCGTCGGGTTGTAGCGAGGCTGCTTCTTGCACGGCACCGGATCCGCCGCGCTGCTGAGCTCGACCGGCGGGCCGGGGTCGAAGCCCGCGGCGGCGTCCCTGGGAAGGCGCATCTCGCAGCGAGGGTCGCGCGCCAGCGCAACCAGGCAGGCGCGCAGCCGATCCATCTCCGCGCCGCGCTCTGCGTCGCCCGGAGCAGGATGGCCCGGCCGATAGTCGAAGATCTCCAGGTCGCCTCCGTAGGCGCAGACCAGCCGATCCTCGTCCGGGTCGTGACCGCGCAGCACGCAGGCGTGATACTCGTCGGCCGGGATCGAGCCTTGCACGGCGCGCTGGAGCTTCTGGAACACGACCGAGTCGTTCCAGAGCAGCGACACCGGCTGTGCCCCTGCGCCGGCGAGCCGTGCGGTGCGGTAGCGGAGCGGCCGCAGCTCGGGGCGGCGGCTCGCCGGGTTGTTCCACTCCATGACGACCGCCTGCGCACCCACTTCGCCGAAGAGCGGCGCCAGCCCCCGGGACCAGGTCTGCTCGTGTACGAACCAGGTGTCCGGTGCGGCGCCGAGCTGCTCGCTGTAGGCGTCCCGGCCGAGCCGCAGGTTGGCGCGGTTGACGTCCGCCGGAACCAGCGGTGCTACGACCTGGGCGAGTCCCGATCCCACCACCTCGACCAGACCGCGCTCGGACAGCTCGCGCAGTGTCTTGACCCACTCCGGATCCTCGCGGCCGGCGCGGGCCAGGGTCCGCGAGGTGAGCTCGATTCCCAGCGGGATGCGCTCTTCTGCGGCCAGGCGCAGCAACGGCCAATAGCAGCGCTCGATCACGAGCGGAACGTCCGCCTCGGGCAGCGCCGAGAAGTCGAGGTTGGCGTGGAAGACCGTGAAGACCCTGAGCCGGTTCATCAGTTCATCGCTTCATCGTTTCATGCGCAGCAGCTCGCTGCGCAGGGTGTCGGTCACCCGGTCCCGGTCGCGGTCGGCCAGTGCCGGGAAGAGCGGAAGCGAGAGAAGCTGGGCGTAGGCCTCCTCGGTGACGGCGAGGTCGCCGAAAGCGGTTCCGAGCTTCCGCCGGTACCAGGGTTGCAGGTGCACGGGTACGTAGTGCACCTGGACCCGGATTCCACTGGCGTGGAGCGCTGCGTAGAGCCCGGCCCGTCCGCCGCGCAGCGCTCCGCTCCGCACCCGGACCGGGTAGAGGTGCCAGGCCGAGCGGGCGCCGAAGTGCTCGCCGGGGAGCACGAGGAGGTCCTCGAGATCGGACAGCGCCTCGCCGTACCCATCCGCCAGCTCGCGCCGCCGGCGCAGGAAGGCGTCGATGCGACCCAGCTGACTGCGTCCGAGGGCCGCCGAGAGCTCGGGCATCCGGTGGTTCGCCGCCAGGTCGTGCAGCTCGTAGACCCAGGGACCGCACTCCTCGGCGCGCCACTCCGGCGGCAGGCCCAGGCCCTCGAAGCGCTCTTGCCGGCGCTCGATGCCGTGCTCGCGCAGCCGTCGCACCCGGTCTGCCAGCTCCGGATCGAGGGTCGTGACCGCCCCACCCTCTCCGGTGGTGATCAGCTTGGCGGGATGGAACGAGAAGCAGGCCGCATCGCCGAGCGATCCGACGGCGCGGCCGCGCAAGGACGCTCCGAGCGCGTGACAGGCGTCTTCGAGCAGGAAGGCCGAGTCGGGCAGCGCGGCGCGGATCGCCTCGGCATCGGCGGGGTGACCCCCGTAGTGCATCGCCACCACACCGCGGGTCCGGCGCGACACGGCTCGCGCCACGGCTCGGGGGTCGAGGGTCAGCGAGTCGCGCTCCACGTCGGCGAAGCGCGGTGTGCCACCACAGAGCACCACGGCATTCGCGGTCGCGACGAAGGTGAGCGAGGGAACGATCACCTCGTCGCCCGGTCCGACCCCCAGCGCCGCCAGCGCCAGCTGCAGCGCTCCGGTACCGCTCGATACGGCGATCGCCTGGCTGGCGCCGGTGACCCGGGCGAGATCCTTCTCGAAGTGGGCGACCTCGGGACCCTGGGCCACGACGCCCGAAGCGAGCGCGCGCTCGACGGCATCGCGGTCGGACTCGAGGAGCGAGTGCCGGGCGTACGGGATCGGGTCGGGCGCGGCCTCGCGGAGCCGGCTAGTGGCCATGGCCCAGCTCGGTGACGATCTCGGCGAGCCGGTCGACGTCGAGCCACTGGGTGTTGGTGTCGCTCTGGTAGGCGAACCCCTCGGGCAGCCGGCGACCGCCGCCGAGCTCGGCCTGGCGGCTGATGACGTAGTAGGTGGGGAACTCCCGGGTCCGGTCGGCTTCGTCCGCCGTCAGCAGCACCTCGTGGAGCTTCTCCCCGGGTCGCATGCCCACCTCCTTCAGGATGGCGTCGGGCGCGATCGCCAGGGCGAGGTCGGTCATGCGCATGCTGGGGATCTTCGGCACGTAGATCTCGCTGCCGCGCATTTCGTCGAGCACGAGCAGCACGAGATCGACCGCCTGGGAGAGCGAGATCCAGAAACGCGTCATGCGCGAGTCGGTGAGGGTGAGGGCCTCGCCGCGGGACGCCTGCTCGATGAACAAGGGAACGACGCTGCCCCGGCTTCCCACCACGTTGCCGTAGCGCACGCAGGCGAAGCGGGAATCGCGGGGCCCGGTGTAGGCGCTCGCGTGGGCGAAGAGCTTCTCGGCGCAGAGCTTGCTGGCACCGTAGAGGTTGACGGGATTGACGGCCTTGTCGGTGGAGAGCGCGACGGTGCGCTCGACCCCCGCATCGATGGCGCAGTCGATCACGTTCTGGGCGCCGAGCACGTTGGTCTTGATCGCCTCGGCCGGGTTGTACTCGCACAGGGTGACCTGCTTCAGCGCGGCGGCGTGGACGACCTGGTTGACGCCGTACATCGCGCGCGCGAGCCGTTCGCGGTCGCGCACGTCTCCGATGAAGAAGCGCAGCCGGGGATCGTTCTCGAAGGCTTGCGCCATCTCGTACTGCTTGAGCTCGTCGCGGCTGTAGATGCGGATCGTGACGTCGGCGTCTTCGCGCAGCATCCGGCTCACGAACGCCCTTCCGAACGATCCGGTGCCCCCCGTCAGCAGGATCTGACGCGATCGATTTCCCACAGGTCCCCTCCCGTAGAGGCCCCGATGGGCCCTTGCGCAGGAGAGACGCAAGTACGGTGCCAAGCCGGAGGCCCCTGCGGCGCTCTCTGCCGCCTGGGCATCTCAGGTTGAAACGCGCTCGCTTTCCCTCTGGAGGCCGGGATCAGGCCCGGCGGCTGACGAATCGAGGAGTGTCGTCGCCCCCACCGAGCGACCGGACTGCGCCACGCAGGCGCTGCAGCTCGGCCAGTGCTTCGCCAGTGCGACCCTGGCTCGCCAGGGCCCGCTCGTGAAGCTGCGCCTGGAGCGCCGCGTCCTCCTCCAGGGCTGCGCGCGCCGCCTCGCGATCCGCCTCGCGGGCCGCCGCCGCCAGACGCTGGCGCCGCTCACGGCGGATCGGCAGCCACTCCAGCGCGCGCTCTGCTTCGCCCCGATCGAGCGCGGCCTCGATTTCCTCGGCGGCCGCCCGCGCGGCTGCTGCGGCTTCGTGCAGCGCACTCATTCCGGATCTCGCTGCAACGACGGGGCCGGGCCCCGCGCCAGCTCGGACCAGGCTTCGTAGAGCGGCGTCAGCGCCACTAGAGCCTCGTCGAATCCCTCGCGGGCGCCGGCGCCAGCGGCCATCAGACGCTCGCCGGTGAATACGTAGAGCGCTTCCAGATTGCGGGCGATCTCGCCGCCCTGCTCCAGGTCGAGTCCGCTGCGCAGCTCGCTGACGATGTCCAGCGCGCGCGAGATCTCGGCACCGCGGTCGCGGATCCGACCCTCGTCGTGGTGCTCGCGGGCGCGACGGATGCTGCCGAGCGCGCCGTCGTACATCCGCACCACCAGACCCAGGGGCGAGGTGCCCTCGATGTCCATCTGGACGTAGCGACTTCGCACCGGAGGACTACTTGTTCTGGCCGAAGGAGGAGAGGAAGTCGGAATCGGCCAGCAGGCCGGAGACCAGCGACTCCAACGCGGAGAAGCGCCGCAGCAGATCTTCCTCCCGGCGCTCGAGGTAGGTCTCGAAGGCGAGGATGTCGGTTTCGAGCCGCTTGACCTTGCGATCGATCGACTTGATGCGGCTGGCCATCACGCCGTCGCCGCTGCGCACGAGCGATTCCAGCGAGCGCGCCATCGCGGTGGCGACACCATCGCTGGTACCGTCGCCCGAGAACAGCGCGCGCACGTCGGCGGCGTCCTCGTCGAGGGCCGCCGTCAGCTTGCCTCGATCCAACGTGAGCCGCCCGCTGCCGTCGAAGCGGAGGCCGATCGATCCGAGCGACTGGAACGTGCCACCGGTGTTGTAGCCGCTGCTGATGACGCGCTGCACTGTCCGGTCGGCGAAGCGCAGGCCGAAGTCGCCCGACAGCGGTCCCGCCCGCTCGGTCTCGGCGTCCACCAGGGCCTGCCGCTCGGCGAACTCGCGAACCTGGTTGTAGGCCTCCACGAAGGCCTCGATGCGGCTGACGATCTCGTCGTCGTCGCGGCCGAGGGTGATCGTGACGTGGTCGGTCGGGTCGGCGAGATCGTTGACGCCCTCGAGCCTGAGGGTGAGACCGTTGATGGCGTCGGTGATCTCGTTGCTCGAGCGGGTGATCGGGACGCCGAGGACGACGAGATTCGCGTCCTGGGCGTCCTGCCCCAGGCTCGCGTCGAGGAAGTCGTCGCTGCCGACACCCTTGAGGTCGGTGGTCACGATGAGGTCGCTGGCGGTGCCGGTCTCGGTGCCCGACAGGATCAATCGAATACCACCCACACCGTCGTCGAGCAGATCCGCGCGGACGGCACCATTGTTTGCGGCATCGAGGTTGATGGCGTCCCGCAGGTCGGCAAGCGTGGTGTCCTTGGTGATGTCGATGTCGATCGTCTCTGCGCCGCCGAAGTCGATCGAGAAGTCGTCGTTCTTCTTTCCGACCGTGTCCGTCTCGGAGGCATAGGCAGTGCTGACGCGCCGGCTCACCGTGGCGAGCTGCGTGACGCGCACGTCGAAGCTACCCGAGAGTGCTGCGCCGTCGTCGACTTCGGCCGTGAGCACACCGGGATCCGAAGAAGTGGCGGTCAGCGCGAGCAGCTCTTCGTCGAACGACGCTCCGGTGAGCGAGCTGTTGCGATTGTCGATGCCCCGCGCCGCATCTCGCAGGGCGGAGAGCAGGCTGTTGAGCTCGCGGAAGAGACCCTGCTCCTCCTCGAACTCCGCTTGGCGCTGCCGGAGCCGCTCGAGGGGGATCGCCTCGACGTCCAACAAGGCGTCTACGATGCCCCGGGTGTCGATTCCCGAGGCGAGGCCGCCGAAGGTGATGCGCGAGCCGCTGCTCGCGCCGCTATCACTGTTGGAGTCGATTTCCATGAACTGACGTCTCCCGGCGGGAAACTACCGGCCCGCCCCGATGGGGGCGGGCCGGTGGCGCCCGGCCGGGGTTGCCGGCTGGGCGCTCGTACCCCTACTGGAGCAGGGCGAGTGCCGCCTGGGTCGACACGTTGGCCTGGGCCAGCACCGCCACACCGGCGGTCTGGAGCACCTGGTTACGCGTCAGCTCGGCGGTCTCCGAAGCGATGTCCACGTCCCGGATCCGCGACTCGGCGGCCGAGGTGTTCTCGATCGACACCCGCAGCGAGCGGATCGCCGATTCGAGACGGTTCTGCGTGGCACCGAACTGGGCACGCAGTGAGGACACCTGGTTGATGGCGCTGTCGAGCGTCCCGAGCGCCGCCTGGGCACCCGACACGGTCGAGATGTCCAGTGCGGAGATCCCGACACCCGAGGCGGTGGCATCCACGCCGGTGACCGTCAGCTGGTCGTTCGCCGTGTTGTTGATGCCGACCTGGAACGTGATCGCCACGCTCGTGTCGTTCAGGACGTTCGCGCCGTTGAACTCGGTCACGGCCGCGATCCGATCGACCTCTTCCACCAGCGCCCCGAACTCGTCCTGCAGCGTTGCCCGCTCCTCGGAGCCCAGCGTGCCGTTCGCCGACTGCACGGCGAGCTCGCGGAGACGGGTGAGAATGTCACTCGTCTCGCTGAGCGCGCCTTCGGCGACCTGCAGCATCGAAACGCCGTCGTTGGCGTTCCGCTCTGCCTGGCCCAGGCTTCGGATCTCGGAGCGGAACCGCTCGGAGATGGCCAGCCCCGCTGCGTCATCGCTCGCCCGGGTGATCCGGAGTCCCGACGACAAGCGCTCGAGAGACCGGTTCAGCCGGTTGGTCGTGTTCAGCAGGTTTCGCTGCGCGTTGATCGACGCAACATTCGTATTGACTCTCAAACCCATGCTCGCGAATCCTCCTTGATCGCCCCGTACCCGCACATCCTTGGCGGGACCATCGCACGACGCGCCGACCGACTGTGGGCCGGGCGCGTCCTCCCCTATGCGGTCCCCTTGCGCCTTTCGCGCACGCTCCGGGACCACCGCTCCGACGACTCGACGGAGCGCACCCGCTAGAGCTGCAAGCGCGGTGCCATTACCCCGTTTGCGAACGTCGGGGTTTTCTCCTAGACGCGGGCGGCTTGCGCCGCGACCGTACGATGCGCCGCATCTTGCACGCGCGCTGCGCGATGGCGATCGAGCGCCGACCCCCGGAGCGCAATGCTCGCGCGTTTCAGGCGCAAAGGGGGCAGTGCATCCTGCAACGAAGTGACGCATAACGGCGGCGGACGCGGCTCGCGACGAGGCACCTGTCTTGCACCCGCCAGGTGCCGTGGAAGCATCACCGGAAGCAGTCGCGGCACCCGCGCCCGACAACCTCATCGCGATCGGTACGCCGCTCCCGCTTCGTCGCACGGAGCTGGTGGCGTGGCTGGAGGCCGGGCTGCGCGACGGCCGCGCCGGGAGGCTCGAAGCGGAGTACCCGACCGCGCTCGATCCCGCGCAGATCGGTGATCACACCGTCGCCCGCGTCGGTGGGGCCCTCGCGGCTCATGCCCTGGGGCGGCTGGTCCGGGTGCGATGGGCGGGCCGCGACATCCCGGTCGGTCTGATCGGCCTGGTGTACACGGATCCCGCGTACCGCGGTCGCGGTCTGGCACGCGCCTGCATCGAAGCCTGTCTGCGCCGCCTCGCGGAGCGCGGCGCCATGGTGGCCGCGCTCTGGAGCGATCTCGAGTCGTTCTACACCCGTCTCGGCGTCACTCGCGGCGGTGTCGAGTGGATCCATCAGCTCGAGCCCGCGGCGATCCGCGCGGCCGCCCGGGCGGCAGGTGGCGGGCCGATCACCGTGGCGGAACCGCAGCCCCAGGACTGGTGCCATCTCGAGGGCCTCTACGACGCGCGACCGGTTCGCGCCGTCCGGTCGCCCGGCGACCTCCAACGCCTGGGCGCGGCGCCCGAGTGCGACGTGGTCGCGGGCTGGCGCGACGGGGTCGCCGTCGCCTACGCGGCCCGGGGACGTGGAGACGACTTCCGGGGAGTCGTGCACGAGTGGGCCGGCGAGCCCGCGGGCGTGCTGGCGTGCTTCGAGGCGCTCGCCGGAGCGGAGCCGCTGACCGTGCTGTCGCAAGCCGCGGACGAGCCTCCGCTCGAGGTGCTGTCGGCCGTCGGCACCGCACGCGAGCCCCGGCCGCTGGCGTGGCTCCGGCTGCTCGATGCCGAGCGACTCTGGGACACCGTGACTCGAGGCGAAGAGCGGATGAGCGACGTCCGGGTTCGGACCGAGACCGGCGGCTACGCGCTGGAAGGCGCGCGCGGCAGCGCACGTCTCGCAGCGGGCGACCTGCTGTCGCTGCTCTTCGGTCCCCGTCGGCCCGAGGGACTCGCCGAGGTCCTGTCGGCCGGGCAGTACCTGGGCCTGCGCCGGGCCCTTCCCTGGCCGCTCTACTTCTGGGGCTTCGATTCGATCTGAGCCTGGGCTTCGGCTGCCGGACGCGCGGGTTCGCGGGTCGAGTAGCGGTCGTCGTCCAGGATCACCTGTGCGCCGCGTTGCGTGCCGGGGTGGATCAGGAGCGGCGCCATCAGGTTGCAGCGGATCTCGCCCTCGGCGCAGGTGGTCACCACGGCGATTTCCACATCATCCGCGTCGGCTGCGCCCAGCGCGCGCAACGGATGGGCGGGAATGCTCGGGGCGTAGTCGGGGAAGAGGTGCCAGGGGTTGGCGATCGTGAAGGCCAGTTCGGGCACGTCGAGGGATACGAGCCAGGCGAAGACCGAGCCGCGGTCGTGCTGCCGGATCACGAAGCGCCGGGCCGACGGAAAGCCGGGCAAGCCGCAGAACTCGATGACCTGCTCCGGATCGACCTCGATCGCTCCGAAGCGCTTGGTGACGCAGCGGGTCGCTTCACCACTCAGCTCTCTTCCGTGCACGTCTCCGCCTCCTGTTGACCCGCCCCGTTGGTGGCGGCCGCCTCGCGATTGGCCTGCTCGATGCGCCGGAACACCTCCTCGCGGTGCACCGTCACGTGGTCCGGCGCGTCCACCGCCAGACGAACGTGGTTGGCCGAGGTCGAGATCACGGTGATCCGGACGTCGGGTCCGATCCGCAGGCTCTCACCTTCCTTCCGCGAGAGAACCAGCACGACCTAGCCCAGGAAATCCACGAGCGAGGGGCCCAGCAGACGCGACGCCACTCGCAGCGACGCCTCGAGCGTCGCCTGCTGCTCGGCGAGTCGCGAGATCACCTCGACGGTATCGGCGTCCTCCACGCCAGACAGTCGTGCGGTCAGGTCGACGTCTTCGTCGCGCAGCTGCGCGCCGGCGCGCTCGAGGCGACCGCTGTAGGCTCCAACGCGGGTCAGCTCCAGCTCTAGCTGGAGCTCCACGGCGTCGAGCCGGTCGATCGACTGCGCCACGGCGTCGCGGTCGTCGGCCATCAAGCCGCTCCAGAGGTCGCCCAGCACCTGGAAGACGTCGGCGCGGCCGGCCTCCGGCGAACCATCTCCGTCTGCGTCGCCCATGAAGACGCGTCGCCCGTCGAGGGTCGTGGTCACCCGTGAGCCGGAGCCGATCGAGACGTCGAGCTCGGTGGAGTCGCCCAGGAAGGTCACCATCGGGGGCGTCCCGGAGCCGAACGAGCCGCCGCTGGAGAACGGCGGCGTACTCGACCGGGTGCCGCCGAATACGTAGGAACC
Source organism: Myxococcota bacterium (assembly GCA_041577695.1). Lineage (GTDB taxonomy): Bacteria > Myxococcota_A > UBA9160 > UBA9160 > PR03 > JASJBO01. Next base: position 8,783 of record JBFGIM010000039.1, on the reverse strand, counting down.
GCTGTGGCGCTGGTTGGCCATGCTCAGCAGCTGCTCGTACAACGATTCGACCTCGATCGCTAGGATCTCGCGTGAGGCCGCGTCCTGGGTGTCGGTGGCCCCCTGGACCGCCAGCTCGCGCGCGCGCTGGATCAGGTCGAGCGAGTCGTCGAGCGCCCCTTCGATCGTGACCAGTCGCGCTGATCCCGCGTCGACGTTGCGCTGGTACTGATTCACCGCCGCATCCTCGGCTCGCAGCCGAGCGGCCTGGGCGGCACCGCTGGGATCGTCCGACGGCCGGTTGATGCGCAGCCCGCTCGCCACTTGCTCCTCGGTGGTCGCCAGGCGCTCGCGCTGGGCATTGATGTTGAAGATCGCCGTGCGCAGCGACATCGCGGTGGTGATGCGGGTCACGGTACCTCCTAAGGCCGCTCAGAGCAGCGCGAGTACATTGTCGAGCAACCCGTCGACGGTGGAGATCACGCGGGCGTTGGCCTGGTAGGCGGCCTCGAGCCGGATCAGGTCGATCATCTCCTCGTCCAGCGAGACGCCCGACATCGCGTCGCGCCGGTTCTCCAGCTCGTTGAGCAACTGATGCTGCGCCTGCTGGGCGCCGGAGGCGGCCCGTGCCTCGGTCCCGATCCGCGCGGTGGACACCGCGATCTGGTCGAGGAGGGTCCGATCGGGACCGGTGGCGGGTCCGGGCGGATCGCCCGGGACGAAGAGCGGCGTCGAAGTGTCGCGCAACGCAGCCAGTGCCAGCGCGTTGCGGTTGTCTCCCGGATCGAACGTCGTACCGGCGGCGATCGCGTCGGCGCTGGCCGTGATCGAGGGATCCAGCGCCAGATCGCGCGCGGCGTCCTCCACCGTCGCCGGACTGGCGAAGAAGTTCCCCACGGTACCATCGAGACCGATGCCCGCGGCGTGTACGACATTGATCTGGTCGGCAAGGGTGAAGGCGATCGCGTCGACGTCGCGGATGGCGTCGGCGACGATCTCGTCGCGGACGCGGAGCTGACCGCCCAGCTCGCCCTCGCGGAGCGTCGCCGTGACGTCCCGCCGCCCCGCCCCGTCGTCGAAGAGCACCCGGGAGAAGCGGGGGTCGAAGGGATGGGTCGGGTCCGCCTCGGCCACCAGGTTGCGGGATGAGCCGTTCTCGACCAGGGTCAGACCGCCGCTGATCATCACCGTCAGCGACCCGGTTTCCTGCTCGAAGCTGGTGATTCCGACCTTCTTCGAGAGCTCACGAACCAGCTGGTCGCGCGTGTCGCGCAGGTCGTTGGCGGGCGCCGTGACCTCGGCGCGCACGATGTCCAGGTTGAGCGCGGCGATGCGATCGGCCAGCGCGTTGATCTCGTCCACGGCAACGACCACGGCGGCATCCGCATCGGACTGGATCGTGCGAAGCCGTTCGTCGATGCGGTGGAGTGTCCCGATCAGGGTCTCCGCAGCGCCGCGGACCGCCTCGCGCTCCACCGGTGCGCCGGGCACCGACGCGCTGGTGAGATCGTCGAAGCCGTCGAAGAGAGCCGAGAGGTCCGCAGCCAGGCCATTGCCCGACTGCTCGTTCAGGACGTCTTCGATGTGGGCCAGCGCACCGACCTCGACGTCCAGGGCCGCGCCGCGCGAGCCCTCGGACACCAGCTGGCGGAACAGCAGCTCGTCGCTCACCCGATCGATCGAGGTCTGCTCCACGCCGGTTCCGATCGCGCCGCGCGGGTCCTGGATCGGAGCGCCGGCAGCCGTCACCTGGCGCTGGCGGGTATAGCCGGGCGTGTTGACGTTCGCGGTGTTGTGCGAGACGACGGCCAGGCCGTTCTGGTTCACGGCGAGCGCGCGGCTCGCCGTCCCGAGGATGCTGAAGATTCCGCCCATGGTCGCCTACGCCACCCGCCGCACGAGGCGACCGGGCCCGACCGACGGCCCTTCGTTGCCACTGGCCCCGTAGATCGGGGCGGGCGGCAGCATTCGACCCAGGGTGTTCATGGCACTGCGCACCTGCTCGAGGCCCTGGCGGGCGAAGCTGGCGTTGGCCTCGACCAGCTCCTGAACGGCGCCGAGCAACGCGGTCAGCCGAGCGTGGCGTTCTCGCAGGCCGTGGGCGTCCGTTTCGATTCGCTCGCAGATCCGGGTCAGCGTGAGAGGGTCTGCCTCGACCCCGAGCCCCTCGGCGAGCCGCCGCACCACTTCGACGCGCGTGTCCGCCAGCAGCTGCGCCTCGTCGGCCAACCCCTCCTTGCGGACCACCGCCTCCTCGAGGCCGGCCGCGTCGAGGTCGACCATGCATTCGCGCTCGCGCTGGAGCACGTTGCGCAGCTCGACGTAGCAGCGCTCCTCGGCGTCAAGTACCGCGGCCAGCCGTTGCATCGCTTCGTCGAGCATCATCGTCCCCCTCCGTGCAGCCGCTCGCCCAGCGATGCTCCGAGCCCCAGCCCGCCCCGCTCGGCGGCGAGACGCGCCACCTCGGACACGAACATCTCGCGATAGAGCCGGCCGGCCGAACCGCCGTCCAGCGGACTCGGCCCGAACGCCGGCTGGGTCGCAGGGCGCAGCAGGCGCTCGAGCAGCAGGGCTTCGAAGCTGCGCGCCGCGCTGGCCTCATCGGTGGTATCGAGCTGTGTCACGGGCCGCAGCGCGGACGGATCGAGCGCCTCGAAATCCATCACATCAGCTCCAGCTCTGCCGCCAGCGCGCCGGAGCTCTTGACGGCCTGGAGGATGGCGATCAGGTCGCGCGGCGTGACACCCAGGTCGTTGAGCCCACGCACCAGCTCGTCGACGGTGACCGAGCCGCCCACCAGCGAGAGACCCCCGGCCTCCTCGGTGGCGACGACATCCTGGTTCTGGAACGGAACGGTGCTACCCGCGCCGAACGGGTTCGGCTGCGACACCTCGTTGGTGGTGCTGATCGTGACCGAGAGGCTCCCGTGCGACACCGCAACGCGCCCGATGCGGACGTCGGCTCCCATCACCACCGTGCCGGTGCGCTCGTTCAAGACGACCCGGGCCACGACGTCCGGCTGCACCTCGACGGACTCCACCTGGGCCATGAAGCTGACCAGCTGTCCCCGCATCGACTCGGGCACGACCAGGTCCACGGTGCCGGCGTCGCGCGCCGTCGCCGCCTCGACACCCAGGCTCTCGTTGATCGCCTGGGCAGCGCGCAACGCGGTGGTGAAGTCGGTTTCGTTGAGCGCCAGCTCGAAGTGGGTCTTGTCTGCAATCGAGTACGGAATCTCGCGCTCGGTCGTCGCGCCGGCGCTGATCCGCCCGACGGTCGGGTGGTTCTTCTGCACGCTGCTGCCGCCACCGCCGCCGCCCGCCGAGAACCCGCCCACCGAGATCGGGCCCTGCGCGATGGCATAGACGCTGCCATCGGCTCCGAAGAGCGGGGTCATCAGGAGCGTTCCGCCCTCGAGGCTGCTGGCGTCCCCGAGCGAGGAGATCAGCACGTCGAGCTTCGACCCGGTGCGGGAGAAGGGATCCAGCACGGCGGTCACCATCACTGCTGCCACGTTGCGCACCTGCACCAGCGACGGATCCACGCCGATGCCCATCTTCGCCAGCAGGCTGGTGAGCGAGCGGATGGTGAACTCGGTCTTCCGTTTGTCGCCGGTGCCGTTGAGGCCGACGACGAGCCCGTATCCGATGATCTGGTTGTCGCGCACGCCCTTGACCGAAGCGATGTCCTTGAGTCGGGCAGCGGACGCAGAGGGAACGAGCGCCGCGCCGGTGGTGGCGGCGGCCAGCAGCAGGAGCGCGGCGGCGATGAAACGCCTCACAGCGGGTAGATCCAGCTGAACACCCGCGTGAGCCAGCCGGGGCGCTGCTTGTCGTCGACCACGCCGATGCCATCGATGGTGATCTTGGCTTCGGCCAGGGACGTGGACCGAACGGTGTTGTCGATGCCGATGTCCTCGCGCCGCACCAGCCCCTCGAGGGTCAGGTACTGGAGTTCGTGGTTGACGACGACCGAGCGCCGACCGCGCACGTGGAAGACGTCGCCCGGCAGCTCGGCGACGACGCGGCACGTGATCGTCGCCTCGAAGGTTCCGCGCCGCTCGGTCATCCCGGAGCCCTCGAACTCCTGGGTGTTCTTCGAGGCGGCGACGTTCAGCTCACTGCCCTCGTCCACGTCCCGGCCCGGATCGTCGAGGAACAGGCCCAGGGCCTTGCGCACCGGCTCCGACACCAGCGCCGACAGGCCCACGTCCGAGGAGAGTCCGATGTCGACGCTCGAATCGCTGTCCAGGGCGGTGGTGGCCTGGTTCTCGGCGCGGGTCCGCTCGGAGATCAGCACCGTGACCAGGTCGCCCACCCCGCGCGCCTTGCTGTCGAAGAACAGGAACGAGCCCGACGGGAAGTCGCCCTGCCAGATTGCGCCCTCGCTCGGCTCGGGCAACGGCGGCTTCGGCACGGCCGCGTAGTCGAAGGGCTGCTGGGCCTGGAACGCCGCGGTCTCGACACAGCCGGTAGCCAGGGCCGCCAGCAGCACCAGCGCGGCTGCGCGTGTCGCGTCAGAACGCCACATGAACCCGCCCGTCTTCACCGACCCGACCGACGACCTCGCGCCGCGAGTCGCGGTTGAGCACCCGGATCGATTCGCCGAGATGCCCGGCCTCGCGCGCCTTGCCCTGGGCACGGACGCGCAGCGCACCGCGCTCGAGCACCAGCTCCACCAGCGAGCCACGTTCCACCAGCAACGGCGGCCCGCTGTCGTTCGGGGATCCGCCGCCATAGCGCGCGTACTCGCCGCTGGGCTCGGAGCCGCCGGGATTCACCCGCACCGTCAGCACGCCGCGCTTCACCTCCTGTCCGTCGACGGCCAGCGCCACGGTGAGCGGCACGCGCCCCGTGAACGGCGGCTCGGAGCGGGTGCGGAGCTTGACCTGGACCCGCTCCGGCGACACGCCGGGGGGCACGAAATCGGAGAGCGGCGGGATCGCCACGTGCACCGGTGCCTCGTCGACGCGCTCCAGCACGAACTGGGCGATCTGGTCGAAGAGCCACGCCGGCGGCTCGGCCGCGGCGGGCGCGGCCATCGCGATCAGGGCCGCCACCGCGATGGTGAGACGAGCGAGTCGGCGGATCATCGGCTCAGGGCCCCGATGGTCTGGAGCATCTCGTCGCCCGCCTGGATCACGCGCGAGTTCAGCTCGAAGGAGCGCTGGGCCAGGATCATGCTCACCAGCTCCTCGGCCACGTTGACATTGGACGACTCGAGGAACCCCTGGGCGATCGAGCCCAGCCCGTCCTCGTCGGGAAAGCCGAGCTGGGGATCGCCGGAAGCCTCGGTGACCGCGAACAGGTTGCCGCCCACACCGCGCAGCCCAGCCGGGTTGGCGAACTGCGCCGTCTCGATCTGGCCGGCGTCGATGGGTACCGGGCTGCCGCCCTCGAGCACCGAGACCGTGCCGTCGCGCAGGACCGTGACCTGGATCGCGTCCGGAGACACCTGGATGTTGGGCAGCAGCCGGAAGCCCTCGGTCGTGACCACGTTGCCCTCGTTGTCGCGCTTGAAGGTTCCGTCGCGGGTGTAGAGCGTCTCCCCGCCGGGCTTCTCGATCTGGAAGAACCCCTCGCCCTCGATGGCGAGGTCGAACTCGCCCTGGGTCGCCACGCGATCACCCTGGGTATGGACGCGGCTCATGGCAGCCAGCCGCACACCGCTTCCCACCTGCACGCCCGTGGGCAGGGTCGCTCCCGTCGAGGACGTGGCGCCCGGCGCGCGAAGCGTCTCGTAGAAGAGATCCTGGAATTCGGCGCGCGAGCGCTTGAACCCCATCGTGTTGACATTGGCGAGGTTGTTCGAGATGGCGTCGAGCCGCAGCTGCTGTGCCGTCATGCCCGTGGCAGCGGTGAAGAGTGCCCTCATGAGCTGATCTCCCGGATGAGCCGTTCGGTGGCCTCGTCATCGGACTGCATCGTGCGAACAGCCAGGTCGAATGCGCGCTGGACGATGACGAGATTCGCCAGCTCTTCGACCGGTCGTACGTTCGATCGCTCGAGCGATCGCTCCAGGAGCTGCGGCTCGGGGATCGCTTCGGAAGCCGCGCCGTCCGGCGCGCGGAAGCGATTGGCGCCCTCCTTCTCGAGCAGCTCCGGCTGCTCGAAGAGCGTCACCCGCAGGCGACCGAGCACGGCACCCGAGGAGTCCGTCACCTCGCCGGAGGCGAGGATTGAGGCGGGGCGCTCATCGATCGAAATCGGGCCGCTGGTGCCCAGCACCGGATGACCATCCTGGCTGGCCAGCAGGCCGTCACCGTTCACCGAGAACGAGCCGGCGCGCGTGTAGCGCGGCCCCAGAGGGGTGTCGATCTCGAAGAAGCCCGGCCCGGAGATGGCCGCGTGGAGCGGCGCATCGGTCCGGGAGACGGTTCCCGCGGTCAGGTCGACGCCGGCGGGCTCGCCGAGCGTGAAGATGCGACCGGGGTCCGGGCTCTCGGTTTCGGAGAGGACCGAGTGCAGTGCGGCGGTGAAGGCGACGCGATCCCGCTTGAAGCCGGTCGTATCCACGTTCGCCAGGTTGTTGGCGATGGCGTCGAGCTCTTGCAGCCGCGCCATGGCCCCCGATACACCGACGTAAGGATCGCTTGCCATGCTCCCCGCTCCCCACTGCGCGTTCGTCGCGCGACCTCATGTGGAGCAAGCTGCGTGCCAAGCAGGTCCGCTCGCGTGCCGTTCCGGTTTTCGATGCGGGGACTCGTAGTTGGAGATTCTTCCGCACGTGGCGCGGCAGTGCCGAGGGGTGAAGAATCTTCCGACTGAACGCGGTCAACGTTTCAGACCGAAACGCTCAGACCAGGACGTCGAGCTGCTCGCCCTTGCCGTCCTCGGGAGGGCGATCGTTCTCGGGCTTCTCGTCAGGCGTAGACTTCGTTCCCGGCGCCCTCTCGGGGTCGCGCGGTTGCTTGCGTCGCTTGCCGTTTTCGGCGGGCACCCGGGCGGCCGGATCGACGCCCGGAACGTCTTCCCGCGGTCCGATCGGGGTATCCACGCGCTCGACGCCGCTCACGCCACACTCCGCTGGGACACGCCGGCTTGGGATTCCATCAGCTTCCGCGTCAGCTCGACGAGCCGGCGCGCCGAGCGCGAGCCGGGGAAGGCCTCGACGACGCAGCGCTGCTGCGCGACGGCGTCGGCGAGCCGGCGGTCGCGGGGGAGCGCACCCAACAGCTCGAGATCGAGCTCGAGGAAGCGACGGGCCAGGCGCTGGAGCCGCGCGTGGGTCTCGATGGCTTCGCGGTCGCGGCGCACGTCGTTCACCACCAGGTCGGCGCACCGGACGCCGGCCTCGCGGCTCACGACCTTGAGCGCGGCGTAGGCGTCCACCAGGCTGGTCGGCTCGGGTGTGGTGACCAGGATGCGTCGGGGGCAGGCGGCCGCCAGTCCGACCACGGCGGGTCCCACACCGGCTCCCAGATCGACCAGCGTCAGCTCGTATTGCGAGGCCAGCTCGCGCAGCTTGCCGGCGAGCGCGAGCAGCCGCTCGGGCGCAGGCGCCGCCAGGTCCCCGCGGCCCGACGCCGCCGGCAGGACATGGATGCGACGCGGGCCCTCGAGCACCGCGTCGCGTAGCGTGCAGCGCCCGTCGAGGACGTCACCGAGGTGGACCTGCGGCACCAGGCCGAGCAGCGAGTCCACGCTGGCGAGCCCGAGATCGCCGTCCACGAGGAGCACCCGGCTCCCGAAGCCGGCGGCGGCAACGGCGAGGTTGGCGGCCAGGTTGGTCTTCCCGACGCCGCCCTTCCCGCTCAACAGCGCAACCATCGCGCCGGCTCGTTCACTCACACCGCACCTCCCAGCACGCGCCCCGCGAGATCGTCCGGGTCGGGCAGGCGCAGATCGTCCGGAACCCGCTGACCGTCTCCGAGCCAAACCAGCGGCGGCATGGCGTCGTCCAGCATCAGGTTCCCGATGCCGGCCAAGCTGCGGGTGTCGTCGACCTTTGTGACCACGACGGCTTCGGGCTGCAGCGATCGGAAGCGCTCGACCTCCGCCCGGGCATCGTCTTCCTTGGTGGTCGCCGAGAGCACCAGCTGCACCTGGGCGCGCCTGCCCAGGACTTCCCGGTACTGCGACAGCTCGGCCAGCCCGGCGCCCTCGGCGCCACTGCGACCGGCCGTATCGACCAGGATCCGACGCCGGCGGCCCAGGCGTCGCACGCATTCGGCCAGCTCGGCCGGCGTCGCCGCCGAGGCGAACGGGATGTCGTGACAGCCGCTGAACTCGCGCAGTGCATTCGCGCCGCCGGCCCGGTGCACGTCCGTCGTGACGATCGCGAGCTTGCGGGGACTCCAGTCGCCGCGGGCGGCCATCTTGGCCAGGGTCGTGGTCTTGCCGACGCCGGGAGCCCCGACCGCGAGGGTGACTCGATCGACCTCGTCGTCCCGCGGAAGCTCCAGATAAGGATCGAGGCGCGCCCCGAGCGCGGTGCGGAGCGCCGAGACACCGTCGCCGGGCGCAAGTCGCTCCGCTTCGTCGGCGAGCGCCAGGGCGTGGCGCCGCGCCAGGCCGGCCGCCACCAGGCGCGCGGCCAGGCGCGGATCGGAATCCTGCGGGCCACTCGCCGCGGCCAGCTGCGTCACCGCGTGGCGCACGGCCCCGAGATCCCGAGCCAACGCCTCGGCGGACGCGGTGTCCGTCAGACGCTGCACCGAGCTCCGCAGCGCGACCAGCTCCGCCTCGATCGGCTCGAGCAGGGCGCGGTTGAGGGACAGCCCGGTCCACGAGGAATCCGCCGAGACCTCCGGCGCGTCCGCCGTGCTGCATCGAGCTTCCCGCTCGATGGCAGCCACCACTTCG
>JBFGIM010000038.1:0-21159 GCA_041577695.1 Myxococcota bacterium | reverse complement strand
GAGCTCCGTTGACGCGCGAGCTGGCCGCCCGGCGCGCCGCGCTCGAGCCACTGGTGGAGATCACCCAGCACAAGGGGGATTCCGAGTGTCGCGCCGGCGAGGGCGATCCGCTGTGCGAGTTCGAGACGCTTCCCTTCGGCGACGTGGCGGGCCACGCGAGCGCGCTCTACCGCGATCCGCCGCCCCGCGGCGTCTACGTGCGCGAGGCGCTGCTCGAGGGCCTCGCCCAGCGCGAGCAGATCGGCGCCAACCCGTTCAAGCTCGGGATCCTCGGCGCAACCGACACCCACCTCGGGACGCCGGGCCTGGTGGACGAGGACCAATTCGTCGGTCACGCGGCCGGCACGGTGACGGCCCGGCACGAGATTCCGCCGCTGCCCGACAGTCCGTACTTCAACCCGGGCGGCCTCGCGGGGGTCTGGGCGGAGGAGAACTCGCGCGATGCGCTGTTCCTGGCGATGCGCCGCCGAGAGACCTTCGGCACCAGCGGGCCGCGGATCGTGGTGCGCTTCTTCGGCGGCTGGGGCTTCGAGCCGAAGCTCTGCAAGTCGGATGCGTTCGTCGCGCGCGGCTACGCCGAGGGCGTGCCGATGGGCGGCGACCTGCCCGCGCGGGCCGCGCGGGGCGCCGCGCCCCGCTTCGCGATCGCCGCGCTCCGGGATCCGGGCGCCGAGGGCTTCCCGGGCACGCGGCTCGAGCGCATCCAGATCGTCAAGGGATGGCTCGAAGACGGGGCGCTCCGCGAGCGGGTGCTCGACGTGGCGGGCCGACCGGCGGCCGAGCCCGACCTGCGAACCTGCGCCGTGCGCGCCGACGCGGGAACCGGCGAGCTGTGCGCAGTCTGGACCGATCCCGACTTCGAGCCGGATCAGCCCGCGTTCTATTACGTGCGCGTTCTCGAGATTCCCACCTGCCGCTGGCACTGGCGGGCGTGCCTCGCCGCCCGGGTGGAATGCGCCGGTCCCGGATCGGTGGCGGAGGGTTTCGAAGCGTGCTGCGGAGACGGGCCGCCGCCGGCGATCCGCGAGCGCGCCTGGACGTCTCCCATCTGGTACGCGCCGGCCCGCGGGCACTTGGGCGACGATCTGCGCACCGGCGCCCGCACGTCGGCGTCTGAGGTACCCTGATCGCGTGGGTGTATCGGTCTGGATCGCCACGTCGGCCGGGGTGATCGCCGCGGTTGCGTTGGCCGCCTGGCGTGGTGAGCGCGGTCGCCGCAGCGTGCTCGAGGCTCTGCGCGGCGAGCTCGAAGAGGCGCTCGCGTCTGCACGCGAAGAGGTCAAGTCGCTGCGCGATGGGCACGGCGGGCGCGATCGCGAGCTCCAGGAGCTGCGCCGCAAGCTCGACAAGACCCGTCGCCGCGCCCATCGGACGCGCGAGGACCATCAGCCGATCAACGCGAGGCTGCGCGAACTCGAGGAGAAGCTCGCCAGCAACGAGCGGGAGTTCGGCCACGCGCGCGACGAAGTGGCGCGACTGGAGTCCGCGCTCGCTCGCGCGTCGCAGGACGCCGCGCGCCTCGGGGCCGAGCTGGCCCAGGAGAAGCGGAAGGCGCCCCCGCCGCCGCCCCAAGACTCCGAGTGGAAGCGGCGCAACGAGGCCGCGGAGGAGGAGGTGCGGCGTTTGGGTGCGCAGTGCCGCGACTTCGAGCGAGAGATCGGTCGTCACCGCCAGCAGTCGCGCACCTACCGCCGACTCTACGGAATGATCCAGGGCGAGCTCGAGCTCGCCCGGGAGAAGGTGCGCCATCTCCAGGGCCTTCCGCCGAGCAAACGGCCGAGGGCTCCCGATGCGCTCGCGGCGGGCGGCGCCGAGACGCGCGACGAGCTGGAGGCCGCCCTGGCCTCGGCCGAGTCCGCCTCGCCCCCGGATCCGGGCGAGACGAGCCCGCTGCCCCAGACCTGAGAGGGCTTCCGGCGAGATGGGCTTCTACCTGAGCAAGCTGGCGACCCAGCTCGCCTACCCGCTTCCGGCCGCGCTCCTGCTGGCGCTGGTGTCGCTGCTGCTCCTGCTCGCTACCCGCCGCAGGCGCACCGCGCTGCTCGGGCTGCTGCTCGCCCTGGGTGGCCTGTGGCTCGCCTCGACCCCGGCGCTGGCCGACGCCTGGGTGCGCGCGCTCGAGACCCGCCACCCGCCGCGTTCGATCGAGGCCACACCCGAGGCCAGCGCCATCGTCGTGCTGGGGGGAGGCCTGAGGCTGCCGTCGCCACCGGCCCTGTGGACCGACCTGCGCGGTGGCGCCGACCGCGTGCTGCACGCCGCGCGGCTCCATCGCGCCGGCAAGGCGCCGGTCGTGATCGTCTCCGGCGGGCGCATGCCGTGGTCGCAGAGTCCCCTCACCGAGGCCGAGGCCATGGCCGAGCTGCTGCGCGAATGGGGCGTGCCGCCCGAGGACATCCTGCTCGAGGACGCGGGTCGAACCACCTACGAGGGCGCGCTGCGGACGCGCGAGCTGCTGGCCGGGCGCGGCTTCGCTTCGGTGCTGCTGGTCACCTCGGCGTCGCACATGCCTCGGGCCCTGGCCACGTTCCGCACGCTGGGCATCGCCGCAGAGCCGGTCGCCACCGACTATCCGTCCTACAGCGCCGACCGTGCGCCGGGCTTCGACTGGGTGCCGAACGCCGAGGCCCTGGTGGCGACCCAGCGCGTCTTCAAGGAGGTCCTGGGCACGCGGGTCTATCGATGGCGGGGTTGGATCGCGGATTAGCGGCAGCGCGCCGCGGGCCTCATTCGTCGCAGGCGACCCGCTCGGGATGGGTGTAGAGGTTGAAGCGGTCGGCGCGCAGGAAGCCCGCCAGCGTCATGCCGGTGCGCTCGGCCACCCGCAGGCTGAGCGACGACGGCGCCCCCACCGCAGCCAGCAACGGAATGCCCGCGCGAGCCGCCTTCTGGGCGATCTCGAAACCGGCGCGCCCGCTCACCAGCAGGACCGAGTCGTCCAGCGGCAGCCCGCCCTCGAGCAGCACGGCGCCCACGATCTTGTCGACGGCGTTGTGGCGGCCGACGTCCTCGCGCAGCAGCCGGAGCTCGCCGTCGGCGCTGAAGAGGGCCGCTGCGTGCAGTCCACCCGTGGCCGCGAATCCGGCCTGGGCGCCGCGCATGCGCCCTGGAAGGCTTCGCAGCAGCGAGCCGGCGATGCGTGGCTGATCGCGGCGCAGTGCCGGGAAGCCCTTGACGAAGATGGAATCCACCGAGCTCTTGCCACACACGCCACAGGCCGCGTTCGATACGAAGCTGCGCGCCGTCTGGTCGGGCAGGGTCAGCCCCGCGCGCAGGCGCACCGCCACCCGGTTCTGCGTCTTCTCGTCCGGTCCGCCCACGGCGATCTCGTACAGGTCGTCGCGCGACTCGATCAAGCCCTCGGTGTAGAGCCAGCCCGCCGCAAGCTCACGGTCGTGGCCCGGAGTGCGCAGGGTCACCGAGAGGGGCTCGGGGTCCTCGCCGGCGTCGGGTGCCACCCGGATCTCGAGGGGCTCCTCCACCGCCACCGGGTCCGGGAGATCCTGGCGCAAGCCCTGCACGACCAGGGCGGCCGGCCAGCGCTCGAAGGCGTCTTCGCTCACGACGTGCCCCGCTCGATCGGCAGCACCTCGACCCAGGCGTTGTAGTCCGGCTCGCCGCAGCGCGGGTCGTAGCGATCGCGCGCGATCAGCGTGTTGCCCTCGGGCCAGTGCAGCTGCAGGTTCCGCGAGCGGATCGGCGCGATCTTCACGCGTCCCTCCAACGCGCCCGAGTCGGAGCGCAGCATCACCCGGTCGCCGTCGGCGAGTCCGAGGCTGGCGCAGTCGTCGCCGTTCATCAGCACGTCGTCGCGGTGCGCGCCAGTGAGCGGGTCGCGGTCGGCCCACAGCATGCTGTTGAACTGCTTGCCGCGCCGGGTGCTGGCCCGGAAGCGGCCGGGCGGCGGTACCTCCTCCTCCAGCGGCAGTGCGGTGAAACGCGCGCGGCCATCCGAGGTCGGGAAGCGTCCGTCCGCGCACAGATGGCGGCCGCCCCACTGCACCGAGTCTCCCTTCTCGCGCAGGGACTCGATGCCGGCGTAGGCCGGCACGGCGCGGGCGATCTCGGTGCGAATCGCGGCGGCGTCGGTCAGGCAGGCGCGTTCGGCGCGCTCGGGGTGGACCCGCTTCAGCAGATCCTGGAGCACCTGCCACTCGCTGCGCGCCGCGCCGATGCGGCGCCCGGGAATCTCGGGGCTCAGCACGATGCGCCGCTCGGTGGTGGTCTCGGTGCCCCCGCCGGGTTGCTCGTAGCGGGTCGTCGCGGGCAGCAGCAGCACCGTGTCGGCGGAGTCGACCAGCATCGTCGGCGAGACGACGATGTCGTGGTGGACGCGCAGCGGCACCCGCTCGAGCGCTTCGCGCACCCAGGGCGGATCCGGCAGCGTCTCGACGAAGTTGCCGCCGACGCAGTAGAGCAGGTCCACGTGGCCGGCATGGGCCGCCTCGATCATCTCGCCGGCCATCCAGCCCCGGTGGGTCGGGACCGGGAATCCCCAGAGCGCAGCGAAGTGCCGGGCTCCCTCGTCGTCGACCGGGACGCCGCCCGGGAAGTGGGTCGGGACGGCGCCCACCTCGGCGCCGCCCTGGACGCCGCTGTGGCCGCGGATCGGCATCAACCCGCAGCCGTCGCGGCCCACCATGCCGCGGGTCAGCGCGAGGTTCACGATGGCGCGCACGTTGTCCACGCCGTGGACGTGCTGGGTGATGCCCATGCTCCACACGAACACGACCCTATTCGCGTCGCGGTAGCGTGAAGCAAAGCGTTCGAAGTCGGCGTGCTCGGCGCCAGAAGCGCGCTCGAGCGCGTCCCAGTCGGCGCCGGCAGCCTGGGCGCGCACCGCCTCGAAGCCGCTGGTGTGCGCCTCCACGAAGGACGCGTCCACCCCGCCGCCCTCGAGCAGCGCCTTCAACACCCCGGTGACGAAGGCGCGGTCGCCCCCGGTGTGGACCGGGAAGAAATCGTCGGCCAGTCGGGTGCCGAAGACCGCGCTCTCGAAGACCGAGGGAACCCAGTAGCGCTCCAGTCCCGGCTCGCGCAGCGGGTTCACCACCGCGATGCGCGCACCGCGCTGCTTGGCGTAGTAGAGGTACTTGGTGGTGACCGGCTGGTTGTTGGGAACGTCGCTGCCGAAGAACACGATCCAGTCGGCGTCGAGCCAGTCCGAGTACGAGCACGTCGAGGCCGCGACACCGAGCGCCTGCTTCAGGGCCACCGTGCTGGGCGCGTGGCAGACGCGCGCGGCGTTGTCCACGTGGTTGGTGCCGAGGGCGCGCGCCACCTTCTGGGCGACGTAGTAGACCTCGTTGGTCAGCCCGCGGGAGGTCAGGTAGAAGGCCAGCCGCCGGGGGTCGGTTGCGCCCACCCGATCCGCGATGGTGTCGAGGGCTGCGTCCCACGAGATCCGGGTGAAGCCCGGCTCGCCGCGGCGGCGGCACATCGGATGGGGCAGGCGGCCCAGCTCGCGCAGGGCGCGGTTGTCGAGCGGGCGGAGCGCCGCCACATCCGCCAGGCGTCCGGGGTCGAGCGCGCCCATGGTGTTCATGCGCAGCAGGTTCAGGCGCACCGTGCACAGGTGGACGCCATCCATCGTCCAATCGCGCAGGCCCTTGGTGCCCAGCGCGCAGCCGTCGCAGACGCCGTCGCGCAGGATGCGCCAGGCAAAGGGCAGCTCGCTGCGGTTCTCCCAGGCCACGCGCAGCATGTCGCCGTAGTGGTTGGGCTTGACCTGCCCCAGACCGTTGGGCATCCAACCCGCCCAACCGCGGGGATTCCATCCCATGCGACGCCTCCCGGGCGTCAGGCTAACCCAGTCGACTGCTCGCTCCGAGGGGCGTCTACTCTATGATCGCTGGCCATGGCCACGAAAACCGTGTCGCAGCCGGGACGGGTTCGCGCCTTCGCGGAACGCGCTCCGGTTTCCACAACCGCGATCGCGACGCTCGCATTCCTGGCGCTGCGCGGGTTCTACGCTCTGGTGCTCGCGCCCGAGATGTTTACGCGCGGATGGGCCGGTTCGGGCGGTTGGTTCTCGGAGGTCTTGCGCGGGCTACTGCTGGCGTACACCCCGGTCCTCACCGTGCTCAGCCGCCGGTCGGCGCTCGATACCCTGGACGCGCTGGATACGGCAACCGATGGCGGTGTGGGAGGCCTGCGTCGGGAAGTCATCGAGGGCGGGTCCCAGCTCCGGGTGATGGGCGCCGTGGCGGGCATCGCGCTCGGACTCTGGATGACGTTCGGCTCGATTGCGCCCCACACCGGTGTGTTGACCGAGGGGGCGAGCCGCATTGCCTTGGTCTGGGACGTGGCCTGGTCGCTCTCCTTCTTCGCGCTGCTCGGCCGCGCGCTGCTGGAGGACCTGTGGCTGGCGCGTCTCTTCGCTCGGCTCGGCGCCGGCCCGCTCCGGCTCGACCTGCTCGACCTGCGCGCGTTGGGTCCCTTCGCCAATCAATCGCTGCGCACGGTGCTGCGCTGGGCGATCTGGTTCGCGGTCTCGTCGCTCTTCCTGATCGGCCGGCCGGACGTCTTCAACGCGCTCGGCCTGGTGCCGCTGCTGGCGATCAGCGTCACCGCGCTGCTGCTTCCGGCCAGCGGGGTGCGGCGCCGGATCCGCGCACTCAAGAGCCAGGAGCTCGACCGGATCGACGACCACTTGCGCGCTGCGCGCTCGCGCCTCGCCGACGGCGACACGGCCTTCGCGGATTGGGCGGCCTACCGCAGCCTGGTGGCCGCGGCGCCCGAGTGGCCCTTCGACCTGGGGAGCCTGACCCGCGTGACTCTCTATCTGGCGATCGGCGCCGGCTCGTGGCTCGGCGCCGCGCTGGTCGAACGACTGCTCGATCGCTTCCTCGGCTGAGTGCCTAGCCGCGCGGACGGCCCGCTCCGGGCCGCCGCACCTCCAGCTCCTCCAGCGTGCGCGGCCAGTCGCCTTTCAGCAGTCGCGACAGTGCCCGGTCCGCCAGCAGCTTGCCGCCGGTCTGACACGGTGCGCAGTAGTTGGATTCCTTCGAGGCGTAGGCGATGCGCTGCACCGGTGCGCCGCAGGTGGGGCACGGCTCGCGGTAGCGACCGTGTACCGCCATGCCCGGCCGGAAGGCGGTCACCTTCTCCGGGAAGCCCTCGCCGGCTTCCCGGCGAAGCCGCGCGGTCCACGACGCCAGCACCTCGCGGGTCGCTTCGTAGAGCCTGCGGATCTCCTCCGGGTCGAGTCGCGCGGTCTGCTTGAATGGGGAGAGCCGGGCGCGGTGCAGGATCTCGTCGGAGTAGGCGTTGCCGATGCCCGAGAACAGGTGCGGATCGGTGAGGGCCCGCTTCAGGGTGTGGTTCTCGCGGGCGAGGGCCGCAGCGAACGCCGGCAGCTCCGCTTCCAGCACCTCGAGCCCGCCCGGGTCGTGCTCCGCGAGTGCCGCCTCTCCGCGCACCAGGTGGAGCGTGGCGCGCTTCCGCGTGCTGGCCTCGGTGACCAGCAGGGTGCCGGTGGCGAAGTCGAGGGCTCCCAGCGCACGGCGGGACAGCGCGACGCCCGGTGGACGCCAGCGCACGCGCCCGGCGATCATCAGGTGGAGCACCAGGAAGAGCTCGTCCTCGAGGGCGAACACGATCCGTTTTCCCAGCCGGCGGATTCCGGTCACCCGTCGGCCGCGGGCGGCTTCGAGGGGCGGCTCGACCGTCCGCAACCACGAGGGGCCGGACACGCGCACCCCCTCCAGGACCTGGCCCCGAACGCGCGGCTCGAGGGCCGTCCGGTAGAGCTCGATGTCGGGCAGCTCGGGCATGGCACGTGGTCCGCATTCAAACACAAGCCCGGCGTCGGGGCGAAAGCCGCGGTTTGCCAGCCGCCGCCGCCGGGAATATGGTGGCACCTGATGTCGCCTCCGGGTCCCTACCCGCCCGTCGATCAATCCGGCCGCCCGCTGGGGCAGCGGGCCCAGGAGACGCGGCAGCGACTGCTCACGGCGACCCACGAGCTCTTGAACGAGCGCGGTGTCCGAGCGGTGTCGGTGGCGGAGATCACGCGCCGGGTCGGTTCGTCGCCGGCCACTTTCTACCAGTACTTCAAGGACGTGGAAGAAGCCGTCCTCGAGCTGGCGCGACAGGCCGCCGACGCCGTGCCCCGAATCCTGGCCGAGCTCGACGGACCGGTGGTCGGGCCCGCCGGTCTGGTTCGGGCGCGGCGGGTGGCCGAGGCGTTCATCCGCCACTGGGACGCCCACCGTCCGGTGCTCTTGTTCCGCAATCTGGCCGCCGACCAGGGCGACGAGCGCTTCCGGCGCGTCCGGATCGCGGCGCTCTACCCCGTGGTGCAGGCCCTGGCGGCCAAGGTCGACGAATCGCGGAAGGCCGGTCGCGTGGCGCGCGAGATCGATCCGCACGCCGCCGCCGCCGCCTTGGCCTCGATGCTGGAACGCCTCGCCGCCCACCACCACGACCTCGAGCACTTCGGGACGACGCGCGAGCAGCTGATCGAAACGTGCGCGCGCATCGTGCAGCAGACCGCCGCCGGCAGCGCCGCCGATTGAACGGTGCGATTCAGCCGGCCGCGGCTCCGGGATAGCCTCCGCCTCCGAAGCGGCGATCGAGTGCGTCGTGGTCCACCGCGAAGCCGCGCTTCGGCAGCGATTCCACGAACGCCACCTCGCGCGGCTTCTTGTAGGAAGCGATGTGCGCGCGGCAGTGCTCGACGATGGCTTCGGCGTCGGCCTCGACACCGTCGCGGAGCACCACGATCGCTGCGACCCGCTGGCCCCACTCGGGATCCGGCTTTCCGATCACCGCGCACTCGGCCACGGCTGGATGCGCCGCGATGCAGCGTTCCACCTCGACCGGGTAGATGTTCTCGGCGGCCGACTTGATCAGCCGCGCGGCAGGCCCGATGAAGGTGATCGAGCCGTCCTCCTCGCGCCGGCCCAGGTCGCCGGTGTGGTGCCAGTCGCCGGCGCGGCGGCGCGCTTCGAGCGCGTCGCGCCGCCAGTAGCCGAGCATCACCGTCGGGCCGCGCACGACGATCTCGCCGGACTCGCCCGCCGACACCTCGACGCCTTCGGGATCTACGATGCGTACCTGGGCCAGCGGTGACGGGCGCCCGTGGCTGCCGGTCGCGTCCATGCCCAGGCAGGAGAGGGTGGCGAGCCCCATCAGCTCGGTCTGTCCGTAGCCGCCCGGCCGGCGGCCCCAGGGGCTCCCGTCCGGGGTGGTCATCGAGTCCCACGCCGGGAAGGCGCGGAAGCTGCGCAGACTCGACAGGTCGTAGCGCCCGTCGGCGTTGGCTTCGACCATCTGCTGCAGCGTGGGTCCCACCACGAAGGCGCCGGTGCAGCGCTCGGCGTCGATCAGCCGGCACAGGGTCTCTGCTTCGACCCGCGGCGTGAAGACATTGGTGCCGCCCCAGACGAAGGTGGCCATCGTGGTCATGAAGGTCGCCACGTGGAAGAGCGGCCCGCTGTTGAGGTAGATCGATTCGCGGCCGACGTCCTGCACCTTGGATACGACCAACCCCTGCAGCAACAGGGCGTCGTGACCGAGCAGCGAGGCGTGGGGGTGGCCGCCGAAGGCGCCGGTATAGAGCGCCAGCACGGGAAGCCCCGGGTCGACCTCGAGCGCGGGATCCCCGGGCTCCGCGTCGGTCAGGCGTGCCTCGTAGCCCTCGGGGCCGGGATCGTCGTGCTGGATCCAGAGGGCGTCCGCCTTGGTCAGCGCGCGCGCCTTGCGCGCCTGCTCGCCGATCTCGTCCTGCTGCCACAACACTGCGGTCGGCATCGCGTCGGAGAGGGCGAAGGCGAGCTCCTCGGCGCTCCAACGCCAGTTGAGCGGCGAGAAGATCGCGCCGAGCTTGGCGGCCGCCAGCAGCCCCTCCAACAAGCGGTGCGAATTCTGTCCCAGCCACAGGATGCGGTCGCCCCGACCGACGCCCGCCGCCAGGAACGTGTGCGACAGCCGGTTCACGCGGTCGTCCAGCTCGCGATAGGTGAAGCGCTCGTCGCCGGAGACACAGGCGATCTGGAGCGGGTTGCTGCGCCGGTGCTCTCGCAGCAGGTCGCCTAGGGAGAGCGCGTGCAAGAGGTCCATGTCGCCGCGCAGTGTACCCCCGGTGGCGTGCTCAGGCGACGAGATCGCCCTTCTTGCGGATCTCGGCGACGGCCGCGTCGGGCAGGGTCGGGGGCTTCTTCCCCAGCGAGTAGCAGCCCAGGATGATCTCCGAGGCGCGCTCGATCACCTCGACCCGGTCCGCCGCCTTGCGCAGCGTCGGCGCCGTCACCAGCAAGCCGTGGTTCACCATCAGGACCGCGGGGCTCTCGCGGAGGGCGGTTGCGACGGCGTCGGCGAGCTCCTGGGTGCCGGGCATCACGAAGGGGATGCGGGGCAGCTCGTCGAAGAAGGCTGCTTCGCTGTTCACCGGGAGGAAGGGCAGACCGGTGTTGGCGAGGATGGTGGCGTGGGCCGCGTGGGCGTGGACCACGGCGCGGTCGTCGGGCCGGGCGCGAAGGGCAGCGCAATGCATCAAGAGCTCGCTCGAC
This sequence comes from Myxococcota bacterium, assembly GCA_041577695.1. Taxonomy (GTDB): domain Bacteria; phylum Myxococcota_A; class UBA9160; order UBA9160; family PR03; genus JASJBO01. The sequence continues at coordinate 10,645 of JBFGIM010000038.1, read as the reverse complement.
GGAGCCGGACCGTCGGACTCGAGCGGGCGGCCGTCCAGATCGATCCGGGCCAGCTGCTCCGGCAGCAGCTCGCCCTTGAAGACCGCGCTGGGGGTGATCCAGAGCTCGTCGCACTCGGGCAAGCGGACGCTGACGTTCCCGCCGGTGGCGGTCACCAGCTGCTGGGCGTAGAGCTCGTCCACCACGCGGATCAGCTCGACGCGCAGATCGTAGTCTTCGTTCAAGCGGCCACCTCGAATCGCACCGGGAGCGCCAGCGGCGACCGGAACACCATACCTGTAATGTGGACGTCCTGCGCATCCGGGTCCAGGCACAGCCCGGGAAGGCGGTCGAGCAGCGTTTCGAGCAGCACCCGCGTCTCCATGCGCGCCAGGTGCATGCCCAGGCAGACGTGGCGGCCGAAGGCGAAGGCCAGATGCGGCTGGGCGGGGCGGAGCACATCGAAGCGCTCCGGTTCCTCCCAGCGTGACGGATCGCGGTTGGCGGCTCCCAGATGCACGCTCAGCGCGGCGTCCTTCGGAACGGCGACCCCGCACAGCTCGGTGTCCTCGGTGGCGGTGCGCATGATCGTCAGCAGCGGCGGCTCCCAGCGCAGTGCCTCTTCGATGGCGGCTGGAATCAGCGCGCGGTCGTTGCGGATCAGCTCGAGCTGGTCGGGCTGGCTGAGCAGTCCGTAGAGCAGGTTGCTCGACGAGCGGTAGGTCGTCTCGGCGCCGGCCGGCGCCAGCAGGCGCACGAAGGCGAAGATCTCTTCGTCGCTGAGCCGGGTGCCGTCCAGCTCGGCCGTGGCGAGCACGCTGATCAGGTCCTCGCGCGGCGAAGCGCGACGCTCGGCGACGATCGGCGCCAGGTACTCCCCCAGCGCACGGGAGGCCGCGATCCCGCGCTGCCAGTCGATTCCCACGCTGATCAGCTCCACTGCCCAGCGGTGGAAGCGATCGCGGTCGCGGTCCGGGAGGCCCAACATGCCCGCCACGACGCGCACCGGGAACGGGAAGGTCAGCTCTCGCACCAGATCTGCGCTGCCGCGTCCGGCGAAGCGATCGACGTACTCCCCGATCACGGGTCGGACCCAATCGCGTTCCCAGCGCTCCAGCGCCCGCCGCGTGAAGGCGCGGCTGATCAGCCCGCGGTATCGGGTGTGCTCGTCGCCGTCCATCTCGAGGATGGTGTGCCCCATCACCGGTCCCATGGTCCGCGCGTAGCCGGACGACGAGAAGCGCCGCGAATCGCGCAACACCTCGAGCACGCCGTCGTAGGACAGGACGACGTAGACGATCTTCGGGATCTCGACCGGGCTCGAGGTGACGATGCGATCGAGCTCGATCCTCTGTACGGGAGCATCGCTGCGCAGGGCGGCGAGCCCCGGGTAGGGATCGCGCACGGTCCCCAGGCCCTGGGCGCGATTGAAGGCCTCGAAGGGATCGTCGGCGAAGTCTTCGCGGAAGGTCGCTGACATCAGCAGGTCTCCGTGCCGTCGAGGAGCGCCCGGCGGGTGATGGCGATCATCTCGGCCCGATGGGCCTCGAGTCGGTCGGGATCGTGGGGGTCGTAGGGTGTGCCCGGCAGCAGCGTGGGCATGGCGGCGAAGAAGAACACGGTGGAGCCGGCCACGGTGGTGGCGAGCTGCACCGGGTCGGCACCGGAGCCGCGGGCCACCGGGTCATCCGGCTCGTCGCGTTGCACGCGCTCGATCAGCTCGTAGAAGGGTCGGGTGTGGCGGACCAGCGCCGGCAGACGTTCGCGGCTGCCGTCGGCCACCTCGCGCAGCATCAAACGGGCGGCGGTCGGCCGGGCCGCCACGTAGTCGATCCAGGTCGACACGGCGGCGGTGCTGCGATCGACGAGCGAGCCCGGGCCGGTCAGCACCGGCGTGACGCGCTCGAGCAGATCGCCGATCACGTCGGCCAGGACCGCGTCGTAGAGCTCGGCCTTGTCGCGGAAGTGGTAGACGATCGAGGCCCGGCGGATACCGACGCGGGCGGCCACGTCCTCCAGCCGCGTCGCCGCGAAGCCGCCCTCGGCGAAGCAGGTCTCCGCCGCCTCGAGGATCGAGGCGCGGGTCCGCTCGGCGCGTCCGCCAGGCTGGGCTGAAGCCATTCCGTTTTCTACCTGCGTGCAGGTAGAAAGTCAATGTAACAAAATCATCATCGATATCAGCAGATTGCAAGAGGTCCGCGACGTCGCCGGGGGGGCGGGAGGTCTCCCGGCCGAGCCTACGGGGTCTCGATCTGGAAATCGTGGTCGGCTCGCTCGCAGAGCTCGCCCTGGCAGACCGCCACGCTGATGCGGCCGCTGATGCGGCCGCTGGGCAGCTCCGACAGCGGCAGGTCCAGGATGGCGCCGTCGGGGCTGCCGGGCACCGGGGTGCGGGCCGTGGGTCCGCCCTCCACGCTGAAGCGGATCGGGAAGTCGGCGCTCAGCTTCCAGGGTGCGCGGGGCGTGATCTCGGCACGCAGGCTGCCGGTGTCGCCGGGCACCGACACCTCGATCTGAAAGCGCTGGTCTGCGTACTCGTAGCCGGGCGCGTCCGCGCGGGCGCCGGGCGCGATCGATCCCAGCCAGGCGAGAGCGAGTGCCAGGACTGCTGCGCGTTCGATTCGAAGCTGCCGCACGCGCGAGAGGATAGCTCGCCGCATCGCTAGATCTCGCCCGCGCCGACACGGGCCTCGAGCATCGCGTGCAGCGCCTGCTTGTCGATCTTGCCGGTGTCGCGGAAGGGAAGGGCGTCGGACCGCGTCAGCCAGAGGTGGCGCGGCACCTTGTACACGGCGATCTCACCGCGAAGCTGCTGGCGCAGCGAGTCGCTGCTCGCTTCCACGCCCGGCACGAGCACCACCGCGGCGGCAACGCTCTCTCCCCGTTCCGCGTGCGAGACGCCGACCACGTAGGCGGCCTCGACCTCGGCCAGGGCCATCAGCGCACTCTCCACCTCGCTGGGGGTCACATTGGCGCCGGCCGACTTGATCATCTCGCCCAGGCGGCCCTCGAAGCGGAGCTCTCCCTTCGCGTCGAAGAAGCCCGCGTCGCCGGTGCGGTAGAAGCCATCCGGCTCGAAGACGTCGGCCGACTCCCGCTTGTAGAGGCCCTGCATCAGGCTGCCGCCCCGCACGCAGATCTCGCCGCGCTGGCCCGGCGCGAGCTCGGCGCCGGTTTCCGGATCGACGATCCGGTGCTCGACGCCGGGCAGCGCCGGGCCGAAGACGCCGCGCCGCGCTTCGGAGAGCGGCTCCTCGCCGGTGTAGGTATGGGGGCCGCAGGTCTCGGTCATGCCCAGGCCATTGGGTCGCAGCTCCGGGTCGTCGGGGCAGATCTCGGCCGGCAGCAGCCCGGGCAGGTTGCCGGCGCGCAGCGCCGAGAGATCGCGGCGCGGGCGGTCCGGGTGCTCCGCCAGCGCCTTGCCGAAGTGGGGCCACCCGATCGCCACGGTGGCGCGCTCACTTTCGAGGAAGGCGAGCGTCTCACCGGGATCGAAGCGCTCCTGCACCAGCAGGCAGGCTCCCACGTCGAGTCCGCTGGCCAGCGAGAAGACCAGGCCGCCGACCCAGAAGAAGGGCATCGGCGACCAGACGCGGTCGTCGCTGCGGAGCTCGCGAAGCCGCGCAAGTCGCGCCGCCTGACGCAGCACGTTGCCGTGGCTGTGCACGGCGCCCTTGGGATCGCCGGTGCTCCCCGAGCTGTAGAGCACCACCATCGGATCGGCGGCGACCACTTCGGACTCGAGGGCGCGGAGCAGCGCCTCGTCCACGTCCTCGGGGCCCGCGTCCAGCATCCGAGCCGGATCCACCCAGGGCCGCTCGCCGGCGTCCCAGGCGAATACGCGCCGCAGGGCGGGCAGCTCGGGGCTGCGCAACGCGCCGGCCCGGCTCGTGCGCAGGCCCGGCGCCAGCTCCTCCAGGCGAGCCAGCGGGTCGTCGTCCAGCAGGCGGCCGGAGCAGATCAGCGTGTCGATATCGGCGTGGCGCAGCATCCAACCCAGCTCGCGGGTCTTGAAGAAGGTGTTGATCGGCACGACCAGGGCGCCGATGCGCGCCGCCGCCAGCCAGGCCAGCACCCACTCGGGGCCATTCGGCAGCAGCACGCCCACGCGCGTGCCCTTGCCGACACCGCCGGAGACCAGGGTGCGCGCCCAGCGCGCCGAGCGGGCGCTGGCTTCGACGTAGGACAGTCGTCCGCCGGGAGCGACCACTGCGTCGCGCGGGCCGTGCTCCTCCACCCGGCGCGCCAGCCACGTGGGCAGTGCGGCCGTTCGCGCGGAGCGGGCCCGGTCTTCGGGGTTCGGCGTCGGCGGAGACATGGAGCGGGCCGCGAATCCCTATGCCTTCGGTCTGCGGATCTTGCCCATCCGGGCGTGCATGCGCAGGTTTAGTGTTTGTACGAAGAGCGAGAATCCCATCGCCGAGTAGATGTAGCCCTTGGCCACGTGCTGGCCGGTCCCCTCGAGCAGCAGCATCACCCCGATCAGCACCAGGAACGCCAGCGCCAGCACCCGGATCGAGGGGTGGCGTTGGATGAAGTCTCCGATCGGCCCGGCGAAGATCATCATCACGATGACCGCGGCCAGCACCGCCGCCACCATCACCGGGACGTGTTCGGCCATGCCCACCGCGGTGATCACCGAGTCGAGCGAGAAGACCACGTCGAGCAGCATCACCTGGAACATGATCGCCAGGTAGAGGCGCCGCGTCCCGCGCGCATCGAGCGGAACCGCTTCCTGGCCGACCTCGGGCGCGTGGTGCTCCTCCGGTCGCTCCACGTTGATGTAGATCTCGTGGGTCGCCTTGTAGAGCAGGAAGAGGCCGCCGCCCGCCAGGATCAGGTCCTTGCCGCTCCACTCGCGCACCAGGGTGAAGAGCGGATCGGTGAGCCGCAGCACCCACGAGATCGCCAGCAGCAACGCGACGCGCGCCACCAGCGCAACCGCCAGCCCGAGCCGGCGCGCGTTGAGTTGCAGTTCCGCGGGGAGTCGCCCGCACAGGATCGAGATGAAGACGATGTTGTCGATGCCGAGCACGATCTCCATCGCGGTCAGCACCAATAGGGACACCCAGGCCTCGGGTTGGGAGAAGATCTCGATCACTGGCCGCCGCCGTGGACGTTGATCTTCTCGCCGGTGACGTAGCCGGCCTCGTCCGAGCACAGGAAGCGCACCACCGACGCCACGTCCTCGGGCTGGCAGACGCGACCGAAGGGCATCATGGCGTCGAGCTTGCGGAGATCCTCGACGCCCGCCGTCGCCTTCATCAGGCGGCGGCCCATCTCGGTCTCCACCAGGCCGGGCGCGACGACGTTGACCCGGATGCCGTGCTTCCGCTCCTCCTTGGCGAGGGTGAAGGCCAATGCCTCCATGGCCGCCTTGCCCATGTTGTAGGGTGCGCCACCGGCGCCGTGGTAGAGCGTGGCCACGCTCGAGATCATGATCACGTCGGCCCGGGGCCGCTCGCGCATGGCGGGGATCAGCAGCTGCGTCAGGTGGTGGGGCCCGAGGGCGTGGACGCGCACCACCCGCTCCACCTCGAGCGGGTCGGTGTTCTTCACCGTCTGGCCGCGACTGGCGATGCCGGCGTTGTGGACCAGGATGTCCACCGTGCCGAAATCGGCCAGCACCGCGTCCACCATCTTCTGGTTGTCCTCGATGGAGTCCACCGATCCGGCGTAGGCCCGGGCCTTGCGCCCCAGAGCCTCGATGGCGGCCACCGTCTCGGCGGCGGCGTCGCCGTCGCGCCGGTAGTTGACCGCCACGTCCGCACCGTCTTCGGCCAGGGCCAACGCGATGGCCCGCCCGATGCCCCGCCCGCTTCCCGTCACCAGGGCGACGCGTCCCGCCAACGACATGACCACTCCCTCCCGTTCGGGCGCAATCATATCGGAGGCGCGGAGCGATGCCCGATTGGTGCCGCCGCCGGCGTGCGAGCGACCCCAGGGCGGCGAGTGCGATGGCGGCGCACCCGGTGGCGAGCGGCTCGGGAACCGTGAGCGGACCGTCGCCCGGACTCGGCTCGGTCTGGAGCTGCCAGACGGGTTCGCCGCCGAAGTCGCCGAGGAGCTCGAGGCTGGCACCGGCCGGCGCGTCGCCCACGTCCACCCAGCCCGGCGAGCCGCTCGCGTCGAGCAGTCCGCTGGCGTTCTCCTCGCCGTAGATCACCGCGAAGTCGGGAACGGTCTCCGCCGTGATCGCTTGCGCGGGGAGCGCGAAGAGCGCCACCCCGTCGGCGATCGCGCCGCTGTTCTGGAGGTCGGGCGTCAGGTCCAGCGCCCAATCGAAGAAGGGCTCGCCGTTGGCCGGAGCGCTCTCCGGCCCGCCGAGCACGAAGTAGTCGCCGGATGCGATCTCGCCCTCGAGCTGGAGCGTTCCGGAGCTGTAGTCGCTGCCACCCCAGCCCAGGCTCCAGCCGGAGAGGTCGACGCTCCGTTCGCCGCCGTTGAAGAGCTCGATCCACTCGAGCCCGGCATCGCTGCCCTCGGCGTCGTAGAGCAGCTCCGAGAGCACCAGCCCGTCGACTGCCTGCGCCGTGCCCGCGATCACGAGGCCGATGGTCAGGACCGCGAGCGAGGCGGTCCGGGTCCAGGTGCGGGGACGGGTGCCGTCGAGATCGAGAACCTCCATGAGAGACTCCGCTCGGGACCGAGCCGAGTCGGCAGCTTCTGCGATCGATGGGCGGGCCGCAAAGCGGCCGCCGGTTCACGGAGCTCGAGCGGTGCCGGCCAGAGCGAGTCCGCTCGCCACCGAGCTCAGCTCCTCGCCACCGCGCAGGCGTTCGGCGCCGAAGCGGGCGACGAAGAGACGCCGCACCGCCGGAACGAAGGCGCTACCTCCGGTCAGGAAGACGCGGTCCACTCGGTCCTCGGTCACCTCGGTGTCGCGCAGCAGCTCGTCGACGCAGTCGGCGATGGCGACCAGCTCGTCCTCGATCCACGTCTCGAAGTCGGCGCGCTCCACGGCCCGGTCGAGTTCGATCGGACCGTCGGCGTAGCGGACCCGCGTGCAATCGCTCTCCGACAGGGCGCGCTTGGCGGACTCCACGGCCTGGTAGACGTAGAAGCCCCGATCCTCGTGCACCAGGTGGCGCAGCCGGGCGATCTTCTCCGGCTCCAGCGCCTCCTGCTCCAGTTCGCTCAACAGGCTGAGCGTCTTCGGCGAGCGCAGGAACGACAGGTGGTGCCAGCGCTCGACGTTGCGGTACAGCCAGTGGGGCACCGGCAGCACCTGACCGAACGGGTTGCGATAGCGGCTGCCACGGCCGAGGTGGGGCGATACGGCGTTCCGCACCAGGCGCGCGTCGAAGGCGTCGCCGGCCAGTCCGACGCCGGAGGTTCCGAGGATCTCGTGGCGGCTCGCATCCTCGCCGGGCCGCAGCCGCAGCAGCGAGAAGTCGCTGGTGCCGCCGCCGAAATCGCCGATCAATACGAACTCGGGCTCGCGCAGTCGCCGCGCGTAATGATAGGCCGCCGCCACCGGCTCGTATTCGAAGGTCACCTCGTCGAATCCGGCGCGGGTCAGCGCCGAGCGCAGGCGCTCGAGGGCGAGCCACTCGTCGGACGGCTGGCGGGCGCCGGCGAAGCGGACCGGGCGACCCACCACGACCCGCGAGCCGAGGTCGCCGAGCACGCGCTCGGCCGCCTCGCGCAGGGCCGAGAGCAGGTCGCCGATCAGATCCTCCAGCGGATACGGCCGACCGAAGACGTCGGTGGCCTCGAAGAGCGGGCTGGCCAGGAAGCTCTTGAGCGACTGGATCAGGCGTCCCTCCCCGGCGGTTTCGAGGTAGCGCTCGATCGCGGCCGGTCCGGCACGCGCCAGCGGGCCGAGGCCCGGACGATCCTCGTCGCACTCGAAGTAGAGGATCGACCGGAACGCGGGGGTCGGACCGGCAGCCGACTCGAACTCCGCCAGCCGCAGCTCGCCGTCGCCCGCCCGGGCGATGGCGCTGTTGGTGGTTCCGAAGTCGAGCCCGACCTGCTCGCGCATCCCGTCTCGTCCCTTCTTCGCCCGGTCGTGCCGACCACGTACGAAGACCCTCCCCGCGCGGCGGCCGGGGGGGATGGCGCTGCGGACGCACGAAACCCCGCCCCGCGCGCGGCGGGGTGGGGTGTACGCCGTGTGGGGCCGAGCATGGGCCCCCGCGCCGCGGGGGGCAACCGGCCGCAGCCAACGGGCCCGAGCGCGCACCGGGGGCCGATATCTGATATACCGTCAGATTCGGCGATGGGGGCCGGAAGCGCCGGGGAATCACGGATGCCCGAACGCATCGTATCTGCCGACTCCCACGTCACCCTGCGCGACCCGGACGTGCTGGAGCACCTGGCTCCGCGCCACCATCAGGACTACGCGCGCGCCCGCGCCAGCTTCTCCGCCGAGATGGCGGCGCGCCTCAAGAAGAAGCCGGGGGAGGCGCCGGGGATGCCGTCGGCCGCCAAGCCCTGGGAGGCTGCCGAGCGCAAGGGCGAGTTCCACGCCAAGGAACGCCTGGAGGACATGGACATCGACGGCGTCGAGGCCGAGGTGCTCTACACCGACGTGATGTGCGGCGCCGCCTTCCGCAGCCTGGAGCCGGAAGCGCGTCGCGCCTGCTTCCGGGCCTACAACGACGCCGCGCTGGCCTTTGCCGCCCACGACCTCAGCCGCCTGCTGCCGGTCTTCATCGCGCCGATCTTCGACGTGGCGGAGGCAGTGGAGGAGGTGGAGCGGCTGGCCCGGGCCGGCGCCCGCGCGATGATGCTGCCGCTCTACCCGCTCGACCTGGGCGCGCCCCACTACTCGGACCGCTGCTACGACCCGCTGTGGTCGCTGCTGTCCGAAGCCCGCATCCCGGTGAGCCAGCACGTCAGCGCCAACGACGGCCTGCTCCAGGTGCTGGGCTACGACCCGACGCCGGCCAAGGGCATCTTCCAGTCGCTGCCGCCGATCTTCATGGCCGAGGTGCTGGCGGGCTGGATCGTGCCCGGGACGCTCGAGCGCTTCCCCGACCTGCGCATCGTGCTGGTCGAGGCCGGTCTCGGCTGGATTCCGTACTTCCTGGAACGCCTCGACACCATGAAGAAGCGCCACGGCTGGGACCACTACGGCATGCTGCCCGAGATGCCCAGCTTCTACTGGCGGCGCAACATGATGGCGACCTTCGAGGAGGACACCTACGGCGTCGGCCAGCGCCACCGGCTCGGCGTCGAGAACCTGATGTGGGCCACCGACTATCCGCACCCCGACTCCACCTGGCCCCACTCGCAGCAGGTGCTCGAGACCCACTTCCGCGACGTGCCGCTCGACGAGGCGCGGCTGATGATCGGCGGCAACGCCGCGCGCCTCTACGGTCTCTAGTGCTGGGACCCGCCGCGCGCGATCCCGACCAGCGCTTCTGGGACCCGGACGCGCAGACCCTCGACCGAGGCCGGCGCCGGGCGCTCCAGGACGAGGGCGTGCGCGCCGGGGTGCGCCGCGCCCTCGAGACGCCGGTGCCGTTCTTCGCCCGCAAGCTGCGCGACGCCGGCGTCGGCCACGCCGACGACGTCGAGGGCGTGGACGATCTGGCGCGGCTGCCGCTCACCACCAAGCAGGAGCTGCGCGATGCCGAGGCGGCCGTGCCCCCGTACGGCGACTACCGCTTCACCGACGTGCACCGCTGCGTGCGACTCGGCCAGTCCACCGGCACCACCGGCACGCCCACCACCATGATGTGGACGCGCCACGACCTGCACGTGGAGCACGAGTGCGGCGCGCGCAACTTCTGGCGTCACGGGCTACGTCCGGGAATGATCGCCACCCACGCCCACCCGGCGTATCTCTACGGCGGCGGCCTGCTGCTCTCCGGCGTCTACGAGTACATGGGGCTGGTGAACCTGTGGGTGCCGCCGCCCGACGACGACGAGAAGGCCGAGGTGGCGCTGCGGGCCTGGCAACGCATCCGTCCCGACGTGCCCTTCATGGGATTCGCGCTGGGTCGCTTCCTCGAGGTGGCGCAGAAGCTGGGTCTGGATCCGCGCGACGACCTGGGACTGACCTTCGAGCCGCCGCCGGGCTACGGGCGTGGCAAGGGCATGCCGCTGGCCACGGCCGGCCTCGAGTGCTTCGCGTTCCTGGGCTCGAGCTGCGGCGAGACCGGCGCGCACCTGAACGAGGACCACGCCGTCGTGCAGGCCGTCGATCCCGATACCGGCCGCGAGGTTCCCGACAACGCCTGGGGGCACCTGGTCGTCACCACCTTCGGCCGCGACAACCCGCTGCTTCGCTACGACCTGGAGGAGGCGTGCGCGCTGGTCCGCGAGCCGTGCACGTGCGGCGAGACCACGGTGCGCGGGCTCTGGGGCGGGCGCTTCGCCGACCTGCTCACCAGCCAGGGCCGTCGTTTCCAGCCCGCCGAGCTCGAGGCGGCGCTGCGCGGGGTCGCGGCCGTCACCGAGCCGAGCCTCGAATGGGTGGTGGTGCGCCCCCGGACGAAGCGGATGATTTGAGAGCCGACTACGCAGAAGCGCTATCCCATAACAACATTAGGGAAGTGTTGCGGCTTCAGCGTATAGCACATGCCAAAAACATCTCCCTTAAGACCTAACGGAGATAAGAAATGCCTTCAGGACGACGTTACACAACTGACGATACCGTAACCCCGAAGAGAGCTATTAGCGACCTGTTGATGCTCATTACCCCTTCGGACGT